>JBDSGF010000120.1:0-3243 GCA_039919135.1 Candidatus Limnocylindria bacterium | reverse complement strand
CACGGGACCGCCTACTCGGCTGGTTCGGTGGGCGTCTCGGCGATGATCGCGCGCACGACCGAATCGGTGCTGATGCCCTCGGCCTCACCTTCGAAGTTGAGGATGACCCGATGCCGCATGGCCGGCGCCGCGACGGCCTGCACGTCGCCGTACGCGACGTTGAAGCGGCCGTCGAGCAGGGCGTGGATCTTGGCGCCCAGCACCATCGCCTGCGCGCCGCGTGGCGAGGCGCCGTAGCGCACGTACGACCGAACGATCTCCGGCACGTGCTCGGTCGCCGGGTGGGTCCCGCGCAGCAGGCGAATGGCGTAGGCCATCACGTGCGAGGCGATCGGGACGTCGCGCGCCAGCCGCTGCATGGCCACCACATCGGCTCCGGAAGCGGCCTTGCCCACCGACGGCTGCTCGGTGCCCGTCGTGCGCTCCATGATCGCGATCAGGTCTTCCTCGGACGGGAAGGGCACGTCAATCTTGAAGAAGAACCGATCCAACTGCGCCTCCGGCAGCGGATAGGTTCCCTCCATCTCGAGCGGGTTCTGGGTGGCGAGCACGAAGAATGGCTCCGAGAGCGTGTACTGCTGCTTGGCGACGGTGACGCGGTGCTCCTGCATCGCCTCCAGCAGCGCCGACTGGGTCTTTGGCGTGGCGCGGTTGATCTCATCGGCGAGGATGAGGTTGCCGAAGATCGGTCCCTGCTGGAAGCGGAAGCGCCGCTCGCCACCCTCCTCCACGATGATGTTGGTGCCCACGATGTCGGCCGGCATCAGGTCCGGCGTGAACTGGATGCGGCTGAAGCCCAGGTCCAGGGCATCGGCCATGGTGCGCACCAGCATCGTCTTACCGAGGCCGGGCACTCCCTCCAATAGCGCGTGCGAGCCGGCGATCAGGCTGATCAGCGTCTGTCGCACGAGCTGTTGCTGCCCGACGATATAGGCGCCGACCTCGCGCTCGATCGCCTTCGCCAGTTCGGCGAAGCGCTCCGGGTCAATCTGCTCTGGTCGCGGCGTGGTGGTGGGGATCGGCTCGGTCATCGGTCTTGTGCTCACTCCGTGGGTTCAAGGCGGGAGAAGTAATCGCGCACGAAGTCCTTCAGCGTGATCGGCACCTGCTGCCGATCGAGGGCCGATTGTGCGTAATCGTTGAAGAGATCAAAGACCGATGCGTACGGCACCACGCTCTCGTTGTCGAAGCCAACACCTGTGCCGGAGCCGGTCTGGTCGGTCCCGCCATTGCCGCCGCTGCCGGCGATGAAGTCGGGGTCGCCCGGCCTTCCGAAGCGCTCGAAGTCGGAGAGCACGTTGCCCTCGTCATCGGTCTCTGAGCCCTGGTTGCCGGAGGTCGGGCCGTCGAAGCCGCCCGTGCGCAGGCCGCCACCGGGGATGCGCCGCACCGTCGTGCCGCCGCCCGATCCGGGCTGAGTCCCGGGCTGGGTGCCCGGTTGACTCCCGGGCTGGGTGCCCGGTTGATTCCCGGGCTGGGTGCCCGGTTGACTCCCGGGCTGGCTCCCCGGTTGGCCCGAGCTTCCCGGCTGATTGCCCGGCTGGCCGGACGAACCGGGTTGGCCGGAGGCGCCCGGCTGGCCCGAGGTACCGGGTTGCCCGCTTGATGTGGCGGTCGGCTGGCCGGCGCGCGCCACCTGGCGGGCACCTTCCTGGAGCGCCGACTGGGCGCGGGCGACGTCGCGCTGGACCTTCCGGTCGCTCTCGGCCTGGCGGACAGCGTCGGCGGCACGCTCGAGCGCCTCGGCGGCGGCCTGCCGATCCTGCTCGGAACCGGAGCGTGCGGCGGCGTCGAGGGCGTCGGCGGCCTCGGCCAACGCGCGGGCGGCCTGCGGCTGGGATGCCGACCCGGCCTGTGCGGCGCGGCGCAGCTCGGCGGCACGTGCCGCCGCCTCCTCGGGCGAGAGTGCATCGGTCTGCTCGGCCAGCTCCTCGAGGTCCTGGGCCGCCTCCTCCGGCTCGCCGTCTGGGTTCGCGTCGGGGTCGTCGGTTGCCGCGCGCGAGGTGGAGCGGGCGAGCTGTGTCAGCGCGGCGTCGCTCTCCGCAGCCTGCGGATCGGTCAGGCGCGACAGCTCCTCCTGTACGGAGCCGATGCGCGCCAGGGTCGCCTCGCGGTCGTCCCCTTGCTCGCGCAATTGGCGCGCGAGCTCGCGGAGCTGGCGCTCGAGCTCCTCGCGTCGCGGGTCGGGGTTCTCGACGTTCTCCTCGCCGACCTCGTCGGCGACCTCCTCGACACGTTCGGCAACGCGCTCTGCGGCCTCGCGCGCCGCGCGCCGCTGCTCGATGACGTCGTCCTGCGGGTTCGGCCACGCCACCAGCAGCAGGGTCATCGTCAGGCCCATTGCCGCGACCACCAGAGGACGGCGAGCAAGGCGAGGCCGGAAGGCGCGGCGCAGGTCCACCGCGTTGAGGCGTGCCCGCGCGTCGGCCAGTTGGCGCGCCTCGAGTGGGTCGTCGGTCTCGTGGCGAGCCAGCTCGAGCGCGGTCCCCAGCCGCTGACGCAGCTCAAGCTCCTCGTCGGCGCGGCGGGCGGCGTCGATCAGGCTCGGGCGCCGGCGCATGGCGTCGACCACCCAGCCGATCAGCGCGAAGCCGATCACCCCCACCTGCACCCAGGGTGTCGCCTCCAGCGGGAAGGCGCGAGCGATGAGCTGCACCAGCGCAATGAGCAGGGTCGTCCCGGCGGCGATCAGCAGGCCGGACCGCACGGCCCGTCGCCACCACAGGCGGCGGCGGAGGCTGCGCAGCCGTCCGATGGCGTCGGACCCCAAACGCGCGGCGACCGCATCGGCGACGAGGCGATCGGTCATGGTTTGGTCTCCAGAGGCGCCGCGGCCATCCGTCGGACACCACCGCGCCGGAAGGCCCAGCGCATGCCGGCCGGCACCACCAGGCGCATCGAGGCGAGGGTCAGGACCGCGGCGACGATCAGGAAGCTGACGGCGACACGCGGCCACCAGTAGTCAGCGCGAGCAGCCTGGCCGAAGGCATCCACAGGCACCGGCAAGGGCTGGTCGGTGCCACCGAAGCCCTCGCAGCCGAGTCCATCGCAGCCGACGGAAAAGGATGTGCTGGCCAGATCCTGGCCGAAGAGCTCGTACAGCGAGCGAGTGAAGCGCGTGGGTCCGTCGATCTCGACCCGGGAGACGATGTCCAGCATGCCGACAATCGGATTGAGATAGCGCAACTGCTCGGGCGCCTGCTCGGCCGGCTGGACCCCGAAACCCGTCTGGTTCTGCCGGGA
>JBDSGF010000119.1:0-18037 GCA_039919135.1 Candidatus Limnocylindria bacterium | reverse complement strand
CGAGACCGATGCGAACGTGACTCTGTCACCAGACCGCAGCTGCGCAACTCGTCCGATATCGGCACGGATGACGCAGGCCGGCACCGCATAGCCGCCGGTGACCGGTCGATCGGCCAGCATCACGATGGGACGGCCGTCGGGCGGCACCTGCACCGCGCCCAGCGGCAAGCCCATGGACGGCACCTCGGCCAGCGCTTCAAGGCGGCGGCCGTCGAGACGGACCCCGGTCCGGTCGGCCTCCGTACCCACCGTCCACTCGCCGTCGAGCGAGATCCGGGGCGCATGCGGTCCGGGAACGATGCGGATGGATCCCTCGTGGCGAGTTCCGGTCCAACGCTGCCGGCCGCCCGCTGAGGCACCGATCTCCAGCCGGTCGCCGGACCGCAGTGCGCGCCCATCGTGTCCGCCGAAGCCGCTGCGCAGGTCGGTTGAGCGGGAGCCCAGGATTGGCTCGACCATGATTCCGCCGGCGACCGCCAGGTAGCTCCGGGCACCCGCTCCGGGATCAACGCGGATGACCGATCCGGCGCGGGCCGAGAAGGCAGCATTGGCCGCAACCGGCAGGCTGTCGACCGAGCCGTTCATCCCGCCGACGAGGACGGCGGTCGCGGCCATCTCGAAGCGGAGCTGGAGGCCGCCCAGGGTGATCTCGAGCAGCGCGTCGTTCTCGTCGTTGCCCGCCAGGCGGTTGGCGAGTCGGGCGCTCCATGCATCGGCGGCACCTCCGACAGGCACGCCGATCTGACGCCAGCCCGGTCGCCCGAAGGCGTCCTGCACAGATGTCAGCGGGCCCGCAACGAGAACCTCGATCATCCCTGTGTCGGGTCGAAGCGGACGGTGTCGCCGGGAGCCAGGTGGGCGGGTGGGTCACCGCGCGGATCGAACAGGGCAACGGACGTTCTGCCAATGACGCGCCAGCCGCCGGGAAGGTCGGCCGGGTAGATGCCGCTCATCGAACCGGCGATGGCAACGGAACCGGCTGGCGTGCGGGTGCGGGGGGTCGCCAGCCGCGGCACGTGGAGCTCGTCCGGCAGCTCGCCGAGGTACGCGAAGCCCGGCGCGAAGCCGAGGAACAGCACCCGCAGCTCGGTGGCGGCATGGCGCGCGATCACCTCGGCCTGCGCAAGTCCGCAAAACTCGGCCACGTCCGCGAGGTCCGGCCCATGCTCGCCGCCGTAGATCACCGGTATCCTGAGGTGACGCCCGACCGGCGCGGCTTCTGCCGTCCTTGCAAGCCGCCTCTCGAGGGCGAGGGCCACCCGTTCTGAGTCGATCCCCCGCGGATCGAGCTCCACGAGCACAGATTCGGCGCCGGGCACGACGGCCACGATTCCAGGGATCCCGTCGGTGGAGATGGATGACGCCAGCGCCTGGGCACGCTCGGGGCTGCCGAGCTCCACCAGCAGCGCCGATTCCCCGAAGGGCCTTATCACGGAGCGGACACCACCACGCCAGCGGCCTCGAGCGCGCGGCGCACAGCGGCGGCGATCTCCACCGCACCGGGCGTGTCGCCGTGGCAGCAGATGCTCTCGGCCAGCAGCTCCAGCCGCGAACCGTCGACCGCGGTGACCGCGCCATGGGTGACCTGGACCGCCTGCTCGGCAGCCGCATCGGCGTCGGTGATAAGCGACCCCGGCTCCGTGCGCGGCTGGAGGGAGCCATCGGCAAGGTAGCGGCGGTCGGCGAAGGCCTCGGGGACAAAGCGGAGCTTCGCGTCCGCGGCGGCGGACGCCATCGGCTCCGAGGAGGCCAGCCCGAACAGGGCAAGCTCCCGACTGAAGCGGCTGACCGCCCGGGCGACGGCAGCGGCCAGGGCGGGGTCGGCGGCCGCCTGGTTGTAGAGGGCGCCGTGCGGCTTGACGTGCCGCATCTCGACGCCGTGGGCGCGACAGAAGGCCTCGAGCGCGCCGATCTGGTAGCGCACCAGCGACTCGACCTCGTCGGGCTCGAACGGAAGCGGCCGGCGGCCGAAGCCCATCAGGTCCGGGTAGCCCGGCTGCGCGCCCACGGCAACGCCCGCCCGGCGACACAGCGCGACGGTCGCCTCCATCACCCGGAAGTCGCCGGCGTGAAAGCCGCAGGCCAGGTTGGCGCTGGTGATGTGCTTCACCAGGCGATCGTCGTCGCCCAGGGTCCAATGGCCGTAGCTCTCGCCCAGGTCCGCGTTCAGATCCATGCCGGCCATCCTACGTTTTGCGGCTTGCCCCAAGGCGTAGGATCGGGACATGACCGAGAACGCACCCACCGAGCGCTCGGACCCGCGGTCGGGCCCGCCCGGGCTGGCGCTGGGCGCGATTCTCGTGGTCGTGGGCCTGCTGCTGTTTGCGGGGCAGTTCGCCGACATTGGGCTTGAAGACATCGGCTGGCCGTTCTTTGTCATCGCCGCCGGGGTCGTGATCATGGTGCTGGGGCTGTTCGTGAACCGCGAGCAGGGCATGGTGATCGGCGGAACGGTCGTGACGGTCGTGGGGCTGGTGCTCTTCTATCAGAACCAGACCGGCCACTGGGAGAGCTGGGCTTACGCGTGGGCGCTCGTCGGCCCGGCCGCCAGCGGGCTCGGCCTGGCGGTGTGGGGCATCCGCAGCGCTGATGCGGGCGATCTCCGCAACGGGACGTGGGGCCTGCTCGGCGGCCTGGCGATCTTCGCCGTCGGCTTCCTCTTCTTCGAGGGCGTGATCGGCATCAGCGGCCAGCGCCTGCTACTGGCCGAGTGGGTCCTGCCGGCGGCGGTGATCGTCATCGGTGCTGTTCTCCTGGCGCGCGGGCTCATGCAACGCCGATAGCCGGCCGCGAGGTTTCCTATCAGATTCTCACCCCCAGAAACGTATGCCGACTTCCCGGGCTGAATTGGTGTCAGATTCTCATCATGGGTCGCATCTGATAGGAATCAGCGATGCGGCCACGCTTGCGGCTTTGCCGAGCACCCCTGCCATCCGGATATACGCTTCTCCCGATGAGAATCTGATAGGAATGCCGGCGCGAGCCGCGCCTCAGGTCTCCACGGGCTCGCCGGGTTTTTCGGCGGGTATCTCCGGTATATACGCCGCGGCCGAACACGTGAATGCCGGCGCGAGCCGCGCCTCGCGAGTCCGCCCGGCGCCGTATCCTTGATGGGACATGTCCTCGACCCTGGATGAGCTGAATCTCGTCAACGCCGGCTACGTCGCCGATCTGTACGAGCGGTACCGGCGTGACCCGGCGAGCGTGGATCCGCAATGGCGGAGCCTCTTCGACTCCGGCGCCGGCGGGTTCGAGCCGGTTGCGACGGCCGCAGAGCCGACCAATGGCAGCCAGCAGGCTCAAGCCGCCGAGACACCAATGGCTGATACCGGCCCGGCGGCCGCATCGGTCCCTGAAGGTGCAACCCTTCTCAAAGGGCCGGCCGCGGCGCTGGCGAGGAACATGGTGGCCAGCCTGGGCGTGCCCACCGCAACGAGCTTCCGCGAGATCGACGTGGCCACCCTCGAGGCTCGCAGAAAGGAGCTCAACGGGCAGATCGCACCGCGCAAGGTGAGCTTCACCCACCTCATCGGCTGGGCAATCGTGCGCGGCAGCACCGAGATGCGATCGATGAGCCACTATTTCGCGACCATCGAGGAGCAGGCCTACCGTATCGACCCCGGACGCATCAACCTGGGCCTGGCGGTCGATGTTGAGCGCGCTGATGGCAGCCGCTTCCTGGTGGTGCCGGTCATCAAGGGCGCCGACGAGATGGACTTCGCCGCGTTCCACGCCCGCTACGAGGAGGTCGTCGAGAAGGCCCGGACCAACAAGCTCTCAGCCGACGACTTTGCCGGCGCCACCATCACGCTCACGAATCCCGGCACGCTGGGCACCAGCGCATCCGTCCCCCGGCTCATGCCGAACCAGGGCACCATCGTGGCAACGGGGACCATCACGACGGTCGGCGGCGATCGGCGCATGACCATCACCTCCACCTACGACCACCGCATCATCCAGGGCGCCGAGTCCGGCCTCTTCCTGAAGCGAATAGACGGCCTGCTGTCCGGCGAGGACGACTTCTACGCCGATGCCTTCGGCGCCATGGGCGCGCGCGCGGCGGACGTGACCACTGCGGAGCCGATGCCGGCGGCCGCGGAAGCCGCCGGAGCGCCACCGCTGTCAGCGACCGATGGCGACACCCACGAGCAGCTGAAAGCGGTTGCGGCCGCCATGGCCCTGGTCAAGGCCTATCGCCACTTCGGCCATATGGCGGCGCACCTCGATCCGCTCGGCGCGCCCCCGCCGGGCGATCCGGCGCTCTACCCGGCACCGCTGGGCCTGAGCCCCGCGAGCATGGAGGCCATCCCCGCAGAGCTGCTGCGCATCTACGTGCCGGGAGCCACCCTGGCCGAGGCCCTCCCGCATCTGCGCGAGACCTACTCGGGCACCATCGCCTACGAGGTCGAGCACATCGGCTCGCACACCGAGCGGGTCTGGCTGCGCCGCGTGATCGAGTCGGGGGAGCATCGGCGGCCCATGGAGGACGACGACAGGGTCGCGCTCCTCGAGCGGCTCATCAGCGTCGAGACGCTGGAGCGGTTCCTCCACAAGGCCTACCTGGGACAGAAGCGCTTCAGAATCGAGGGCCTCGACAGCATGGTGCCGATCCTCGACGTGATCCTGGGCGATGCGGCGGACCAGGGAGCTCGCAAGGTCGTCATCGGCATGGCGCACCGAGGCCGGGTGAACGTGCTGGCGCACGTGGTCGGCGTCAGCTATGAAGCGATCCTGTCCGAGTTCGAGGCCGGGCGCGCCGGCGTCGAGGCGCCCACCTCGCCAAAGGGCGGCTCCGACGACGTCAAGTACCACCTGGGAGCCGAAGGCGGCTATCTGACCGCGGACGACGAGGTGGTGCGCGTCATCCTCTCGCCCAATCCCAGCCACCTGGAGGCGGTCAACCCGGTGATCACCGGACGCACACGCGCCGAACAGACCGATCGCCGTGGACCGATCGCGAAGCTCGACCACGCCAACACCCTTCCGCTGCTCATTCACGGAGACGCGGCCTTCGCGGCCCAGGGGGTCGTGGCCGAGACGCTCAACCTGGCTCGGCTGGACGGGTATGCCACCGGCGGCACCGTGCACCTCATCGCCAACAACCAGGTCGGCTTCACCACCGGCCCGCGCGAGGGCCGATCGACCGATTACAGCTCCGATCTGGCCAAGGGCTTCGACGCGCCGATCATCCACGTCAACGCCGACGATCCGGAGGCGTGCCTGGCCGCCGCCCGCCTGTCGATGATGTACCGCGAGACCTTCGGCCACGACGTCGTGATCGATCTCGTGGGGTACCGGCGGTACGGGCACAACGAGGGCGACGAGCCGGCCTATTCGCAGCCGGCCATGTACGCGCTGATCGCCGAGCATCCGTCCGTGCGCGAGCTGTACCAGGCCCAGCTCGTCGAAGCCGGCGTTATCAGCGCCGAGCAGGCTGACGGTATGGTCAAGGAGATGCAGCGCGACCTGGCCAGGCGGCAGGCATCCGTGCGCAAGGGTGTCGAAGATGGCGAGAAGGAGCTGGACCGCGGCTCGGAGGCGCTGCCGCCCGAAGAGCAGGTCTCCGAGCCCGAAACCGCCGTGCCCCTGAAGGCGCTGCGCAAGCTCAACGACGGGTTGGGTACCGTGCCGTCGGGCTTCGCCATCCATCCCAAACTGGTGAAGCAGCTCGAACGGCGGGCGATGGCGCTGGACGCGGACGCGGCGCGCGTCGACTGGGCCCATGCCGAGCTGCTTGCCTTCGCAACGCTGCTGCGCGAGGGCACGCCCATCCGCCTCACCGGCCAGGACACGGTGCGCGGCACGTTCAGCCAACGGCACGCCGGGCTATGGGACGCTCGCACCGGGGAGCGGCACGTGCCGCTCCAGCACCTCGCGGGCTCAAAGGCGAGCTTCGAGCTCCACAACTCCCCCCTGAGCGAGTACGCCTGCCTGGGCTTCGAGTACGGCTACGCGGTCACCGCCCCCGACGCGCTGGTGCTGTGGGAGGCGCAATACGGCGACTTCGTCAACGGGGCGGAGATCATCATCGACCAGTTCCTGGTCTCCGGGCTCGCCAAGTGGCGACAGACGTCCCGGCTGACGCTCCTCCTGCCGCATGGCTACGAGGGCTCCGGGCCGGAGCACTCATCGGCGCGGCTGGAACGCTTCCTCGCGCTCGGGGCCGAGGGCAACATCCGGGTCGTCTATCCGACGACCCCGGCGCAGTACTTCCACCTGCTGCGGCGCCAGGCGCGACATCATGACGCGCGGCCACTGGTGGTGATGACGCCGAAGTCCCTCCTGCGGCTCCCGCAGGCGGCCTCGCGACCCTCCGAGCTGGCGACCGGTACGTTTCAGTCGGTCATCGACGACCCGCGTTTCGCGACCGATGCGCCGTCCGCCGCGCAGGTCCGGCGTCTGCTCCTGTGCAGCGGCAAGGTCTACTACGACCTCATCGGCTCCGATGCGTTCACCGCGGCGTCCGACGTCGCCGTGGTGCGGGTTGAGCGACTGTATCCCTTCCCCACTGACGAGCTCCAGGTGGTGATCGACCGATACCCGATGATCGAGTCGCTCGCGTGGGTCCAGGAAGAGCCGCGCAACATGGGTGCGCGCAAGTTCGTGCTGCCCCGCATTCGACACCTGGTGCCGTACAAGATCCCGCTGGGCGACATCTCGCGCCCCGAACGCTCCCGTCCGGCCGAGGGCTACCCGGCGGCGCACCAGGTCGAGCAGGCCCGCATCGTGCGCGAGGCGCTCACCGAGCGGTAGAGGCGAGCTGGCTGGACCGATCTAGCGCTCCAATCCCGCCCGACCGCTGTCCGGGCACGGTCGCGCCGATGTATCGGTTCGGATCGCGCATGAGCGGGGCCTCAAGGCGCGCCTTACGCGCAACCGGGACCGATCTATCGGTCTAACCCGCCCTGAGCGGCCTTCCGGGCTGAGTTCCGACGATGTATCGGTGCATCTGAGCGCAAGCGGTGGTTCCTATACTCGACCGCATGACGGCCCTGCTCGAGCGCTACCGCGATCTGCTCGCCCGCGACGGCGAGGAGTTCCCGATCACGCTGGGCGAGGGCGGCACGCCGTTGATCCACGCCCAACGGCTGGGCGCGGAGCTGGGCCTGGAACGGCTGTATCTGAAGTTCGAGGGCACGAACCCGACCGGATCGTTCAAGGACCGCGGGATGGTGCTGGCCGTCAACCGTGCGGTCGCGGGCGGCGCGCGCGCGGTCGTGTGCGCCTCGACCGGGAACACCTCCGCCTCGGCCGCTGCCTATGCCGCCGCCGCCGGCCTGCCGTGCCACGTCATCCTGCCGGCGGGCAAGGTCGCACGCGGCAAGCTGGCGCAGGCGCTGGCCGCCGGCGCGCGCCTCATCATGGTCGACGGCAACTTCGACGCGGCCCTCAACGCGGTGCGACGGCTGGGCGAGGAGGGTGTAGCGGTGGTCGTGAACTCGACCAACCCCGACCGGCTGGAGGGACAGCAGACAGGCGCCTTCGAGATCGTGGATGCACTCGGCGACGCTCCCGACGCGCTGGCTCTGCCGGTTGGCAACGCCGGCAACATCACCGCCTACTGGCGGGGCTTCAACCGATACGCCGATGCCGGCCGTACGCCCGATGCCAAGCTCCCGCGCATGCTCGGCTTCCAGGCCGAGGGCGCCGCGCCGATCGTGCGCGGCGAGCCCATCGAGGCGCCCGAGACGGTGGCGACCGCTATCAGGATCGGCAACCCGGCCTCATGGCAGGGCGCGGTAGCCGCCCGGGACCAGTCGGGCGGGCTGATCGAGGCCGTCACGGACGACGAGATCCTCGAGGCGCAGCGGCTGGTCGTCCAGCTCGAGGGCGTCTTCTGCGAGCCCGCCTCGGCGGCCGGAGTGGCCGGGGTGCGGCGCCTCGCCGCGGAGCGGCGCATCGGTCCATCCGAGGTCGTCGTGTGCGTGCTGACCGGCCACGGGCTGAAGGATCCCGACGCGGTCCAGGCGGAGGAGGGCTCGCTGACGCCGATTCCGCCGGACCTGGGTGCGATCCGGGACGCGATGGGGCTCTAGATCGCGCAGCAGGCCACGATGGCCGACACGAACTCCTCGGGGGAGCCGCCCTTGCTCACGTAACGCGTCCTCGCGTCGCCCTGGGAGTGGCCATCTGTGTCGTTCCAGCCGGTCATCACGATCCGCAACCCGGGCCACGCCGTTCCCAGGCCACGAATCAGCGCGATCCCGGCGTCGATGTCCGGCAGGCGCGGGTCGACGAGAACCACGTCCGGATGCGAGCGCTCCACCTCCTGGAGCGCGGCGCGCACGTCTCCCGCGCGGCCCACCACGTCGACCTCTCCACCTACGCCGAGCAGGTCGGCCAGGCTCTGCTGCACCCGGCGATCTGCATCGATGATCACCACCCTCGGCGGCGAGGGCAGAACGGGGCGCGGACTGGGCGGCATGTGCGGCATGTAAGGGACGGTAGCGCTCTAAAGCCGAAAGCGCCTAGTGGCCGGATGGCGCAGCGCGCCGTACGTCATTCGGCCAATTCGACCTCGTCGGGCGGAATGCTGGCCTCGATGATGGTGCCGTGTCCGGGCTGGCTCTCCACCCGCAGCTCGCCTCCGACCAGGTCGACCCGCTGGCGCATGCCGATGAGCCCCAGGTGCCCGCGCGGCACCTGGTCGGGCTCGAAGCCGGCGCCGTCATCGGTGACCGACAGGCGCACCCGGTCGCCCTCGCGGAGGATGCGAATCGTCGCGTTCGAGGCGTTGGCGTGCTTGACAACGTTGTGAAGCGCCTCCTGGCCGATGCGATACAGGGCCTCTTCGGCCGGCAGTGCCAAGCGATCGATGGGCTCGGCGTCGACGACGATCACCAGTCCGGTCCGGCGCTGAACGGCGGTCGCGTGGGTGCGCAGCGCCTGCACCAGGCCATCTGACTCGAGCGAGGAGGGGCGCAGCTCAAAGATGAGGGCCCGCATCTCGGCCAGAGCGTCCTTCTGGAGCTCGCGCAGCTCGACCAGCTTGGTCCTTGCCGCCTCGTCGTCGACGCCGAACAGCAGCTCCAGGGTGCGCAGCGTGAGCCCCATGCTGAAGAGAGCCTGAGTCACCGAGTCATGGAGCTCGCGTGCAAGATGCGCGCGCTCCTGGCTGGCCGCCAGGGCGGCGGCCTGGCCGCGTAGGTCGCCCTCGAGTCGCTCCCGCTCGCTGATATCGCGGACTGATCCATGCGCGCCGGCGAATCGGCCGTCGACCATGGTACCGGTCATCGCCACCTCGGTCTGTGCAAGGCGCCCATCGGGCAACGGCAGATCAAGGCGCACGCGCTGCTCGCGATTCGGCTCCGACTGGAGCCTCTCCCACGCCGAGACGGCCGACGCCAGGGTCGCCTCGCCGGCGAGCGTCGTGAAGGGCCGGCCCAGCAGCTGCTCCGCCTTCCAGCCGGTGCGAGCCTCGAGCGAATCGCTGAAAAAGGTGAATAGCCCTGCTTCGTCAACGCTCCACACGATGTCGGGCGAGTTGTCGACCAGATGCCGGTAACGGCGCTCCGACTCCTCCAGCTCCGCGTACAGCCGGGCATTGGTGAGCGTGATCGCGGCCTGGTCGGCGAGAAGCTTAAGCAACTCGGCATCCCCCGATCCAAAGGCGTTCGTCTCCGTCGCCTGCACAGTGATGGTGCCGATGAGCCGATCCGGACCGACCAGCGGCGCCGACATCATGGAATGGATTCCCTGGCCCTCGATGCGGGCGTCCCCTTCGTCATGTGGGAACTCCGCGTCGGTGAGGTAGTCGCCGGTCCAGCGCACGCGCCGCTGGGCGGCGGCCATGCCGGCGATGCCGGAGCCGATCGGCACGATGACGTCGTCAGGCGACGGCGGCACAGGCGCCGCCGCGATTGGCCGATCCAGATGCGTACCGCCCTCCCCGAGCAGGTTGATCTGGGCGCGATCGGCGCGCAGCAGGCGCGCCGCGTCGGCCACCGCTCGGTCGAGCACGGTCTGCGGCTCATGCAGCGAGGCGATCTGGGCCGCGATCTCCGCCAGCGAGCGCTGCGCATCGGCCCGCTGGCGGAGCTGATAGTAGAGGCGGGCGTTCGTGATCGCCACCGCCGCCTGGCTGGCGAACAATTGCACGAGCTCGAAGTCGGCATCGCTGAAGGCCACCTCGGCGCCACCTCGGCGCGCGATGTTCATGGCGCCGATGACCTCTTCGCCGCTGATGAGCTGCACGATGATGATCGCCTCCTCTTCGTCGGGCGTGTTCGGGATCTGGATGACCCGCGGGTCGTCGAGCGCGTCGTTGAGGAGCACCGGCTCGCGGTGCTCCACGCTCCACCAGGTGACGCCCTGGCCGCGAGGGATCGGGAAGCCGAGAACCGCCTCCGCATTGCGGTCGCGCGCCAGCACCGGGCGCAGGAGTCCCTCTTGATGCTCGGCGCGATAGACGCCGAGATAGTCGTACCAGACGACGCTCTTGAGGCCATCCGCGATGAGCTCGAGGACCGATGCAGGCTCGAGGGTGGAGAGCAGCCGCTCGTTGATCTGGAGAAGCCGCCGCTGCGAGTCGGTCTGGCGAGCTAGGGCCGCCGATTCCTCGCCGAGCTTGTCGTACAGGCGCGCGTTGGTGATGGCGATGGCGGCCTGGTCGGCGAGCAGGCGCAGGAGCTCGGCGTCGCCCTCGTCGAAGGCGTTGAGGCGTGCCGACTGGACGGTCAATGCCCCGAGGCCGCCGGCGCTGCTGACGAGCGGGGCGGTCATCACCGAGGTCATGCCTCGGCGGCGGATGTATTTGTCCAGCTCTTCCGTGTGTTCGAAGGCCGGGTCGCTCAGGTAGTCACCAGTGCGCAGGACCCGTCGCTCCGCCATGGCGCGTCCGCTGATCCCCTCGCCGATGCGCACCGGGATGTCGTCGGCGCGGCCATCGGCGGGGGCATAGGCGATCGGCCAGCCGAGGAGAGCATCGTCGTCGCCAAGCGGATTGATGATGGCCGTATCGGCGCGCAGGAGGCGCAGCGCCTCCTCAACCGTGCGCTGGAGGACGGCGGCCGGATCGTGAAGCTCGGCGATCTCGGCGCTGATCGCCGCCATGGCCTGCTGGGCGTCGATCCGCTCGCGCAGTTGCTCGTAGAGACGCGCGTTGGTGACCGCGATGGCGGCATGGCTGGCGAGTACGCCGAGCAGCTCAGCATCTGCCGGCTCGAATGCCTCGCGGGTCTGCGAGTGCACGGTGAGCGACCCGATGGCGCCCTCCTCGCCGATCAGTGGCGCGCTCATCACCGAGCGGATGCCGTGCTGCCGGATGTATCGGTCGGGTGCCACAGCGTGCGCGAAGCTCGGGTCGGTCAGGTAGTCGCCGGTGCGCACGACCCGTCGGTCGGCGACGGCGCGACCGGAGACGCCCTCGTCGGCAACGTCCAGTCTCTCGCCCACCTCGCGTTCGAAGGGCAGGTCGATGGCAGAGTGGCCGAAAGCCCAGTGCAGACCTCCGTCCTGCTCGACGAGCTCGATGCGGCCTCCGTCCGCGTCCAGCAGGCGCACCGCCTCGTCGAGGGTGCGCTGGAGGACGTCGTCCGGCTCGCGAATGGCGCTGATTCGCGCCGCGATCTCGCCCAGCGAGCGTTGCGCCTCGACTCGACGCTCCAGCTCCTCCTGCGAGCGGGCCAGGCGCTCGATGAGACGCTGGTTGGCGATCGCCGCGGCGGCATGGTCGGCCAGGGCGCGCAGGAGGGCGATCTCCGCCTCGTCGAAGTCGTCTATTCGCGACGAATAGGCGCCCAGCGCGCCGAACACCTCGCCCTCGGCAATGAGCGGTGCCGCGGCCATCGAGCGCATGTTGGCGATCATCACGATCCGGTCCGCGACCGGGGAGTGCGGGAAGCGCTTGTCGCGACGGTAGTCACGCGAGACGACGACCTCGCCCGTGGCCACCGCGTGCCCGAACAGGCCCACACCCACCGGCAGCTTCAGGTCTCGGATGAGCTGCTGGGCCTCAGGGTTTTGAATACCCGCGTCGACGGCAAACCGCATGCGGCCGTCAGCCACGAGGTAGACCATCGCCCCATCCGCCCGAAGAAGACGTGCGGCCACCTCCGCGGCGTGCGCAAGCATGGCGTGGGTGTCGAGGTGCTCGGGGGTCGCTGCCGAGATCGCCGGCCGGCGACGAGGCGGTGCACTGGTCATGGCCGTCGAGAGGATACGCCATCGTGCGCGCGGGTCCGGCTACGTCATCCGGCCGATCCTCTCTAGGGCGTGTGTCCGGGCAGCTCCTGCCCTGTTTTCCCGATTCCTTGCGGATTCAGTGACGAGAGACTCGGGGCATCGAAATCCACCGATGCCGATCTCGGTGTCGGCCACGAATATCCGGAGGTTCCCCGCCCGTGACCCAGCTCCTGCGCAGCCGCACAGCCGGCGCCATGCTCACCGCTACCATTGTCGGCCTCACCCTCGCGACCTCCTATATCCACTCGACGTTGGGCGGACTGCTCTTCACCCTCAACGCGCTCGGCTACCTCGGCCTCGCCGCGATGATCGTGATCGGCGCCGTTTCTCCGGCCTCAATAGTGAAGCGATTCAGCTGGTTCCCGCGCATCGCACTGATGGGCTACACCGCCATGACGATCGCCGGCTACCTCGTGATGGGCCCGTACTTCACGCTTGGCTTCATCGCCAAGGGCATCGAGGTCGCGCTGATCACGCTCCTGGTGGGCGACATCGTCCGGGTCTACGGCAGCCCGCAGGCCTTCGTCCGCACCGCGCTCGAGTCGGTCGCGCCGGTCCTGCCGGAGCGCTTCCGTCCGACCGCCGCATAGACCATCCCTGTCGAGGGGCGTGTCGGCTCACCGGCTCGCCCCTTCGTCACATCCCGCGGAGCGCTCCGGTCAGGCCCTGGACGGAGCGCTTCTTCGCGAATTTGGCCAAGTCCTGCGCTCGAACGCTCCTTTCCAAATGCCATCGGCGTGTGGCGGCTGAGCCCCGGGCGCTCCCTCGCGCCGTCCGTCCTTCGGGCCGTGGCCTGCCGAACGTGGGCCGTGGCCGCCCATAGCCGTCGGGAAGCGGTTGCTAACGTGCGGAAGCGGCACGGTACGGCGAAGGAGGGTGCCATTCGGGCGGCTGAGCACCCCGCGGGAGTTCGCTCGCTGGCTGACCGGTGCGGAAGAAGCACATCCGGGTCAAGCAGCGACCTCTCCTTCGCCGATGCGTGCCAAGGCGGCAAATGGACGAGAACCTTCGGCTTTGGCGCGAGGCTAGACCAGCTTGTGCTCCACCGCGAAGAGGGCTGCCTGCGTGCGCGAGGCAAGGCCGAGCTTTCCTAGGATGTTCGAGACATGGGTGCGCGCCGTGCGCTCGGTGATGCCGAACTCATAGGCGATCTCCTTGTTGCTGGCGCCCTTGGCCAGCTGCGAGAGGACCTCCTTCTCGCGCCCGGTGAGGGGCTCGACCGGCTCGGCGCCCTTCCGCGCGCGCATCCGCTGAACGAGCAGGCGTGACACGGCCGGATCCAGGTGCACCTCGCCATGGAAGGCGGCGCGGATGGCCTGGGCCACCTCTTCCGCCTCTGCGTCCTTAAGTAGGTATCCCGACGCACCGGCCTCCAGTGCGGAGGTCACCTTCTCCTCCTCGATGAAGGAGGTCACCGCCACGATCTCGATCTCGGGATGCTGCTGCTTGATGGCGGCGATGGCCTCGAGGCCGCCCATCTCCGGCATGAGCAGATCCATCAGGATCACGTCCGGTGCCAGCCGATCGGCGGCGGCCACGCCCTCGCGGCCGTTCTCCGCCTCGCCAACCACGTCGAAGTCCTTCAGCAGCTCGAGGAACCCTCTCAGGCCTCGACGAACGACCGCGTGATCGTCCACCAGCAGTACACGGATCGGCCCTTCTTCGTCAGTCACGCTCTCGGTCCCCTGCCCGTAGTCGGATTCGTCAGGTTGCGGCTCAGCCGAGCGCGCGCGAAGTATGCACCAGCGCATATACCCGTTCCGGCTCGGGAACGTCGCGCAGCCGCTGGGTGCCCAAGTCGCGCAGCTCCCCTCCACGTCGGCGAACAGAAAGGTGAGATGCCGGGTCTCGGGTCCAGCGTGCTCCACGCGCCAGGCATACCGATGCCGGACCCGTGCGGACGACGGCGCGCGCGACGCGGCGGGGGTGGCGGCAGGGCTATGCTCGGGGTGTGACCCGACCTACCCTGACCGGCACCCCCGACGCCGTTCCAACCGTGGAGCTGGACGAGCTGCTCGAGGGCGGTGACCTGGAGCTGCTCGACCGCTGGCTGGCACAGGCCGATGTGGTGGAGATCGCCGACGAGCTGTCCCGCCTGCCGCGCGAGTCACGCGCCGTCCCGTTCCGCCTGCTGGCGCGTGATCGGGCGCTCGAGGTCTTCGAGCGGCTGGACCCGTCTCTCCAGCAGGAGTTGCTCGAGGGCCTGCGGGACACGAACGTTCGGCAGCTCTTCGAGGAGATGGATCCGGACGACCGCGCCCGCCTGACGGAGGAGATGCCGGCCAAGGTCGCGCGGCGGCTGCTCGCCGGGCTGTCGGCCAACGAGCGCCAATTGACGGCCACACTGCTGGGGTACGCGGAGGACTCCGCGGGTCGTCTCATGTCGCCGGAGGTCGCGAGTCTGCGTGCGGGCATGACCGTTGCCGATGCCCTCGAGCGCCTGCGGCGCATCGGCCGTTCAGCAGAGACGATCTACGCTCTACCGGTCACCGACGACCATCGGCGACTGGTCGGCGCCCTGGGCCTGCGCGACCTCGTCCTGGCCGATCCTGCGACCCTCATCGGCGACCTGATGGACACCGACGTGTTCTCCGCCCGCGTCGACGCCGACCAGGAAGTGGTCGCACGCCTCGTGCGCGACGCGGACCTGCTGGCGCTGCCGATCGTCGACGGCGAGGACCGCCTGGTGGGGATCGTCACGGTGGACGACGCCATGGAGGTCCTGGAGGAGGAAGAGACGGAGGACCTCGCCCGCGCCGGCGGCGCGGAGCCGCTGGGGCGTCCGTACATGGCCACCTCGGTGCTCCAGATCGCCCGCTCGCGCGTGGTGTGGCTACTCTTCCTCATCGTGGCGGCGACGCTCACGGTCAACGTGCTCCAGCTCTTCGAGGGCACCCTGGACCAGGTGGTGGCGCTTGCGCTGTTCATCCCGCTCGTGATCGGCACCGGCGGCAACACCGGGGCGCAGGCGGCCACGACCGTCACGCGCGCGCTGGCCGTTGGCGAAGTGCGCTTCGGCGACATGGGAGTCGTCGTCCTGCGCGAGGCGCGTGTTGGTCTGCTGCTGGGCGCCATGCTTGGCCTTCTCGCCCTTGGACCGGCATGGTTCTTCGCGGGGAGGGAGATTGCCATCGTGGTCGGCCTGACGCTGCTCGCGGTATGCACGCTGGCCGCCTTCGTCGGAGCGTTCCTTCCCCTCGTTGCTCGGCGGGTCGGCGTGGACCCGGCCGTGATGAGCGCTCCGTTCATCACCACCCTGGTGGACGCGTCCGGCCTGGTGCTGTACTTCCTGATCGCGCGCGCCGTCCTCGGCCTCTGAGAGGGCCGATGCGCTGCGCCTGGGCCGGAAGTGACCCGCTGTACGTGGCCTACCACGACACCGAATGGGGCGTGCCCATGTATGACCCGCATCGGCTCTTCGAGCTGCTCTGCCTGGAGGGCGCACAGGCGGGCCTGGCCTGGATCACCATCCTGCGCAAGCGGGAAGGGTATCGGTCGGCCTTCGACGGATTCGACGCCACCGTCATGGCCGGCTACACCGATGCGGACCGCGACCGTCTGATGGCCGATGCGCGGATCGTTCGGAATGCCGCAAAAATCGGAGCTTTCATCGGCAACGCGCGCGCGTTCGGAGCGGTCGACGACTTCGCTGGCCTGGTGTGGTCGTTCGTCGACGGCCGCACGATCCAGAACCGATGGCGAACCATGGATGAGATGCCGTCCACGACGGACGCGTCGGTGGCGATGTCGCGCACTCTGCTGGCGCGCGGCTTCAAATTCGTGGGCCCCACCATCTGCTACGCGTTCATGCAATCGGCCGGACTGGTGAATGACCACGTGATCCGCTGCTACCGCCATGCAGAGGTCGCATCGACCGCTCGCTGACCGGCCATCGGCTCTTCGGCACGCAGCATGCTGGGAGCGAAGCCAACCGCGTGCCCGTGACGGGATGAATGCACTCGACCTGATCGTCATCTTGGATGCCGTGCAGCAACGCTTCCGCGATAACGGGTTGGATCTGAAGGTGGTCCAGCCGGACAAACCCCTCTTCGGCCTTGTCGACCGCATGCGGATGGAGCAGGTCCTCGACAACCTCGTCGAGAATGCGCTGAAGTACACGGCCAGCGGCGAGCTTCCGGAGCTGCACCTGCGATTGGACGGTGACGAGGCTCGCGTGTCGGTCGTCGACCACGGCGTCGGCATTCCCGACGACGAGCAGGAGCGCATCTTCGAACGCTTCTACCGCGCCTCGAACGTCCAGAGCATCACCGATACCGGGATGGGACTGGGCCTCTACATCTGCCGTCGCATCGTCGAGAGCCACGGCGGACGGGTGTGGGTCGAGGCCACCCCCGGCGGCGGAAGCACCTTCCTCGTCGCCATCCCGGCCCAGCCGGCGGCGTCGCCGGCCCAGCAGCGCGGAGATTCGCCGTGGCCGGCCGCCGGAGCGGAGGCAGCAGCCGATGCGTGACGTGCGCGTGCTCATCGTGGACGACGAGGCGGACATCCGGGCAACGGTTTCCGCCATGCTCGAGATCGAGGGCTACGACGTCGCGGAGGCAGCCAACGGCGCCGATGCGTTGCAGGCCATCGAGGACCATCCGCCCGACGTGATCCTGCTTGACATGCGCAGGCCCGTGATGGACGGCTGGGGCTTCGCGGCCGAGCTGCGCCGTCGCGGCTACCGCACACCGATCGTGGTCATGACCGCGGCGCGCGACGCGGCGCATTGGGCGGCCGAGATCGCGGCCACGGCGTTCGTCGCGAAGCCTTTCGGCTTCGACGACCTGATCACCGCCGTCGAGCAGGTCGCGCCCGCGAGCTGAACGTGCGAGCGGCCGGATGACGTAGGCGCGACCCTATACTCGGCTCGCATGCCGCCCATCGCCAGCGTCGACGTTCCGGCCTCGAGCGCCAACCTCGGCAGCGGGTTCGACTGCTTCGCGGTGGCGCTCTCGCTCAAGCTCCGCGCTGAACTGTGGCATGGCGACGAGCCCGGCATCGTGCTCAACGCCCGCGGGGAGGGAGCGCCGCGCGACAACGAGCCGGCCGAGGAGAACCTGCTCATCCGCGCCTTTCGGGAGGGCCTGCGCGTCTCGGCCGCGCCGGGCGCCGGCTCGTGGCGCCTCGAGGTCTCCAGCATGATCCCCGCCGCTCGCGGCCTGGGCAGCAGTGCTGCGGCCATCGTGGCTGGAGGAGTCCTCGGGGCTGCCGTCGGCCGCCGCACGGTGGAAGCCGACGAGCTCCTGGCCCTGGCGGCGCGGCTGGAGGGCCATCCGGACAACGTGGCGGCAGCGCTCTACGGCGGATTCACGCTGGCGCTTGCGGAGGCCGATGAGCACGTCACCCTGCGCCGGTTCCGCGCGCCCGAAGCCTGGATTCCGGTCGCATTCATCCCGCAGCGCGAAAGCCGAACCCCCGAGATGCGGTCGGCTCTGCCTTCGACCGTCTCGCACACCGTCGCCGCCCGCCAGGCCGGCCGCAGCGCGCTGCTGGCCACGGCGATCATGACCTCGGACGCCGGACTGCTTCACGCCGCCATGGCCGATGAGCTGCACCAGCCGTACCGCCTGCCGCTCCTGCGGGGCACTCGCGAGCTGATGGAGCTCGCCTACGAACGCGGTGCAGCCGGAGCATGCCTGTCGGGCGCCGGGCCGACCATCCTGGCCATCTGCGACTCGCCCTCATCGGCCCATGCGGTCGAAAAGTCCTGGAACGCATCCGGCGTCCCGGGCATGGCGACCCGCCTGCGCTTCGACACGAGCGGTGCTCGGCTCGTGGCCGAATAGCGTCCCACTGGCGCCGATCGATCGGTGCAATCGAGCCCGAAGCGCCGTTTAGACGCGAATAGACA
>JBDSGF010000118.1:0-4788 GCA_039919135.1 Candidatus Limnocylindria bacterium | reverse complement strand
GCGTGCGATATCGGTCCATTCGCGGCTGACGTCGAGACACAGGATCCGTCCGTCGGGCGGCAGCGCCAGCGCCATCGCCGTGGAGGAGTACCCGGTGAAGGTGCCGATCTCGAGGATGCGCTTCGCGCCGGTGAGCTTGACGAGGAGCGCCATAAATGCGCCCTGGTCGGGACCGATCTGCATGTTCGCGTTCGACATCGGCGCCGTCCTCTCGCGCAGGCGGGCGAGGGCTGGGTGCTCGCGGACGCCGTAGCGGTGGACGTAGGCGACGAGGTCATCGGTCAGGTTGAGCGTGCGATTCGACATGGCCGCCGCATGGTACGCGGTCACGCGGCCACGGCGATGGAGCGGTTGCCGTGGGGTGGGCATAACAGCCAATGAATGGCTGAGTGTGCGTGGGGTGAGAGCGACGGCCAGGCTGCGGGCCGCTTGGGTGGCTGGAGTTGCCGTGGGGCGCAAGATCGGCCGCTGATTAGCCGTTGTGCCCGTGGGGTGCGAATCGGCCGCGCATCTCCACCGCTACTCGCCCAGCAGCGAGGTCTCGCGGTGCGAGGACGGAACGTCCGCGCCGTCGAGCCAGCGCAGGACGTAGTACTCGGTCGAGATGGCGTCGTCGGCCAGGTCCTCCGGCAGGTCGAGGAGCCAGCCAAGGTCCTGGCGCTGGGTCTTGTGGCAGTCCATGCTGCGCCGCTTTGCATCGAGGAAGCCGGACACATCCACCGCGGTCGTGACGTCTGCCTCCGCGCGGCCGAACTCGAGGGCGTCGCTCTCCTGCGCCTCGATCGCGTCGGCAACCTGCGCCATGGCGGCGGCATTCGACGGATTGAGCTCGTCGGCGGGACGGCCTCCGATGATCTCGTCGAGGTCCCACGGAAGCGCGATCCCGCGCTCCTTCATGGCACCCATGAGCTCGAACCAACGTTCGCGCACGAACGCGATCTCGTAGAAACGCGAGACCGCCCACAGCTGGCCGGTCGACGCGACGTACGTCTCGCGCGCGATTTGCGCCGCGTTGATGTGGTCCGGATGGCCGTAGTTGCCGTTCTCGTCGTAGGACACGATTACCCGAGGCCGCACGACACGGACGATCTCCCCCAGCCGGCGCGTGGCCTCGTCGAGATCCGCCTGCCAGAAGGAGTCGGGGTGCCCGTTGGCATCGGTCCCGATCATGCCGGAGTCGCGGTAGCCCAGCAGGTGGTGGTGAATGGCACCTCCGCCAAGCGCGGAGACCGAGCAGGCAAGCTCCGCAGCTCGAATCTCGGTGAGGCGAGGCCGCGCCTCTTCGGGGTCGAGTGTGGGATCGTGGATCTCGCCCTCGGCGCCATCGGTGCAGGTCACCAGGTCCACCCGCACGCCCTCCGCCACCAGGCGCGCAATTGTGCCGCCGGTGCCCATCGACTCGTCATCGGGGTGGGCGTGCACGAACAGGACGCCGCCTTCAGGCTGCATGGACCGATGCCTCACTTCGTTCGGAAGCGTCGACGATAGCGAGCGCCAGCCGCGCGTCGCGCTCGCCGATGGCTACGGCCGGACCGATCCGCCCGAACTGGAGGGCGTTCATTCGCCCCAGGCGGGGCGCGATCAGCAGGTCGGGCGGCTCGACCACAACCGGATCGGCCCAGCGCGCGGTGAGCAGGCCCAGGTAGCGTCTCGCCGTCAAGCGTTCGTCCGGGCTTCCCGCGCCAAGACGAGCCGACGCAGCACGCAGCACACCGGCGCCGATTCGGCTGGACAGGAAGGCCGGCTTCGGGATGTCGGCCAGGACGCCGATCACCGGCAGCTCTGGAGCCCACGCCCGCGCCGGGCTGACCGGGATGCCTTCCCAGGGACCGGGGTCGCACCATACCCCCTGGCGGTCGCGTCGGGGCGGGAAGAAGAGCGGCACCGCGATGCTCTTCTCCAGCGCATCCACCAACCAGCCCTCCGTGACCAGGTGCGGACGACCGGCAACGAGGTCGAATACGGCAATACCGAGCGGCGTCGGCAGCTCCTCGATGCGCGGATCGCCGAGATCGGCCGCCATCCGCTCCAGCAGCGGTCGCGGGTCGAACAGCGCCAGCCGGCCCCGCCTGCCGACCAATCGGTAGACCGATACGCGTCGCGCCGCCGCCTCCATCTGCGCGGCGCTGTGTCCGGCCGCCATCCCGGCGGCAATGATCGCGCCCATGCTGGTGCCGACGATCCGCCGTGGTCGCAGACCGTGGGCCTCAAGGGCGCGCGCGACGCCGATGTGCGCCCAGCCGCGGGCGCCGCCGCCCCCCAGGGCGAGCGTGAAGCCATTGGCGAAGGAGCGGTGCGTCATCTCGCGTGCTCTTCGCACTCGCACAGCTCGCGCAGCTTGGTGTACGTGAACAGCCCGGTGTCATGGCCGTCGGCCCAGATGGGCGCCAGAGCGTAGCGGCCGATCCAGCGCACCTCGTTCATGTGGGTCTCCCGCTCGTCGAAGGCGGTCTCGAGCGTGACCACGCCCGGCAGGTTGCCCTCGCCGGCGCACAGGGCGCACGGGCATGCCCTCCGCAGCGTCAGCCAGGCCCATTCGCCCAGATGGCCGTCGTCCCAGCTGATGGACATCCGTCGCGCGGTCTCATCGAGCTCCACGCCGATGGGGTTGACGATGTCGCGCACGGCTCCTACTCCTCCCAGCGCGGCTGGCTGCCGAGCCATTCGGACCCGAACGCGGCGCCGGTCGAGGTCAGCTGCATCGGTGCGACTCCGGCGGCCAAGTCCCATAGGAAGAGGTCCTGGAGCACGCCGCCGCCCGCCGCGGATCGCCCGCGCGTGAAGACGACGCGCTCCCCGTCCGCTGACCAGCGCAGGTGGCTGACGAGACCCTCGATGCTCGTCGACGACAGGTCGGCATCCTCGGCGTTGGTCTGGCGGATCGTTGTTGTGCCGCCGTCCACCTCCAGCGCGATCCGATGCCGTGCATCGGCTGACCACAGGACCGGCTGTGAGTCCTCCAGCTCGGTGACCTCGCCATCGGCCGGCGAGATGGTCCAGGCCCCGGCGCCGAGCGACCACAGGCGCAGCGTGTCGTCCTCCATCCAATGCACGCGCACCGTGCCGCCATCGTCGCTGAACTGGGCCTCGGTCAGCGCTTCCTCTGCACCGATGGACGGCCGCGCGTAGGAGATGCTGGCCAGCTCGCTCGTGTCGCCGGTCAGGAAGTCAATTGCCAGGACGGTCGCAACGTCGTCCGTGCCGTCCTCCGTCACGCGCACCGCGTACAGCGTGCTCGCGTCATCTCCGAAGGTGATGGTCGAGATGCCATCGCCAAGGCGGCGCTTCTCCGTGCCAGGCTCGATCGAGACAAGGACGTCGGCCAGCAGGCCGGCGCCCACTGTCCCGTCGGAAGCCCAGGCGAATCGGCGCACGTCGAGGTTCGCGTCCTGGGCCAGGATCTGCTGCGTCTCCTCCGGCTCAATGAAGTCGCGACGTAGCAGGTAGATCGGTGCCAGCGCGGCGCTTCGACCCTGGTAGACCATCTCGAGCGCCCCGTATTCCGGGAGCGGCACCGGCGTTGAGGTCGGGGCCGTCGACGCGCTGGGCGTCGTGTCCTGGGCGGACGGGGACGGGCTCGGCTCCTGGCTGGGGTCACCCGACGCGCTGGGCAGTAGCCCCGCGACGCTACCCGATGGGTTCGCCCCGGAGCCACCCAGCGACGCGTCTCCGGCAAAGATCAGCGCCATGAGCACGATCACCATGCCGGCGAGAAGCAGGATTACACCGATGAGCCACGGGACAGCCTGCTCGGCCGTCGATGGCTGTGCCACGATCTCATCCGGGTCGGCCTCGTCGCGGGCGACGAGCGAGGTCCTGATGTCCCCCGTCGACGGCTCCAGCTCCGCGGATACCTCGCGCACGGGCGGAGGAGGAGGCGTCCAGTCGGTCGGCAGCACCTGGGTCGAATCGGCACGGTCCGGCCACGGGTCGGGCTGCCAAGCGCGCTTCTCGGGCTCGGGCGTGCTCTCGATCTCGGGTACCGGCTCAGGTTCAGGCTCAATCGCGGGCTCAGCGTCGGCCTCCCACACCGGCTGGACCGGTGGTTCCACGGCGGGCAGCCTCTCCTCCACGGGCTCAATTTCGGACTCGATGGCCTCGGCTTCGACGGCCGGCACCGTCTCGACCGCGGGATCAGAGGCGGCATCGGGCTCGGGCTCGGGTTCGGGCTCGGGTTCGGGCTCTGGTTCGGGCTCTGGTTCGGGCTCGGGCTGCGTCATCCGCTGCTCCTGCGGCGCCTCGCGCCACGGCTCGGCCGGGATCAACGTGTCGGCGGTCGCCGCTCCCCACGGAGCAGGTTCGGGCGCCCAGGGCTCGACGCGGGGCGCATCGGTCAAGCGGGCAAGCTCAACCGGAGGCTCGGCCGGAGGTGCCGTCGGTGACGCATCGGCCGCAAATGGCATGTCGGGGAGACCATCGGTCCACGACTCAGCCCATGGGTCGCTCGCCGCCGGCTCGAGATCCTCGACCACGTAGTCGTCGGGTGCGGGGGCGGGAGGAGGCCACACATCCCATCCCGGCGACGAATCAGGCGTGGACTCCTGCCATGGATCATCGGATGACCACGGGTCGGCCGGCCGCGGCGAGGGCGAGGGAGACTCGAGATCTTCCGCGGGCCAGTCCTGGTCGTCAGGGCTCGGGGATGACGGCCGATCCCACGATCCGCTCATGCGCGGTCCCCACTGGGTATTCGGCTCACCGCGGAATCATAGCGAACGCTGACGAATGGGACGACCGGCCATCCAACAAAGGCTAGCCGACGCGCTCGGATGACGTTGCGGTACCCGC
>JBDSGF010000117.1:0-9558 GCA_039919135.1 Candidatus Limnocylindria bacterium | reverse complement strand
GCCGGTGTGCTCGTGCGGCAGCGTGAATCCCAATGAGTCGGGCGGAACCGGTCCGGAGACGGTCATGACGCGTGGCGCCATCGGCGGTCCTCCTCGCATGTGCGGTGACGCGTCGGTCGGCACGGTTGGCCCGCCGGGCGCATCGGTCTGAAATGGACCCGTCCATCTTGCCACCCGCTCTGCATCAGCGCTGCGCTGATGTCGAGCCTCACGATGACCCCAATTCTCATGAGGCGAGCCCTACGCCGAGTGTCGGCGCCGCAAGACGCCAGGATGGCCCGTAATTCTCATCGGGTGAGGGTTAGGGCGGCGGCCAACCGCGATTTGTCATCTATCTCCCAAGTTCTGGGAGATACGCCCGCGAACAGGCCGATCGTGAAGCGAAAACCGACGATAAGCCTCATCCGGTGGGAAATAGCCCGACGACGGCACCGTCCGACGTGGCACGCGGGAAGGGAGTGGCCGCCCCGTGCAGGGCGCGCTAGCCTATGCGCCGATGACGACCTCGCAACAGCCCCCCACCTCCAACGGGATCTGGACGAACGCGCAGGGCGAGCTGGACGCGGCGGCGGAGCGCCTCCACCTCGATGACGCCATGCACCGCGTGCTGCGTGTCCCGAAGCGCGAGCTGACCGTCAACTTCCCGGTCACCCACGACGACGGCCACGTCGAGGTCTACACCGGCTACCGCGTCCACCACAAAGTCAACCGCGGCCCCACCAGCGGCGGGATTCGGTACGTTCCCAATCTCGATCTCGACGAGGTGCGGGCGCTCGCCATGCTCAACACCTGGAAGGCCGCGCTGGTGCAGATTCCGTTCGGGGGCTCGGCCGGCGGCGTGCGCGTCAACCCGCGACGGCTGAGCGATAACGAGCGACAGGGCCTGACCCGTCGCTACACGACCGAGATCAGCATCATCCTGGGCCCCGACAGCGACATCCCGTCACCCGACGTCAACACCGGCTCGCAGACCATGGCCTGGATCATGGACACGCTCTCCATGCACCAGGGTCACACCGTAGCGGCATCGGTCATCGGCAAGCCGGTCGCCGTGGGCGGGACGAGGGGACGTCGCAGCGCCACGGGACGGGGGGCAGTGCGCTGCATCGCGGCGGCGGCCGCGGTCCAGGGCGTCGCCATCGAGGGCGCCCGCGTCGCCATCCAGGGCTTTGGGCGGGTGGGCATGACGGTGGCCGAGGAGCTGGCGAAGGCCGGCGCGGTCATCATCGGCCTCGCCGACGACCGCGAGGCGGTCGGCAACCCGAAGGGCATCGGCCATGAGCGTGCGACCGACTGGATGCGCGAGCACGACGCCGTTCGCGACCTGCCCGACACCGAGCCGATGATGAAGGCGGACCTCTTCGCCCTCGACTGCGACATCCTCGTCCTGGCCGGACTCCAGGGGGAGATCACCGATGCCACTGCCGGCACCATTCGATCCCGCATCGTGGCCGAGGTTGCCAACGGCGGCACGACGCCCGCGGCCGACACCCTGCTTGCGGATCGCGGGGTCACGGTCATCCCGGACATCATCTGCAGCGCCGGCAGCACGGTCCTCGGCTACTTCGAGTGGGTGCAGGACATGCAGGCCTTCTTCTGGTCCGAGACGGAGATCTAGCGTGAGCTCGACCGGATCGTGGACGGGGCGATGGCCGGCATCCAGGCCATGGCCACCTCGGAGAACGTCGACCTGCGCAGCGCCGCCATGATGCTCGCCGTGTCCCGCGTGGCCGATGCCACTACGCTGCGCGGCCTCTATCCCTAGAACAACGAAGCAGGTTGCCAGCACCGAGCATTCTGGCCCGATTCGTGCGACGATGGGGTTCAGCCGTACATCAATTGCGCGTCGTGGGGTGAAGCGGTGCGCCAAATCCATTCGCCGGAGCACCCATGACAACGCAGACCTTCATGCCCCCCAGCGACATCCTCGCCGAGCTGGAGCCAGCAGCCGAGCAACTGCTGAACCGGCACCTCGAGATGGCGAAGGAGTGGTTCCCGCACGACTACATTCCCTACTCCATGGGCCGCGACTTCGACAAGGAGCCATGGACGCCCGATCAGCCCCGCATCAGCGGCGTGGCGCAGATCGCGTTCGAGGTCAACCTCCTGACCGAGGACAATCTGCCGAGCTACCACCGCGAGATTCACCGCATGTTCGGCAGCGGCGACGGGGCCTGGATCAACTGGGTGAACCGATGGACTGCCGAGGAGGGGCGCCACGCGATCGTCCTGCGCGACTACTTGGTGGTCACGCGCAATATCGACCCGATCGCGCTCGAGCGCGGGCGCATGAACCAGCTCCAGACGGCCTACAACCACGATGACGGCGGAAACGTGCTGCGCGGCCTCGCCTACGTCGCCTTCCAGGAGCTCGCAACCCGGATCAGCCACCGCAACACTGGGCGCTACTCGTCGGACCCGGTGGCTGACAAGATCATGAACCGCATCGCGTCCGACGAGAACCTGCACATGGTCTTCTATCGCGACATGCTGTCCGAGGCCATGAAGGTGGACCCCTCCGCCGCGGTCCATGCCATCGCCGATGAGATCACCGACTTCCAGATGCCCGGCGCGGGCATGGTCAACTTCACTCGCAAGGCCGCGCAGATGGCGAAGGCCGGCATCTACGACCTGCGCGTGCACCACGACGAGGTGATCTGGCCGCTGCTCAAGCATTGGGGCGTCTTCGAACTCACCGACCTGACTCCATCGGCCGAGCTGCGCCGCGAGGAACTGCGTCGCTTCGTCACCGAACTCGATGCGCAGGCCTCTCGCTTCGAGGCCAAGCGCGCCCTCACCCTGGAGCGCGAGGCCATCCACTCCAGCTGACTGGCATGCGACCGCTGGCAGGCCGCGGACGGGCGAAGAACCCCGCCAGTTCCATCATTTGGCACCGATGCGGCCGGGCGACCACGGATGGCAGACAGGTCAGGCGCGCGGATCCCTGCCGGAGCCACGCGTCAGGCGCCGGACGACTCTCACGAGTAGCCAGCCGATGAGAAATCGGCGAATCAATGCAAACATGCGATCGCGCATGCACTCCGCGTGCCGTAGTCGCAGGCCGCCGCGAGCTCGCGCAATACACTGAACCGGTGTGGCACGGGAACAAGTCATGGCGAAGGTAACACCGGTCGTGGTGCGGAATCCGTTCACGTGATGCGATAGGTTGCGCCCGTCTCCGTCTTGCCCGCACACTGGCGGCATGACTGATCGAAAGCGCTGGCAGGAGCACCAGGACCGATGGGCTCGTGAGCGACTCAAGCCCGCCCTCGAGAAAGGTCCCGAGCGCCGTCCGCGCTTCATCACCCAGTCGGGCGTCGAGATCGACCGGCTCTACACCCCCGCCAACCTGGCCGATCCGGCCAATGATCCCGATGCGGATCGACCCCGCTACCCGTTCAGCCCACCCGCTGGGACCGCAGACGGATGGGACGAGATCGATGACCTTGGCCTGCCCGGCGAGCCACCATTCACGCGCGGCATCCACCCGACCGGTCATCGCGGACGCCTGTGGACGATGCGCATGTTCGCCGGCTTCGGCACCGCCGAGGACACGAACGATCGGTTCAAGAAGCTGATCGCGGCCGGCGGCACCGGGTTGAGCATCGCATACGACATGCCGACCCTGTATGGCTACGACCACGACGAGCCCATGGCCGAGGGCGAGTTCGGCACCTGCGGCGTCGCCGTCTCCAGCCTGGCAGACATGGAGATCCTCCTGGGCGGCCTGCCGGTCGGCGAGATCAGCACCTCCATGACGATCAACTCCCCCGCCGCCATGATCTGGGCCATGTATATCGTCGCCGCCGAGAAGGCCGGCGTGCCTCGCGCGCAACTGTCGGGCACGCTCCAGAACGACATCCTCAAGGAGTTCATTGCGCAAAAGGAATACATTTTCCCGCCGGCGCCGTCGCTCAAGCTGGTGACCGATACGGTCGAGTGGGGCACCCGAGAACTCCCGCGCTGGAACACCATCTCCATCAGCGGCTACCACATCCGCGAAGCGGGCTCGACCGCCGTCCAGGAGCTGGCCTTCACCATCGCCGATGGGATCGCGTACGTGGAGGACGCGCTCGCGCGCGGGATGCGCTTCGACGACTTCGCGCCGCGCCTGTCGTTCTTCTTCAACAGCCACAACGATTTCTTCGAGGAGATCGCCAAGTTCCGCGCCGCGCGCAGGATCTGGTACAAGCTCTGCCGGGAGCGCTTCGGCGCGGAGAACGAACGCTCCACCTGGATGCGCTTCCACACCCAGACCGCGGGTGTGTCGCTGACCGCGCAGCAACCCTTGAACAACCTCACCCGCGTCGCCATCCAGGCGCTGGCCGGCATCCTGGGCGGCACCCAGAGCCTCCACACCGACGCGTACGACGAGGCGTGGGCGGTCCCCAGCGAAGATGCCGCCATGCTCGCCCTGCGCCAACAGCAGATCCTGGCTGAGGAGTCGGGCGTCGCGAACACCGTCGACCCGCTCGGCGGCTCCTATTTCGTCGAGACGCTCACCAACCAGACCGAGCAGCGCGCCTGGGCGTACATCAAGCAGATCGACGAGATGGGTGGCATGGTTCGCGCCCTTGAAGCTGGCTTCCCACAGGCCGAGATCGCCGATGCAGCCTACGAGCAGCAGCGCGAAATCGAGGCGAAGGAGCGCGAAATCGTCGGCGTCACGAAATTCGCCGATCCCGACGAGGAGCTGCGCATCCCGCTCCTCGAGATCAGCGAGGTCCAGGAGCGCCGCCACCTCGACCGGCTGGCCCGTGTGCGGGCTGACCGGGACGCCCCGGCCCATGCCGCCGCCATGCGACGCCTCGAGGACGAAGCTCGCGCCGGGGACGTGAACCTCATGCCCGCCATCGTCGCGGCCGTGGAGGCGTATGCCACCGTCGGCGAAATGTGCGGCGTCCTCCGCCGCGTCTACGGGGAGTACAAGGAGCCTCTCGCGGTCTGACTGCCGCGGAGTCCACGGCCAATGGTCTCGTGAAGCACGCGAGATGGGAGAAACGCGGCGTGGCCCGCCGACCCCGGCCGGGAACCCGGGCCGGCGGAGCAGGGCACGCTTCCCACGCCACGTTCCCCACCTGCGCCATCATGCACATCCCCGATTACCAGCCGCTTACTGGCGGCTTACTCGCTCCGGGGCCCGCTACCATCGCGTGACCGATGAAGCTTCACCTCGTCGACGCCACCTTCGAGCTGTTCCGCGCCTACTACTCGCGCCCACCGCGCCGAGCCCCCGACGGGCGACCGGTGAACGCAGTCCAGGGGCTCGTCGACTCGATGCTGTCGCTGCTCCGCGAGCCGGATGTCACCCATATCGGCGCGGCGACCGATCACGTCATCGAGTCCTGGCGCAACGACCTGTACCCCGGCTACAAGTCCAGCGCGGGCGTCGACCCTGAGCTGCTGGCACAGTTCGAGGACGCCGAACGTGCCCTCGGTGCGCTCGGCATTCCGGTCTGGGCCATGGTCGAGGACGAGGCCGACGACGCCATCGCCGCAGCGATCGAGCGTTTCGGCCACGACGAGCGGCTGAAGCAGATCGTGATCTGCTCGGTTGACAAGGACCTCGGTCAGCTCGTCGACGGCGAGCGCACCGTCCTGCGCGACCGCATCCGACGGATCACGTATGACGAGGCGGGCATCATTGCCAAGTTCGGGGTGGCGCCGGAGAGCATCCCCGACTACCTGGCGCTCGTCGGCGACAGCAGCGACGGCTTCCCCGGCCTGCCCGGGTGGGGCGCGAAGTCCGCAGCCGTGGTCCTCGCACGCTGGATGCACCTCGAGTCGGTTCCGTCATCGGCGCTTGACTGGGACCTGCCCGTGCGCAACGCCTCGCGCCTGGCGGCCACGCTCGTGCAGCAGCGGGCCGACGCCATCCTGTATCGCCGCCTGGCGACGCTGAATCGCGACGCCGATATCGGTCTGGTGAATGTCCTCGACGACCTCGAGTGGCGCGGCGTGCCTCGAGATCGGTTCGTCGCGCTGTGCGACGAGCTCGGCTTCGACACCGTGCGCGAGCGGATCCACCGCTGGGCTGATTGAGGCTGATCAAGACCCTGCCGGTACTTTCGGTGGGGTGCGGTGGGGTCAGGCGACCGATACGGTCACCGATCCATGCAACGACAACGCCGCGTGGCGAGCCTGCTCGCCGCGATCACCCTGTCCGCCGTGCTGGCACCCATGGCGGTTCCCACGACCGCATCGGCCGCCGGCGAATGTGGCGCCCATGCATCCGAAACCGCCGCTCCTCCGACCATCCGCGTCCATCGCACCGCAACCGGGGCGGTCGATACGGTCGACTTCGGCACCTACCTGAAGAACGTCCTGTCCCGCGAGTGGATCAGCTCCTGGACCGTCGAGTCGTTGCGCTCCGGCGCGCTGGCGGTGAAGAACTACGCCTGGTACCAGGTCATCCATTGGCGTGGCTATACGAACAGCGCCGGTCAATGCTTCGACGTTTTTGACTCGACCCGCGACCAGCATTACGACCCCTCGCGCCCCACCTACGCCCCCATGGCCGCGGCGGTCGACGCCACATGGGCGACGCTGGCCCACAAGAACGGTCGCATCTTTGCGACCTACTACAACGCCGGTCAGGCCTACGAGGCGTGCGGCGCGCGGGCCAATGGCTGGCAGATGTTCCAATGGGGCACGCAGGCCTGCGGGCTGGACGGCAGGAGCGCGGCCGAGATCATGGCCATCTACTATCCCGGCGTCGTCGTGAGCGCGGCTCCGCCGCCATCCACGCCAGTGCCCACCCCCTCTCCCACTCCCACACCGATGCCGACGCCGGCCCCCACCCCCATGCCGGTCCCGACACCGCCCCCGAGCGGGGCGCCCATCGAGCAGCCGACGGCCGCTCCGACTCCATCCCCCACACCGATGCCGACGCCGACCCCCACGCCGGCACCAACGCCGGTTCCGCCGATCCAGATGCCGGGTGGCGGACAAGTGGGCCTGGCCGCGCCGCCGCCTCCACCGCCACCGAGCCCGGAGCCGATCGTGGTGAGCGTGAGCGAAGCGCCGCCTGAGATCGAGATCGCTGTGGCTCCCGAGGCTGCGCCGGCCGAACCACACACGTCGTCGATGGGACACCGCGTCGTCGAGTTCGAGCGTCGCGCTGACGAGGCGAGCGCACGAGCAATCTCGAGCGAGCCCCGGGCCACGGTCGTGCCGGCACGCTGGCTCAACCTGCGACTGATCGTGCAGCGGCTCATCGCCAGACTCACGGAGCGTTGGTCAGTCGCCCGCCTGTTCGGCCCCGAGCAGCCGGTCGGCGATGAGCTCGGCGGCGGCGACGTCCTGGATCGCGAGGCCGACCGACTTGAAGACGGTGATGGCGTCGGCATCACGACTGTCCGCCCAGCCACGATCGACGCTGCCGATCTCCACGAGGTCCTCTTCCGCCACTAGGCCTGCGGTGATGGCGGCGACGAGGTCGCCGGCCTCGGCCATGGCCGCCGCTCGTGCATCCACGCTGACCAGCGCAGCGCGGGCGAACAGCTCCGGCGGCAGCTCCACCATCCCCAATCGGAAGGCACCGATGCCATTGACGTGCGCGCCAGGCCGAACCCAGCTCGCCTCGAAGACCGGCTCCGACGAGGTGGTGGCACAGCACACGACATCCGCCTCCCGCACCGCAGCCTCGGCCGTCGCGGCAGCCACCGTCTCGACGCCGGTCGCCTCCGCCATCCGTTCGACGAACGTTTCCCGCGCATCGGCCGAGCGGGCGTGGACCAGCACCCGCCGAATGTCCCTGGCGGCAAGTACCGCTCGGATCTGGCACTCAGCCTGAGCGCCGGCACCGATGACCGCCAGCACCTCGGCGTCCCTACGCGCCAGGAGTCGGGTGGCAACGCCCGACGCCGCACCGGTGCGCATGGCGGTCACCGCCTCGCCGTCGAGCAGCGCCAGGGGCCGTCCAGTCCTGGCGTCGAACCAGACGACGATGGCGTGGATGGTCGGCAGCCCGCGCTCCGCGTTTTGCGGCATGACGGTCACGAGCTTGACGCTCACGCCCGCGCCACCGTCCCGCACGCCCGGCATCAGGAGCAGGTCGCCGCGGGCGAGCGGCACCCGAGATCGGATCGGCGATCGGTCGCGTCCGGCGGCGACGTCGCGGTAGGCGGCATCGACCGCGTCGAGCAGATCGGCGATGGGCACCGCGGCGCGGATGGCATCGGCATCAAGGAAGGGCAGGGCGTGCGCCGTCATCGGTGCTGACGATAGAGTACCGGTGGCAAGACCCGGCACGGCGCTTGCGATTGACTGTTTCAAGGAGGACTCATGATCGACAACGTTCGCGATGACCTGGGGCGCCGCGCCGATACCGCGCGCGGCGAGCTGGGCGACCTGATGTGGCTGCTGCGCATGGCCGTCTTCGGCGCCGTGGCGGGCGCGCTGTACACCGAGCTGCGCAAGCCGGCGGCGGATCGGACCTGGACCGGGAAGGTGCTGGGCGTCGTGCCGTACGACTTCCGGCTGCCGTCCCTCGAGGGCCTGCGAGAGGCGTATTGGAACCCGCGCTCGCCGAAGATGTTCAGCCCGCGCCCGCTTGGAGTCGGCTGGGCGGTCAACATCCCCACCGTCCTGCGGCGATTGGGCATCCACCAGGGCTTCACCAAGGGCCGCTGATCGTCCTGCGCTAGGATCGGGGCCAGAATGAGCTGGTTCCCGATCCTGTTGATCGCACACATCACGCTGGCCGTCGCGCTGCTCCTGCCGAGCGTGCTGCTGCCCTTCGTGCTGCGCCGCTGTAGCGGCGATCCGGGCGCCGCAACGAAAGCCCTCATGGCCATGCAGGGCACCGGCACGCTGATCATCGCCGCGGGCCTGGCTCTCACCGGCGGCGCCATGCTCTGGATCCTGGGACCCGAACTCCTCACTCAGCCGTGGCTCCTCACGGCGCTGACCCTGTACGCCATCAACCTCGTGGTGGCCGCGGTCATCAGCCGCCCGAACCTGCGCCGCCTGATCGGGCTCAGTCAGCAGGGCGCGGACGACGCGACCTGGAAGCGCCGTGCCAGGCAGCAGCGCTACGTGGCGTACGGGATGGCGGGCGTCATCGGTGTCATCGGCTTTCTGATGAGCACCAAGCCGCAGCTGTGGTGAGGCGCTAGAAGCGCGGCAGTGGCAGGGGTCGGCCCATGACGAAGAAGATCCCCGCCACGATCAGGAACATCGCGATCGCGAAGAAAAGCAACCAACGCAGGACTTCCATGCTCGGACTCCGATACGGTGACGTGGTCGGCAGCAGCCTCCCCCATCGGTCGGGCGATTCTATCCGTCCCGGCCACCCCTCCGCGCATTTCCGAGCACCGCTTTAGAATCCGCAGCGTGACCCTTCGCCTGTACGACGCCCGCAGAGACGGGCTCTTCCCTTTCGAGCCCATCGGTGGCCACGACCGGGTCGGCCTCTACGTCTGCGGCGTGACGCCATACGACACTGGCCACCTGGGGCACGCCTTCACGTACGTCAGCTTCGACGTCCTGCATCGGTATCTCGAATACCTGGGCCATGATGTCGTGTACGTCCAGAACCTGACCGATGTCGACGAC
>JBDSGF010000116.1:0-7317 GCA_039919135.1 Candidatus Limnocylindria bacterium | reverse complement strand
CAGGGCGCGCAGCGCTTCAGCTTCGGACTCACTGACAGCCAATGGAGGAGCAGGATGTGCAGCCATCTTGACAGCGTACATCTTCGCACCTTCATTCATCAAGCCTATTCCGGCGCGAGACACTAGGCGCCAACTGCTGGGGCCAGTACACCGAGTGGCCGGCACTGCGGGAGGCCGGCATTCGCGCCGACCGCCTCGGCTACGACTCGCTCTGGACCTGGGACCATCTCTACCCGATCGTCGGCGACCACACCGGGCCGATGTTCGAGGGTTGGCTCACGCTGGCCGCCTGGGCCGAGGCGACCGAGCGCGTCACGGTTGGCCTCATGGTCGGGGCGAACCCATTCCGGAATCCTGCGCTCGTGGCGAAGATGGCCACCACGCTCGACCACATCAGCGGCGGCCGCACGGTGCTGGGGATCGGCGGCGCTTGGTTCGAGACAGAGCACCACGCGTTCGGGCTGGAGTTCGGCGCGTCGCCGGGAGAGCGGCTGCGCTGGCTGGACGAGGCGGCCCGCATCATGCGCGGCATGCTCCACGGCGAGCGGCCGTCGGGCGACCACTTCTATGCCACCCACGAGGTCATCAACGAGCCGGCGCCGATCCAGGAGCGTCTCCCGCTGCTCATCGGCGGCGGAGGCGAGAAGAAGACTCTGCGCATCGTCGCCCGCTACGCCGATGCCTGCAATCTCGGCGGCGGCTTCGAGACCGTCAAGCGCAAGGACGAGATCCTGCGCCGCCACTGCGAGGAGGTCGGTCGGGACGAGTCGGAGATCGAGCGCACCGTCGGGGCGGGAACATGCATCATTCGCGACGATCCGGCCGAGGCGCAGCGCGTCTTTTTGAAGATGTTCGAGCACAACGGGGGCGCCGAGTTGTGGAAGAACCAGCTGGTCGGCACGCCCGAGCAGGTAGCCGAGAAGATGCGGCCCTTCCTGGACATCGGATTCCGCCACTTCATCGTGGGCTTCCCCGCTCCCTACGACGCCGAGTCGATGGAGCGCCTGGTGAACGAGGTCAAGCCGGCGTTGGCCGGCTCGTAGCGCGCGATGTGCGCCGGAAGATCACTTGTTCAAGACCGATGGCCTGACTTGATCAATGTTCCCGCGGCTGCACATTGCACGGCCGATGACTTCGTCAGCGACCCGCCCTGAGCGTGAACGATGGCTCCGCACGACTCATGTGCCATGCAACGTGCCGGAGTCTGCACATTGTTCCAAACCCCGGCCACCGCACGGCTACCCTGATCCGATGAAGGTCACGCTCCTCGCCGGGGGCACGGGCGGCACGAGGCTCGCGCATGGTTTCGCGTTGCTGGGTCCGCGCGTCGAGCTGACAGTGATCGCCAACGTTGGCGACGACGCCGAGATCCACGGCCTCCATGTCAGCCCGGACATCGACGCCCTCCTCTACACGCTCGCCGGCCTGATTGACGCGGATCGCGGCTGGGGCGTCCGCGGCGACACGTTCACTGCCCACGCCATGCTTGAGCGCTATGGCGAGCCCGCCTGGTTCACGATCGGCGACGCCGATCTGGCAACACACCTCAACCGCACGGGCCGAATGCGCGAAGGCGCATCACTGACCGATGCGACCGCCGCCATGGCAACTGCACTCGGCATCACCACCCGGATCCTGCCTGCCACCGATGATCGAAATCGAACCATCATCGACACCGATGAAGGTCCGCTCGATTTTCAGGACTACTTTGTTCGGCTCCGCCAGGAGCCCGAGGTCCGCGGCGTGCGATTCGAGGGGGATGCGCGGCCGACGGCCGCGGTGCTCGAAGCGATCGGCGGCGCCGACCTCGTCGTCATCGGTCCTTCCAATCCATTGGTCAGCATCGGTCCGATCCTGGCGCTGCAAGGGGTGCGCGATGCGGTGACGAGCAGCCGCGCTCCAACGATCGCGGTGAGCCCGATCATCGCCGGGCGCGCGCTGAAGGGCCCGGCCGACCGGATGCTCGCCTCGCTCGGCCACGATGTGACGGCCGTGGGCGTGGCGCGCCTCTACTCCGGGCTGGTGGACCGTTTCGTGATCGACGACGCGGACGCGGGGCTGCGGCCGGGGATCGAGGCGCTTGGCATGGCCGTCGACGTCCGGCCGACCGTTATGCGAGGCGAAGCCGATCGCGCCGCCCTTGCGGCAGCCCTGATCGGCCAGCTTTGACCGCGTTCGCGATATCCTGCACGGGTGTCCATTCGGATCATCGTCCCGCATCGAGGCCTCGAGGCGGCGAAGACGCGCCTTGCCCCCTCGCTGAGCCCCGACGAACGGATGTTCCTCGCCAGCCAACTGCTCCAGCGCGTGCTCAAGGTGGCCCGCGAGGTGACCGATGACGTGGTGGTCATCTCGCCGTCCCGCTCGCTGCTGGAGATCGTCGAGCCATCCGGCGCGCGCCTCGTCGTCCAGCGCGGCATGGGTCTCAACTCCGGCCTCGACCAGGTCAGGTTCGATGCGCTTGTCGACGACGTGACGACCCTGGCGGTGCTCCACGGCGACCTCCCGAACCTCCAGGCCACCGATGTCGAGACGCTGCTTGCGGCACTCCCGGCAGACGGTTCTCCCGGCGTGGCGATCGCCCCTGACCGAGCGGGGACCGGCACCAACGGGCTCGTCCTGCGTCCGCCCGGCGTGATCCGCTTCCGCTTCGGCGCCGGCAGCTTCGCCAACCACATCGCGGAGGTGGAGGGTGCCGGCGTGCCACTCGTCGCGGTCAACCGCGCGGGACTTGCCTTCGACCTCGACACGCCGGAGGACCTGGTCCGCTGGCTGGAGCTCGGGGACGCGGCGTGACGCCTCACCTGGAGCTGATCGCCCTCGAGGGCATCGGCGAGATCTCGCCCGGCGACGACCTGTCCGCCTTGATCGCCGAAGCCTCATCGACCGTCGGTTTGACCGATGCCGACGTGCTGGTGGTCACCCAGAAGGTCGTGTCCAAGGCCGAGGGCCGGCTGGTCGAGCTGACATCGGTGCAGCCATCCGACTTCGCGCTCGACTGGGCCGCGCGGTGGGGGAAGGACGCGCGCCAGGTGGAGCTTGTCCTGCGCGAGTCGGCGTCCATCGTGCGCATGGCGCCGGGCGGGCTGATCATCAGCCGGACGCGCCACGGCCTCGTGTGCGCCAATGCCGGCGTCGACGTGTCAAACGTCGGAGGCGGCGACATGGCCTCGCTCCTGCCGCTGGACCCCGACGCATCAGCATTGGGAATCCGCGACGGGCTGCGCGAGCGCCTGGGCGTCGCGCCGGCCGTCATCATCAGCGACTCGTTCGGGCGGCCCTGGCGCAACGGCATCGTCAACGTTGCGATCGGTTGCGCCGGGATCGAGGCGCTGCTCGACCTGCGCGGCCAGCCGGATGCGGCCGGGCGCGAGATGCAGGCCACGGTCATCGCCGTCGCCGACGAACTGGCATCGGCGGCCGACCTGGCCGGCGGCAAGGTGGAGCAGCGACCCGTGGTGGTGGTGCGCGGATACGCGTGGCGGCCGTCGGAGGCGGGCGCATCGGTCCTCGTCATGGAGCCGAAGCGCGACCTGTTTCCCTGAGCCGACCGGTCGGGCGCGGAACGTGCAGGACCGATTCATGCCCGCCGAGCGGGCGAGCATGAACGAAGCACTGATCCTGGACCGATACCGGCTCATCGAGCGCCTCGCCAGTGGCGGGAGCGCCGAGGTGTGGCGCGCCCACGACGAGCAGTTGGATCGGCCGGTTGCCGTGAAACGCCTGCACCCACACCTCCTTCCCGACCAGGCGTCGCGCAAGCGCCTTGCTGCGGAGGCGCGCGCCGTCGCGGGCCTCTCTCATCCGGTGATCGTGGACGTGTACGACGTGGATGCGACCGGCGAAGCGCCGGCGCTGATCATGGAACTCGTCGACGGAGAGTCGCTGAGCGCGCGGATCGACCGGGACGGCCCGCTCCCGCCGCGCGAGGCCGCCGCCGTCACCGCGGATCTCGCGGAGGCGCTCTATCACGCCCATCAGCGCGGTGTCATTCATCGCGATGTCAAGCCCGGAAACGTGCTGCTGGCCGCGGATGGCCGCACGCGGCTTGTTGACTTCGGCATCGCGCACAGCCTTGCCGAGGCGGCCGAGCGCCTGACCCTGACCGGGACCGTGATCGGCACGCTGCGCGCCATGGCTCCCGAACAGCTTGCCGGTGGACCCATCACCCCGCGCACCGACCTCTATGGCCTGGGTGTCGTTCTGCATGAGGCATTGACCGGTCGGCCGCCTTATCCAGCCGGGTCACCGGTGGCGCTCGCCGATGCGCAGCGCGCTGGCCCGCCGCCGATGGACGGCGTGGATTCCACCCTGGCCGGAATCGTCGTCGCCTGCCTGGCCCTGGAGCCAGAGAACCGGCCGCTGCATGCGGGAGCGCTGGCTGTGGCGCTGCGCGGCTGGATTGCGGGCGATCCGACCGCGGCGCTCGCGATGGCACCGACCAGCACGCACCGATCCGTCGTGGACACCGGTGCAATCACCCGGCCGATTGCGGTTGTGCCAGCCGTGGTCGGGACGTCGGCGGTGGGAACGAAGCGGGGGTGGACCGGCGCACGCCGTGGCCTGGTGCTGGGCGTGGCGGCGCTGCTGGCCGTCGCGGTCATGGTCATGGCAATCAGCGCTCTGACCAACCCCACGGCGTCAGAACCTACCCAATCCGGCGTACCGACATCCGTGCCCACGGAAGCGGCGACCCCAGTGCCCACCCAGGTGGCGCTACCACCCTGGGCGGCCAGGCTGGCCGAGCAGTACCAGGAGCAATGCGGCACCCCTCTGGATCCGGCTCTGATCGCGGGCATGAACAAGAAGCAGGCCGAGGATGCCATTGAGCCCCGGATCGACGCGTGCGAGGAGGCCCGCGACGCGGGTGACTAGGGCCTAGTTCGGCTGGAGGAAGAGGGCGACGATCTCGCCGTTCTCGACGCGGAAATTGGCCTCGACATTCATCGGTGGCACGCCGGGGCGCATGACGGTCACATCGGCGATGTAGCTGGCGCCCATGTTGCGGCTCTCGTTCGTGAAGATGCGGAAGCCGTCGCCGGCGCGGGTGAACCAGCCGCCGACCTTGTCGCGGCCTCGGAGGTTGGTGCGCTCGTCGGAACCCGGCACGCTGATGCCCAGCACGGCGTTCTCGGACAGCAGCTCGACCGCCTTCTCGCGGCGGTCGTCGTTGATGAGCTCGAGGAACAGGTCGACGGTCTCGGTGGCTCCCATATCGGCCTCAGTCTAGCGCCCCTGCGTCGGCTGGCCTCGGCTCGTAGAATCGTCGGATGACTGACCGGCTGCGCGTGGGGCTCATCGGCTGGGGCACGGTGGGTGCCGCGCTGGGCGAGCTCGTGCTCCATGGTCCGCTGCCGCTGACCCTGGCCTGCGTCGCCGTCCGCAATCCGGCTCGGCCGAACCTGCCGAAGGGCGTCGAAGTCGTCTCTCCCGAGAAGGCCCTCGACGCCGATGTCGTGGTCGAGCTGGCCGGTGGCCTGGACGGGCCGCGGGAGTGGGCGCGGTCAGCCCTCGAACGTGGCACGCCCTACGTGACAGCCAACAAGGCGCTGCTCGCCAACCATGGCGGCGAGCTGGCGGAGCTGGCCGAGCGACGCGTCGCGGCGCTCCTCGGGAGCGCGAGCGTGGGGGGCGGCACGCCGATGATCGAAACGGTCACGCACCTCGCGGCGACCGGCGCCATTGAGAGCCTGCGCGGCATCGTGAACGCCACGACCACCTACATCCTGTCGGCCATGGGCGACGGCCGGAGCTACGACGAAGCCCTGCGCGAGGCCCAGGAGGCCGGCTATGCGGAGGCCGATCCGAGCTTCGACGTCGACGGCCGCGACGCCGCCCAGAAGCTCGCCATCCTCGCCTCGGTGGCGTGGGCCAAGTGGCGGCCCGAGCGCGACGTTGACACGTCCGGGATTGTCGGGACGGAGGTCGCCGCCGGGGACACCATCCGCCTCGTCGCCGAGGCCACGAAGGACGCCATGACCGTTTCGCCGATGCCGATCGACCCGGCCGATCCGCTGGCCCGCGCCGCGGGGATCGAGAACGTCCTCGAGATCACCGTCCGCGATGCCGGCGTCTTCCGCATCTCCGGCCCCGGCGCAGGCGGCCGCGTGACGGCCGGCGCGGTGTACGCCGACCTCGCGCGCCTGGTGGCCGGCGAGCGACCGATCCTGTTCGGCCAGGGGTAAATGGCCCTTGTGCTGACACCAGCAGCGCTCACGGTGCCGCTACTCCTCGGCGTAGCTCCAATGCCAGCCACGGCAGCGCAGCAGCTCCGGTGAGCCTCACCTGCCATTCCCATCAGCACTAGCACGCCGCATCTGACGTCTCCTCCGATTAGTGCCGATGAGAGTGGCGCATCAGCGATCAGCGTGTCCGTCGGCGCCGATCTCGGGTATCGTCCGGATGTGAACGCGACCGAGGCACTTTCCAGCTGGCCGACCGTCGGCGTCGCAGGTGCTCGCGGGATGGTCGGCAGCGTCTTCTGCTCCATCTTGGCCGATGCCGGCTTGCCTGCCGAGTGCCTGCGCGCCTTCGGCCATGAGGAGGGAAACACGGTCGAGTACGCGGGTGCATCGGTGCCGGTGCATGTCCTGACCGATGAGAACGCGCCCGAGCTCGACATCCTCTTCCTCGCCGTCGATGGTCAGCAGAGCCGCGAGATCATGGCCGGCCCGGGTGCATCGGTGCCTTTGGTGGTCGACAACTCGAGCGCCTTCCGACTGGCCGATGGAGTTCCATTGGTGGTCCCCGAGGCCAACGCGCATGCCGCCCGAAACCGAAGCGGCAACCTGATTGCCAACCCGAACTGCACGACGGCCGCAGCGGTGGTGGCCCTGGCGCCGATCCGTGACCTTGCCGGCCTGGCATCGGTCGACCTCGCGAGCTACCAGGCGGTGAGCGGCGCGGGCCGCATTGGCCTCGATGCCTTCGATGCGGAGCGCGGCACCGACCACCGTGACCGCGCCGCCGACTCGCCGTTCCACGGCCGCATTGCGGATTCCGTGGTCCCGCAGATCGATGTGCTGGACGACACCGGCTGGACCGGCGAGGAGAACAAGATTCACGCCGAGCTGCGCAAGATCCTGGAGCTGCCGTCGCTCGACGTGGCCGCGACCACCGTGCGCGTGCCCGTGCACACCGGACATTCGGTCGCCCTTCACATCCGCACCGAGCGGCCGACCACCGTCGGGGAGCTGGAGGCCGCCCTTCGCGCCGCGCCCGGTCTCGAGTACCGCGCGGCCGATGGTTCGGAGCGCCATCCAATGCCGCTGGACATCGAGGGCCGCGACCCCGTGCTCGTCGGCCGGCTGCGCGCCA
>JBDSGF010000115.1:0-6905 GCA_039919135.1 Candidatus Limnocylindria bacterium | reverse complement strand
GTCGGATGGACCATGCGCCTGAATCCAGTGCCTGTCAAGCCAGCCCGTGCGGCACCGGCCGTCAATGATGGCATCGGCCAGCCGCGACCTGAGCAATGTGCCGCTGCGGGAACATTGCGGCGCAGATTCGTCGTCGCAGCAGTCCTCCTGAGCGTGAACGTTGCAGCCCGATCCCTCGTCCGCCATGCAATGTGCTCCCACGGAGGCATTGTTCCAAGCGGAGACCTACGACCCTGCGTCCTGGCCCCATGCAGCCTGGGTCGTTGATCAATCAGGGCATCGGCGTCGGGTCCGCAGGTGTCGGCGTCGGGATCGGCGTCGGAATGGGCGTCGGAATGGGCGTCGGAATGGGCGATGGTGACGGCGTGATGGGAGGAATCGTTGGTGACGGCGTCGGCGTCGGCGCGGGGGAGTCCGATGGGATCGGAACGACGGTGGGCGCGGGAGTCGGCTGAGGCGTTGCCGCGGGGGGAGTCGGCGTTGCGGGCGATGCGGTGCTGATCGGCGGTGGCCCGCCGCCCATGGTGGGACGGGGCGTCGCCGCCGCGACGGCGAAGGTGGGGTCGGCATCGAGGCTCGGGGAGGGCGACGCATCGGCAGTCGCCGAGTCCGATGGGACCGGCGTGGGTGACGGCGTCGACGTTGGAACGCCGCCCAGGATGCCCTCGGCAGGTGTCGGCTCCGTGGCTGAGACGAGCGGCTCGGTGGCGCGCGGACGGAACAGGTTGCCGCCGACGAGCGCACCTGCGCCGAGCACGATCACCACCGCCATGGTGCCCGCCGCCGCGCGGGCGATGCGCATGGGTCCCGTGGCGGTAGAGGGAACAGGTGCCGCCCGAAGGGGTGGCATCGGCGCCGCTCCGGGATCGACGGCGAGGAGCGCGTCGAAGGCCGCGGCATGGCGCAGACAGTCCTCGCAACCGGAGGCGTGGAGTGCCACGTCGCGCGGCAGCTCGTCCCTCCCGCCCCCCGCGATCCAGGCGGCGAAGCCGTCGTGCAGGTCTCTCATGGCATGGCCCTCGTGGCGACCTCGCGCACCCTCTCGGTCAGCGGGCCTGGAGGCACGCCCTCAGGTGCGGCGGTCACAAAGCGGCGCGCGTAGCGGAGCCGCGCTCGGCTGAGCAGGTCATCCAGCGTCGAGCCATCCTTCCCGACGATGATGGCGACGTCGCGCCGATCCAGCCGCTCCACGCTCGACGCGATGACCGCCGCCCGCTCGACGAGGCCGAGGATGGTCAGGCCGGCAAGGACCCCGCCATCCGCGTCGATCGCCGAGAGGGCCTGGAGGCGGTCGCTCAGGCGCAGGCCGCCGTCACCCATCCCACGGGCGGCGCGCACAACGCGAGCGCGCAGCCAAGCAGCGGCGCGCTCGGGGTGACGCAGCTCGTCGATATGGGCGGTGCCTTCGGCCAACGCGTCGGCCGCCAGCCGTGCGGCGCGCGATCGGTCACCGAGCGTGAGGAGGAGCGCGAAGCCGTGGAGGCGACGGCCGTGCAGGTCACGAAACGCGGAACGTATGGCCTCGGACGGATCGGCTGCTTGCATCGGCCCTCGTGCGGTGCGGTGCGGTGCGGTGCGGTACGGTCGGGTACGGTTCGGTGCGGAAGTGTACCGCCAGTGGCAACCGATGATCGGCGGATGAGCGAGGGTCGGAAACTTGACAAACTGCTAAAATGGGTGCGTACACCTTGACAAACCCCTTGACACGCGTTCTCAGCGACGCGCGAGGAACCCGCGCCATCACCACCTCGTCAGGCATTGTCGCCGAGATCAAGACGAAGCTTCCCGCCGCCGAGATCGTCGGCGAGACGGTCGCGCTCAAGCGAGCGGGGACCGTGCTCAAGGGGCTCTGTCCGTTCCATGCGGAGAAGACCCCCTCGTTCATCGTCACCCCGGAGCGCGAGACCTGGCACTGCTTCGGATGCGGCGAGCACGGTGACATCTTCACCTTCGTCATGCGCCGCGACGGCCTCGACTTCCGCGAGGCGTTGAGCCGGCTGGCCGAGAAAGCCGGCGTCGAGCTGTCCGAGCGCACGGCGACCGAGGATCGGCGCAAGCGACGCCTGCGCGAGGCCCTCGAGGCGGCCATCGCCTGGTACCGCGAAGTGCTGCTCCAGGCGCACCAGGCGGAGCGCGCCCGCGCGTACCTGGCCGAGCGTGGCTTCAGCGACGAGACGCTGGACCGGTTCACCATCGGCTACGCGCCCAACAACTGGGAGGCTATGACCAAGCGCCTGCGCGCGAAGGGATTCAATGACTCAGAGCTGACCGATGCAGGCCTCGCCAGCCCGTCGACCCGCGGCGGGGTCTACGACCGCTTCCGGGGACGCATCATCATTCCCATCCGCGACGCCTCCGGCCGTGCCATCGGCCTCGGCGGCCGGATCATGCCTGACGCTGAGGGGCCGAAGTACCTCAACTCGCCGGCGACCGTGCTGTTCGACAAGAGCCGCACCCTCTATGGGATCGACCTCGCCAAAGGCGCCATCCGGCGCGAGAAGCTGGCCGTTATCGTCGAGGGCTACACCGATGTCATGGCCGCGCACCAGGCTGGCTTCGCCAACGTTGTCGCCAGCTTGGGCACCGCGCTGACGCAAGGCCAGGTCGAGCTGGCCAACCGCTACGCCGATGCCGTGGCATTGGCCTACGACGTCGACCTCGCCGGCGAGGCGGCCACCCAGCGCGGCCTGCTCGAGGAGCTCGGTCCCGTCGTCAGCAAGGTTCGCGTCATCCGTATCCCCGCAGGCAAGGATCCTGACGAACTCATCAAGATCGATCCTGACGGCTGGCGCGCGTCCGTCGCCAGCGCGGAGGAGCTGCTGCCGTACTTCATGCAGCGCGCGGCGACCGAGGTCGACATGCGCCAGCCCCAGGGGCGCAGCGCATACACGCGTCGCATGCTCGACCTTCTGCGTCGTATCCCGGACCGCGTTGAGCAGGACTCGTACGTCCCGCGCCTGGCCCAGTTGACCGGCATCGATGAGCGCGTCCTGCGCGACGACCTGGCGCGCGGCCCGCGGGCGCTGGCGGTCCGCCCGGTCGCAGAGTCACATCCGTCTGACTCCGAGCCCCAGCTCAGCGCACTCGAACGGGAGGTACTGACGGTGCTGCTGCTCAGCCCCGTGCTGGCGGCGGAGCGCTCGACGGAAGAGCGGCTGCCGTTCCGCGACGAATCGGCCCATGCGCTCGGCAGGGCATGGATCGAGGCGGTCGTCTCCGCCGGCGGGAGGCCGGACCTCGAGCCGTTCGTGGCCGGGCTCGATGCGGCCACGGCGGACCTGGCGCGCAGCCTGCTGGCATCGGCCCGGAGCCGCGGCATGCGGCCTGACACCGAGACGGACCGCGAAGCGCTGCGCGTCTCACTGCTGCGCCTTCGCAAGGAGCAGGTGACCGAACGCCTGGCCGATCTTCAGACACTCATCAGCGTCGGGTCGCGTGACCCGGAGCAGACCGATATTCACGACCTCGAGCGACAGTTCCAGGTGCTGCATCTCGAACGGGAGCAGCTCGAATCCGAAATCAACCCGTCGGCCGTCTTGGCTGGCCAGAAGAGGAGGTAAGCATGGCGACGAGCCCCACGACCCGGAAGCGGCCGACCGACGCCAAGGCCGCGACGGAGACGAAGAAAGCGACCAAGGCGGCTCCCGCCAAGGCGGCTTCCACCAAGCCCGCGGCGGCAGCGGCCGTCGCCACGGTAAAGGCGAAGGCGCCGCCGACGAAGGCCCCTGTCCAGGCGGCCCCTGCCAAGGCGCCGGCGGCCAAGGCGCCGGCGGCCAAGGCGGTGCCCGCAAAGGCGATCAAGCCCGCGTCCGCGACGACGACAACCAAGCCCACGGCCAAACCCGCCGCCGCCAAGGCGCCCGCACCTGTGCCGCCGACGAAGGCGAAAGCTGTCAACAAGGCGCCTGCGAAGGCGACGAAGCGTGCCGCGGGCAACGGGAAAGAGGGGGTCGACGCGGTGGCGACCGCGGCGATCAAGGATCTCATCGCCAAGGGTCGTGAAGAGGGCTTCATCACCCACGACCAGGTCCTTCAGGCCATTCCCGCCCCCGAAGCGCACATGGACGCGGTCGAGGAGCTGTACGCGGCTGCCCTCGAGGCAGGCGTTGAGGTGCTCGACGCGCAGAACCAGCCGACGCTGCTCGGTGAGCCGGACGATGACGAGGAGGAGGCCGAGGCCGAGCCGGCGACCGGTGCCCGGGCCGCCGCCGCCAAGACGAAGCAGCGCGAAGAGGATCTCGAGGCGCTGGCCGCCGACCTGATCGGCATCGACGACCCGGTCCGGATGTACCTCAAGGAGATCGGCAAGGTCGCGCTCCTCACCGCCGAGGAGGAGGTCGTCCTGGCCAAAGCGATCGAGCTCGGCGAGCTCATCGTCGAGGATTCGGCCCGCTCGCTCGTCAACCTCTTTACGTGGGTCACCCTCGACTCGGAGCCCAAGGCGCGCAGCATGGCCGCCATGCGCGCATTCGACCTTCCGAAGGACGCGCCGCACGTCACGCACGATGCCATCGACTGGTGGACGAAGCGCCGCCGCAAGACCATCGAGCCGCCGGTCATCAAGCTGTCGAAGGCTCGCAGGGCCGGCGACCTCGACGACGAGGCACGGACGCGCCTGATGGAAGGCGAGTCGATCCTCAAGGTCCTCGCCTCCGATGCCACGCAGGGGATCAAGGACGCCATCCTGTTCGGCGCGACGTATCGGTTCCGATCGGTTGGCCATGCCGGATCGGTAGAGCTCTATGAGCTCGAGACGTGGGCGCGCGAGACGGCACAGTTGATCGTGGGCGAGTACATCGTTGCGGGCCATGATTCGGAGTACCTGCTCAGCCTCGGTTACGACCCAACCATCCCGGCCGAGGTTCCGCTCGAGAAGCGAACCGGCCGCCTGGTCGAGCAGAGCACCGATGCGAGCAAGCGCCTGACCGAGGCCAACCTGCGCCTGGTGGTGAGCATCGCCAAGAAGTACATCGGCCGCGGCATGAGCTTCCTGGACCTCATCCAGGAGGGGAATATCGGTCTCATCCGGGCGGTCGAGAAGTTCGACTACGAGAAGGGCTTCAAGTTCAGCACGTACGCGACGTGGTGGATTCGGCAGGCGATCACGCGCGCCATCGCGGACCAGGCACGCACCATCCGCATCCCGGTCCACATGGTCGAGACCATCAACCGCCTGATCCGGGTCAGCCGCACCCTGCTCCAGGAGCTGGGCCGCGAGCCGACGGTCGAGGAGATCGCCCGCCGCATGAGCCGCGATGAGATCATCCGCGAGCTGCGCGACAAGCTCCAACGCGAGCCCACGGAAGGTGAGGTCGACGTCCGCGTCGCCGAGGGTCCACAGACCGTCAGCCCGGAGAAGGTGCGCGAGATCATGAAGGTCTCCCAGGAGCCGGTGAGCCTTGAGACGCCGATCGGCGAGGAAGAGGATTCGCACCTCGGCGACTTCATCCCGGACCTCGCTTCGGTGGCTCCCGCCGATGCAGCAAGCCACCAGTTGCTCAAGGAGCAGGTGGAGGGCGTGCTCGACTCGCTCACCCCGCGCGAGCGCCGCGTGCTTCAGCTGCGCTTCGGACTGGAGGATGGCCGATCCCGCACGCTCGAGGAGGTCGGTCGCGACTTCAACGTGACCCGCGAGAGGATCCGTCAGATCGAAGCCAAGGCGCTGCGCAAGCTCCGTCATCCCAGCCGCAGCCGCAAGCTCAAGGATTACCTCGAGTAGACCGATGGGGCGGCCTTGGCCTCGCTTTGACCCGTGCCGACGGGGCACGCTATCATCCGCGGCGTCCGAAGGGCCTCTCCCTGTGTGGATGCTCGACGCGTTCCGGCGTAGCTCAGTGGTAGAGCGGGCGGCTGTTAACCGCTTGGTCGTAGGTTCGAATCCTACCGCCGGAGCCACCTCGCCCAATCACTGGATGACGCCCATGCCCGCAATGACCGGGTGGGAACTCTGGAGCGGTGGCGCGCGTCACACGGCCAATGCACATCATCTTCACCCTTCTCATGCTCGGCGCGCTCGTCGCCTGCCAGCCCGCCGCGCACGAGCCGGAGATGACGGTGCGCGGGATCGCGCTGGCCGGACCGGTCTGTCCGGTCGTCAGAGACCCTCCCGATCCGGAGTGCGACGATCGGCCGGTCGTCGGGGCCGAGGTCGTCATTCGGAACGAGGCGGGAGAAGCCGTCGCGCGCGTGAGCACCGGGGACGATGGAAGATTCTCCATCGCGCTGGCGGCCGGCAGTTATGAGCTGGTGCCGCAGCCGGTCGAGGGTCTGATGGGGACGGCCGCCACGATCGAGGTGGTCGTTGCCGACGGGCACGATCCTGACGAAATCGTGATCGGCTACGACACCGGGATCCGCTGAGGACTAACGCTGGGGCCTATCGCGCGTTAGTACCAGTAAGCCGGACACTGCGTTGGCGGCTCGGCCGCCAGGGCAGCCGCAGTGTCCGGTCTCTTCATGCCCGGAGCTTCAGCCGTTGTGCTCATGCCAGTTGGGGTCGACAGGTGCGGTGGGGCCAGCGTCGCCGAATGTCGGCACCAGGACCCAACCCATGACGCCCATGGCGATGGCGAACAGGATCAGCATCACCGCTCCGGCCGGCTCGTAGGCCAGGAACCAGTACACGATGGCGACCACGAGGATCAGGGCTGGCAGAGCGGCGTACTTGACGAGCGTCATGCGCGGATGATAGCGAACTCGACGGGGCGGCCGAAGGGCGTCGCGGCGTCCCAATTCTACGTAAATCTATGACTTAGACGAGCCAGCCGCAGTCGGTCCGGCTGACGGGGCCCGCACTTGAGCCGGGGCGCACCGGGCGGATGCCACTCTCGGGAGCATGGGCGCGCACCAGGGGGCGCGAGCCAAGGGTCTGGTCCGCGGCGTCCAGTGTTGCGCGCCGGACACGT
>JBDSGF010000114.1:0-10776 GCA_039919135.1 Candidatus Limnocylindria bacterium | reverse complement strand
CAAGGCGGCCATCGACGCCGAGCGCTGGCTTGCATCGGTGGGCGAGACGGAGACGGCGACCGCCACCAACTGGTAGCGCCGTTCGGGATCGCGGTGATATTTCACATGGTCAAGACATCGGCCAAGTCATGGCCCCTGGATGGCCGTTCGCGTGCCGATATTTCACCTGGTGAAGGTATCGGCCAAGTTGTGGCCCTTGGATGGCCGTTCGGGTCACCTGGTGAAACAGACGGACAAGTTGAGGCCGATATCGGCCCCTTCTTGGTAATTACCTTCACCCGGTGAAACGCGCCCGGTGAAACGGGCGCACTGGCCGTACCGACGCCGCCCGCGGCGTGACCTGGGTGGTGGGTTAGTCCGTCGCCGTGAATGCGACGCGCATACCCATCGTGTAGTGCGCCTCGTCCTCACCCTCGTCATAGATGTTGCAGAGCAGGATGTAGCTGCCCGCCTCGAGGGTCACCGTGACCTCCCCGGATGCGTCGACCGCGATGTCCTCGATCTCATCGATGACCTCGATCCCCTCACCCGCTTCGGTGACGGCACCGTGCTCATCGGTCGGCAGGTCTGCCGGGTCGAGATCGGTCCTGAGCACGACGAACTCGTGGACGTCGACGGGGCCCTCGTTGGCCACCGTAAAGGTGACCTCGCCGGCGGGCACCGAGTCCGATGCCGGCAGCACGGCCCACTCCTGGAGCGTCACGGCTACCGTGGTCGCGTCTCCGCCGCTGGCTCCGCTGGGCGAGACGGTGGCGGCTGAACAGCCGATGGCCGCCAGCGAGAGTGAGACAAGGACGACGCCCAAGCGCCGCGGATGTGAGCGATTCACGGATCTCTCCTTCGTTCGGAACCTGGCCTAAGCGCAGCGGCCCGGATCCGTCAACCTCGGCTCACGGAGCGCCGCTGGCCCGGAGCAGAATGGGCCAAAGGTCATCTTCGCACCTTGGCACCCCCGTTGAGAAGCCCACCCGACTCTCCGCCCAGTCGGCAACCATCGGTGCTCGGCAGCACAGCGGCGTTGACTACACTGACAACCCCACCCCCCACAGGAGACCGATTGCCCGATGGCTGCACGCGCGCCGCGCCCGGAGGATCTCTACGAGCTTCGCGTCCCGGCCCAGGTCGACCTTTCGCCGGATGGGCGATTCGTCGCCTTCTGCGTGAAATCGGTTGCCCCCGGCAAGGACGGCTACCGCAGCTCGGTGTGGATCGTTCCCGCGGACGGCTCATCGGCCGCGCGCCAGTTGACGGTCGGTTCCAAGACCGATACCACCCCGGGCTGGAGTCCTGACGGACGGATGCTGGCCTTCCTCTCGGACCGCGGCTCGGTCCTCCAGGCCGGTGGCGGCGGCGCGAAGCCGGGCAAGGCGGAGGCGCCGAAGGACGGGGGCACGCAGGTTTGGCTCCTCCCATTCGCCGATGGCGGCGAGGCGCGTCAGTTGACCGACTTGCCGAAGGACGTTTCCGGCATTGCGTGGTCGCCGGACGGACGGCGCCTGTGCGTGGTGAGCGGTGCGACCTCGACCGAGCCGGAGAAGGAGCCGGACCGTCGTCCAGAGGACCCGCCGCCTCCCGACACGCGGCTGATCGACACGCTCGCGTACCAGTTCAACGGCACCGGCTTCGTCCACGACAAGTTCCAGCACCTGTGGCTGGTGGATGCATCAACCGGCGACGCCGAGCTGCTGACGACCGGCAATCACCATGACAGGGACCCGCGCTGGTCACCGGATGGCAAGCGGATCGCGTTCGTGTCGGACCGGCATCGGAACGCGGACCTCGGCTGGCGGACCGATATTCACCTCGTCGAGGTCGCGACGAAGCGGGTCAGCCAGCTCTCGCCGGGGCGTGGGCGACAGGGCTGGGCCGCGCCCGCATGGTCGGCGGACGGCCGATGGGTGGCCGCCATCGGGAACCGGGACTGGAAACGCGGGGAGCTGAATCAGGCATCGGTCTGGCGCTTCAGCGTGCGGGACGGCCAAGCCGAGGATCTCATCGCCGGGTCCGACCTGGAAGCGTCGGCCGCCATGAACAGCGACCTGTTCGGCGCGGGAGAGGCCTCGCTGCACTGGATGGGCGACGGGCGCTGGCTCATCTTCGCCGCTCCGGCCGAGGGCAGCCTGGAGCTGTGGCGGGTCGAGATCGATGGAGGTCGCATCGAGCGGCTGACCCACGACCGGCACTACCTGGGACGGATTTCGGCGGCGTCGATGCCGCGCGGTGGCGCCCGCTTCGCCGCGGTGCGCACCAGCGGGACCGATGTGCCCGACGTCGTGATCGGCGACATCCCGGCCGGCCGTCTGCCCGCCAACGATCGCGTGGAACTGCGCCGCGTCAGCGACCTCATGGCCGACGCGTGGGGCGATGTTCGGCTGGTCAAGCCGGTCGAGCGCTGGCACGAGGTGGACGGGCGACGCATCCAGGGCTGGTTCCTGGCCGCGCCGCAGGGCACGAAGCGCAGCCCGGCCCCGGTCGTGCTCGAGATCCACGGCGGCCCGGGAACGCTCTACGGCTGGTCCCTGATATGGGAGTGGCAACTGCTGGTGGCGAGCGGGATCAGCGTGTACGCCTGCAACCCGCGAGGCTCACAGGGCTACGGCCGGGACTTTCTCACCGCCAACGTGGCGGACTGGGGTGATGGACCCATGCGCGACTGCATGGCCGGGCTCGACGCCCTGGTCGCCGACGGCCTTGCCGATCCCGCCCGCATGGGCGTCACGGGCGGCTCGTACGGCGGCTACCTCACCTCCTGGATCGTGGGGCACACGGATCGGTTCAAGGCGGCCGTCACCTGCCGCAGCGTCAACGACATGGTCAGCCAGATGCTGTCGGGCGATATCGGCGGCCCAACCTTCGGCCTGTATGAGTACGGAATGCATCCGTGGGAGGACTGGGACCTCTACCGGCGGCACTCGCCGCTGACCTCTGCCACCTCGGTCACCACGCCGCTCCTGATCCAGCACAGCGAGAAGGACCTGCGCTGCACCATCACCCAGGCGGAGGAGCTCTTTGCCGTACTCCGCTCGCTGAAGCGAGTCGTGCGTCTCATGCGCGTTCCCGACGAGTCACACGAGCTGACCCGATCCGGTACGCCGTTCCGGCGGGTGGACAATCTGCGGCTCATCGACGAGTGGTTCCGGCACTTCCTGGTCGACGGCAAGACCCGGCTGCCGAGGATCGACCCGAAGCGCGGCTGAAGGCATCTGGCGCATCGGTCAGGCGTGAATAGACCGATAGACCGATCTGCCGGCGCGGCGCGACGCGGCGGTTGAGCCCGAGGATGACCTATTTCTCATCAGGCGAGGCTTACCACGGCGGCAACCGCGGAATGGGCGCCTATTTCTCGTCAGCTGGCAGATAGGTCCGCAAACAAGCTCGTCTTGTCGAGATAGGGCTCCAACAGACCGATTTTGGAGCGGAATCGGTGATAAGCCTCATCTGGTGGGAGATGGCCTCGCCGAGCCTCGCCGAACCTCGAAGATGCCGGCACTCCCTATCGGTCCGCCATTTCAGCGTGCCGCCGCGACCGTATACTCGCCGGCATGCCCACTGATTTCGAAGCGGCGATCAACGCCGGCTACGGCTTCAAGGGCCCCGCCATCACGTTCGGCGCCGCCATGCAGGGCGAGCAGGCCCTCCCGATCGCCCAGGTGCGCGTGCCGCTGGCAATGATGAACCGCCACGGGCTGGTGGCCGGCGCCACCGGCACCGGCAAGACGAAGACGCTCCAGGTGCTGGCCGAGCAGCTCAGCGACGCCGGCGTGCCGGTCTTCATCAGCGACATCAAGGGCGACATCAGCGGCCTCGCGGCCCCGGCGCAGCTTAACGACAAGCTGACCGCGCGCGCCCAATCCATCGGCTTCGCGGACTATGCGCCGAAGTCGTTCCCGGTCGAGTTCTTTACGCTCGACCGCGAGGGCAATGGCGTGCGTCTGCGCGCATCGGTCTCCAGCTTTGGACCGATCCTGCTGGCCAAGGTGCTCGACCTCAATGAGACGCAGCAATCGGTCCTGGCGCTGGCCTTCAAGTACTCGGACGACAAGAAGCTGCCGCTCATCAACCTCGAGGACCTGCGGTCGCTGCTCAACCACCTCAACTCGGACGAGGGCAAGGCCGAGATGGCGGAGTACGGCGGCGTGGCGACGGCAACCGCGGGCGTGATCATCCGCAAGATCGTCGAGCTGGAGCAGCAGGAGGCCGATGCGTTCTTCGGCTCCCCGGAGTTCGACGTCGCCGATTTCCTGCGAGTCACCGATGACGGGCGTGGGGTCATCAGCATTCTCGAGCTTGCCGACATGCAGGACCGGCCCGCCCTGTTCAGCACCTTCATGATGTGGCTGCTGGCCTCGCTGTACGCGTCGCTGCCCGAGGTCGGCGACCCCGACAAGCCGAAGCTCGTCTTCTTCTTCGACGAGGCGCATCTCCTGTTTCGCGACGCGAACAAGACGTTCATGGGCCAGATCGAGCTGGTGGCGCGCCTCATCCGCTCGAAGGGGGTCGGCGTGTATTTCGTCACTCACTCGCCGTCGGACGTGCCGTCCGAAGTGCTCGGGCAGCTCGGCAATCGCGTGCAGCACGCGTTGCGCGCCTTCACGCCCGACGATCTCGAGACGGTTCGCGCCACGGCGGACACCTTCCCGACCACGTCGTTCTACGAAGTCGCCGAGGAACTCACGAAGCTCGGCACCGGGGAGGCGCTCATCACCGCGCTCGACCTCAAGGGCAGACCGATGCCGACGGCGCGGGTGATGATGCGGCCGCCGATGTCGCTCATGGCCCAGGTGGACGCCGCCGTTTTCGACTCGGTCGTCGCGGCTTCGAAGATCGCGCCGGAGTACGCCACCGATACCGATCCGGAGTCGGCCAGGGAGATCCTTGCCGCCCGCATGGCTCGGGTTACCGAAGAGGCGAGGGAACCGATGGAGGGCGTAGCCGATCCCGAGTCCCCGGGCGAGCGCCGCATGCGACCGACGCGCCCGCCGGAGAAGGGCACGGACTGGGGCAAGGTGGCAACCGAGGGCTCCCGGGTGATGCGCTCCGGCGCGTTCAACACCATCCTGCGCACCGTCGTCGGCATCCTCACCGGCGGCCCTCGCCGCTGACTGCCCGCCGATAGGTCCTCGCGGCCGTGCGCTCGCGGCCGGTCTTTCCTATCAGATTCTCACCGGGGGAGACGTAGCACGGAATCCCCGCCTACATTCCGATCAGATTCTCACCAGGCGCACCTTCTGAGAGGATTCGGCAGCCAAGTTACGCTCGGGGCTCCCGACGCGGCGGAGAACTATCCGGGATAGTTGTCAGAGGGTGAGAATCTGATAGGAAGCCACTGCATGCTTTGGGCTGGTAGCAACCGACAGGACAAATGCGGTGCGCGCTGGCCGCGCCTGGCGCATCGGTCAGGCGTGAGCAGACCGATGTACCGGCGCGCGCGGACGTCGAGCCCGAGGATGACCTATTTCTCATCAGGCGAGGCTTACCACGGCGGCAACCGCGGAATGGGCGCCTATTTCTCGTCAGCTGGCAGATAGGTCCGCAAACCGGCTCGTCTTGTCGAGATAGGGCTCCAACAGACCGATCTTGGAGCGGAATCGGTGATAAGCCTCATCTGGTGGGAGATGGCCTCGCCGAGCCTCGCCGTGCGCCGATTCAGCGTGCTGCTGCGGCGATCTCCAGCCACGCGTCGACGGTGTCGTCAGCGGGGATGCCCCGCACCACGACGGTGTCCGCCACGGACCGATACGGCGCGAGCGCCGCCGCCAGCTCAGCGGCATCACCCGACTCGACGGCGATGCCGACCAGCCGATCCGGCTGCGCCGCGAAGGCTCGCGCGTAGTGGGGGCCGTATGAGGCGTATCGGTCCATCTCCGTTCTCAGCCGTGATTCCGCGCCCGGCCCGATGGCGGTGCGAACGTAGAGCACCAGCCGTGGTGCAGGCCGGCCGACGGCGTTGGCGCCCTCGGCCAGGCGTTCCCGAATCCAGGCCACGCGGTCAGGGAGCGCCCAGGTGGCGACGACGGCATCGGCCACCTCGCCGGCCAGTCGGAGCATCCTTGGGCCGACGGCCGCCACTGCGATCGGCATGTCAGGAAGCAGCGAACGCAGCTCGGCCACGCCCTCGCGCACGAGGGCCAGGGACGACGACGCGCCGGTCCCGACGCCCAGCGTCAGCCGATCGAGTGGAAGCGTGGCGCCTGCCAGCCGCTGCGTGATAGCCGACGGCGAGTGTTCCGAAAGGGCGACGACGCCAAGGCCGAAGCGCAGGGTGGACGTGCCCGCGGCGATCTCGTTCAGGGTCGCGATCCCGTCGCCGCGGCGCGTGTCGTTGACCCACAGCTCCGCGTATCCGAGGCGCTCGACTTCCGCACCCAGGCGCGCGTGGTGAGGGCGGGAAGCGGCGGTGATCCCGAAACAGATGGCGGGCGGCATGCCGCACAGGGTGCCACATCGGGCGCGCTGACAAGCCGGCGTGACATGAGGCGTAGACTCCGTGTCTTGCCGGTCCGATCTCGTCGGCCACCAGACCGATGGCCGGGCCGGCCCGACGAACAGAGGTGTCGCATGCGCGCGTTCATCGTGAAGCTGGAGAACCACCCGGGCAGCCTGGCCGACCTGACGGAGGCGCTGGGGGAGAAGGGCATCAACATCGTCGGGGTGTCGGGGACGACCTGGGATGGGTCGGGGGCCCTGAGCCTGATCACGGCCGACGAGGATGGCGCCCGGACCGTGCTCGAGGATCGCGACGCCGACTACCGCGAGGTGGAGCTCGTATCGGCGGCGCTCGAGGACCGCCCGGGATCGCTGGGCGCCGCGGCGCGACGGTTGGCCGATCGGGACGTGAACATCGAGACGGTGATCCCGACCGGCATGCAGGGCGGGCGCATCACCGTCGCGTTCGGCGTGGACGACGTCGCCGCCGCCCGCGAGGCGCTGGGCGAGCTCGCCGCGGTGGGCAGCCAGCCCGTCTAGGTCTGAGAGGTCTGGGCGGGCCCCAGGGCCTGGCGCGCCACGTCGGGGACATCGGTCACGAAGCCCCACAGACGGCAGGCCGCCAGGTGCTTCATGCGCTCGGGATCGTTCACGACGTAGCAGCCGATCTCGCGCCCGTAGGCATTCGCCTGCGCGAGGAGCGGCAGGGGATCGATGCCCAGGTCGGCCTCCCACGGGTGCACGCCTGCGTGCCCATGCTCGGTGGCCCAGATGAGGGCCGCCTCGATCGGCTGGCTCGGGACCAGCAGGTAGCCCGTCTTGATCTCCGGATCAAGCTCGCGGACGCGCTCGATGGTCGCCTCGTCGAAGCTGATGACGGACAGGCGGCCGTCGCTGCGCACCGCGTGCGAGCGCACCGCCTCCACCACCGCGTCCGCAGCGGCGCGGGCCTTGATCTCGATCACCAGGCCCATGGCATCGGGCAGCCAGTCGAGCACCCCGGGCAACGTCGGCACGCGCAGGCCGCGGCCGGCAAACGGGAAGCCGGAATCGTCAGGGCGCGAGAAGGTCGCGCCCGCATCGGCCTCGCGAATTGCGTCCATGGTCATGTCGGCCACGCGCCCGGTTCGGTCGGTGGTGCGATCCAGGGTCTCGTCGTGAATAACGGCGAGCTGGCCATCCGCGGTGAGGTGGACGTCGAGCTCGATGGCATCGGCACCGGCCTCCACCGCCAGGCGATAGGCCTCCATGGTGTTCTCCGGCGCCTGCGCGCTGGCTCCGCGGTGCGCGACCACGATCGTCATCGGTCCATCTGCTCCTCGGTTTCTGGCAATGCCTCGGGCACCCCGCGCAGGATCCAGATCCCGACCAGCAGCAGCACGAAGAGCGAAGCGATCGCCACCTGGTATGCCCCGCGATCCAGACTCGACAGAAGCGTGGCCACAATGATGCCGTACATGATCGGTCCGAGGACGGCGCTGAACTTCCCAACCAAGCCGTAGAGGCCGAACATCTCGCCCACCCGCTCGGGCGGGGTGAGGCGCAGGAGCATGAGCCGATCGACCACTCCGACGCCGCCCAGGCCCGCGCCCAGCAGCGCGCCGGCGAAGAGGAATGGGATCGTCGACAGGAAGAAGGTCAGGATGACCAGGCCCACGGCCCAGGTGCCAAGCACGGCGAACAGCGTGCGTCGCGGTCCCCAGCGGTCGGCGAGGAAGCCCCAGCCGAAGCTGGCGATGACCGCCACCACGGTCAGGATCAGCAGCACCTGGAGGGCCTGGCCCTCGGTGAAGCCGATGGCGTTCACGGCGAAGGCGCTCATGACCACGATCGCGGTGTTGACGGGGTCCGTATAGAAGAAGCGCGCCACGATAAAGCGCAGCAGGCCCGGCGCCTCCCTGGCATGCCGGATTGTCTGGCCCAGTTGCGCCCAGGAGCTTGCCACGTCGCGCGCCCGGAAGTGGCTGCCGGCGCGTTCCTGCTCGCGCACCAGGAGGAAGAGCGGTCCGGCGAAGAGTGCGAAGAGCCCGGCAACGAGGGCGAAGGTTGACGGCGTGGAGCGACCATCGGCATCGGTGCTGATGCCCACCAACAGGAGGACGCCCACGAGCAGGGTGCCGCAATAGCCGAGCGCCACGCCGATCCCCGACAGGCGGCCACGGGCTCTTGGCCGGGCGACGTCAGGTAGGAGCGCGTCGTAGTAGATGAGCGCCGCCTGGTAGGCGAAGTTGGCGACGGCAAAGGCCACCAGCCCCAGCCGGATGTCGACCAGACCGATGACCACCGTGCCGCCGATGCAGAGCGCGGTGAAGAACGCCAGGAACGGCTTGCGGCGACCGACCCGATCGCTCATGGCGCCGAGAACCGGCGAGACGATGGCGTTGACCAGGACCGATACGCTCACCGCCGCGGTGAACCATAGGGTGCCGCTCGCCTCTCCCAGGAAGCGGATGGACCACAGGCTCATGGCGAAGCTGACAATGGCGAAGCTGAAGATGGTGTTTGCGAAGTCGTACAGCGCCCAGGCGAGCGCCTGGATCGAGCTGCCCGAGCGCGTCAGCCCGGCGAGCCCGCGCCACCACGTTGCGGGCGCCACGACCGTCATCGGTGCCGGGCTCCGGTCATCACGCGGCGGATCATAGCGCTAGCGTCACGCCTCAGCGGAAGTTGTCCGACAGCGGAACCAACGGCGAAGTTGGGGCCCGAAGAGGCGTGAAGTTGGCGCCTGTTGCGGCTGCGCGTAGCCATCAGCCACGCGGGGCCGGATCCCCTGCGAACGTGGAGGGCTTGCGGTACGCTGCGCCCCGTTCGTCCGAACATTCCGCGCGAGAACCCTCATCTGATGCGAACCAGGCTGCTGGCCATCGGGCTGGCGATCACCGGCCTCCTTTCCGCAGCGCTGGCTGCGATCGCCGTCTGGCGGAGCATGGGCCGTGAGGCGACTGAACTGTCCCCCGAACCCTTCGTACCGCCGATCACCGCGGTGAGCCCGGCGCCGAAGAAGCTCCCCGACGATCTTGAGCCGCATCCGACCGGCATGTTCGCGGCGCTCGGCCGGTTCGACTATCGGTACCGTCACCTCCTGCCGCTGCTCGGCCTGGGCCTGACGATCGGCCTCAATGTCTGGGCCGGCCAGGCCGGCGGCCGGCTGATCCAGGGTGGCTGGGTGATCGACGGATCGGAGGAGCAGCGCGCGGCCGAGCTGCTGGCGGATCGGTTCGGCGCGCAGGCCACCACGATGCTCGTGATCTACGAGGACCCCGACGGCGACGCCGCATCGACCCAGTTCCAGGAGTTGGTCGCCGAGAGCCTCGAGCCGATCGCCGATGACCCGCTGGTCGACGAGATCACCACCTACGCCGATTCCCCGGTCGAGATGCTGCTCAGCGAGGACGGCGCGAAGACGCTGGCCGTCGTCACCCTGACCGAAGACGAGGAGGAGGCGGTCGAGGGCGCCGCCGACCTGGCCGCGAAGGTCGACGCCCCCGCCGGCGTCACGACGCACGTCACCGGCATCCCGCAGCTCTATCACGAGTTCAACGCGGAGATCGAGCAGGACCTGGTGCAGGCCGAGATCATCAGCCTGCCGATCGCGCTGGCCATCCTGCTGGCGGTGTTCGGAACGCTCGTCGGGGCGGTGCTGCCGCTGCTCGTCGCCGGGTTGGCGCTGCTGTCGGCATTCGCTGTCATCAGCCTGCTGGCCGGCGTCATCGACGTGAGCATCTTCGTCACCAACCTGGGGACCATGATCGGCCTGGCGTTGGCCATCGACTACGCACTCTTCATGGTCAGCCGCTTCCGCGAGGAGCTGCGCCACCATTCGGTCGAGATCGCGATCGAGCGGATGATGGGCAGCGTCGGCAGGGCCGTTGCCATCTCCGGGGTGGCCGTGGCCGTCGGTCTGGCGTCGCTGATCGTGTTCGAGGCGGCCGCGCTGCGCAGCATGGGCATCGGCGGTGTCATTACCGTCGTGTCGACGCTCATCTTCGCGCTCACCGCGCTCCCGGCCCTGCTCGCCATCCTCGGCCCGCGCGTGAATAGGCTGCGCATTCCGCTGCCCGGGCCTCTGCGCCTGGTCGAGGACGACACCATCCGGGCCGACGCGCGCCAGGGCCGTGGCGTGTGGGCATGGATCGCGGCGCGCGTCATGCGGCGCCCGCTCCTCATCGCGCTGCCTGTGTTGGCGCTGCTGGTCCTTGCCGGCTCCCCGTTCCTGTCCATCCAGCTCTCGACGGGCCAGAACCTGGAGGATCTGCCCGCCACCCCCGCCCGTGACGCGTTCCAGCTCATCGCCGACGAGTTCCCAGGTGGCTCCTCGGATCCCATCGTGGTCGCCCTCACCTATGCCGA
>JBDSGF010000113.1:0-6532 GCA_039919135.1 Candidatus Limnocylindria bacterium | reverse complement strand
TCCAGGCGGAGTGCCTCGATCCGGAGCTTCAGCGAGTAGAGGACATCACCGGGCAACGCCTGCTGGGACGCGGCCATCACGCCACCGGCGCTCATCGCAAGCGCGAAGCTCGAATAGAGGACCGCCCGTCCCAGCTTGCCCATGGCTGACGGCCGGCGGGCGGGCTGCTCCAGTCCCTCGCGGGCGGCCACGAAGCGGTTGACGACCTCGCCTCGCAGGCGACGCCGGAAGAGCGGATCCGGCTCGAGCTCGGCTCGGATCAGCTCGAGATAGCGACGGACGGCTGCGTCCGAGGCGAGCGGCGGGGGTCGCAGCGAATCTCGGAAGAGGCTCATCGGTCTGGCTCCCGGGTGAGGTGGCGGCGCAGCGACTCGATGGCGCGAAACGTGAGCCCGCGAATGGTGCCGGCCTGGCGTCCCATGACCTGGGCGGCCTCCTCGGCGGACATGCCGGCGGCGTAGCGCAGGGCGAGGGCCTCGCGCTGGTCGGGCGTCAGGCGACGGATGGCGGCGCGCAGCTCGCGGACCTCCTCGTCGCGCAGGGAGAGTGCCTCCAGCTCGACGCCATCGGATGGCTCGGCGATCGATCCCAGCGGCTCCGTCGGCCGCAGCCGGCGCTGATGGTCGATCACGGCGTTGCGCGCGATCCGGAACGCCCAGGCCGCGAACGGCTTCCCGTTGTGGTGATAGCGCGGCAGCGCGCCGACGATACGCTCGAAGACCAGGTGCGTGACATCCTCCGCGTCCTCGCGGCGCCGGATGCGCACGGCGACATAGCGGTACATCGGTCCAACCAGGGCGTCATACAGCCGGCCGACGGCCTCGACGTCGCCATCGGTGGCTGCCTTTGCCAGGTCGTCCAGGGAGGCTTCATCGGCCAATAGAGGGGTTGCGCCCGGTCGCGCGAGCTCACCTTCGGCGAAGGTTCCGCGAATGGTCGCGCTCAGGGGGCGGTCAGTCATTTGGGCAGCACGCTCGGGCACTCGGGCTTAGGATGCGCACGCTAGCACCCCCGGACGCCCGTTGCTAGCCCAAACTCTATGGATCGGTCAAACGTAGCCTGAGAGCCCGTTCGGGCGTCGCTCGTTCGATTTATCGGTTCGGGATGAGCCTGAACGCGCCCGGAGGCGTCCCTCGTGCGGGATCCGGACCGATGGATCGGTCAAACGTAGCCCGGGAGGCCCCTGGGGCGTGGAACGACCGATTTATCGGTCCGGCCGGTCAGATGATGGCGAGCTCGCGGCCGACGCGCTCGAAGACCGCAAGGCACGTGTCGAGCTCCTCGCGCGAGTGCTCGGCGGTCACGATCGTCCGCACGCGGCTCTTCTCCTCGGGCACCGTCGGGAAGCCGATGCCCATGGCGAACACCCCCTCCTCGAACAACCGATCACTGAACCGATGCGCCAGGGCGCCAGCCCCCACGATCACCGGCGTGATGGGTGTGTCGCTGTTTCCGGTGTTGAATCCCAGCCTCGCCAGGCCGGCCTTGAAATGGCGTGCGTTGTCCCAGAGCCTGTCGATCAGCTCCGGCTCGGTCTCCAGCACGTCGATGGCCGCCAGGCAGGCGGCCACAACGGCCGGCGGATGCGAGGTGGAGAAGAGGAATGGTCGAGCCTTGTGCTCCAGCACCGTTCGCAATGCAGCCGATCCGGCGACGTAGCCACCCAGCACGCCCATCGCCTTCGACAGGGTGCCCACCTGCACGTGGACGCGACCATGGAGGCCGAAATGGTCGACCGTTCCGCGCCCGTTGCGACCGAGCACACCGGAGGCGTGGGCGTCGTCGACCATGACGATCGCATCGGCTTCCTCCGCAGCCTCGACGATCTCCCGCAGCCTGGCGATGTCGCCGTCCATGCTGAAGACGCCGTCGGTGATGACCAGGATGGACCGATGCGCATCGGTCTCGCGAATCTCTCGAAGGGTGGCGGCGAGGGCGTCCATGTCGGCGTGCGGAAAGACCTTGCGCTCCGCCTTCGTCAGCCGAATGCCGTCGATGATGCTCGCGTGGTTGAGCGCGTCGCTCACGATCGTCGCGCCCTCCGGCGCCAGGATGGGGATGACGCCGGTGTTGGCGGTGAAGCCGGATTGGAAGGTGAGGACCGCATCGGTGTGCTTGAAGGTGGCGAGCCTTGCTTCGAGCTCCTCGTGGAGGCTCATGGTTCCCGCGATCGTTCGGACCGCGCCCGAACCGGCGCCGTAGCGCTCGACCGCCTGGATCGCTGCCTGACGCAGCTTCGGGTGGGTGTTCAGGCCAAGGTAGTTGTTGCTGGACAGCGTGATCACTTCACGGCCGTCGATCACGCATCGGCTCTTCTGCTCGCTCTCCACGATCCGCAGCCGGCGGTAGAGGCCCTTCTTTTTCAGGTCCTCGATCTCGGCGTCCAGGAAGGCGAGCGGGTTGCGCGTTCGGGCTGTCTGGGGCGCGGGTGCGGGCGCATCGGTCATTCGCACAGGATAGTGCGGAGGGGATGAGCTGGCCTCATTTCTCATTGTGTGAGTGGTATCTGAGCGCCCGCCGGCTGCGGAGACGGATGGCGCGCTATCTCCCGCGAGGTGAGCGTTATCCCGGGCTTGAGGTCCTCATCGGTCGCTATCTATCGTGTGGTGGGAGATACCGGTCTCCGTCGGGTGTGACGGGATCGGAACTCCGGGATACGACTCACCTGGCGAGAATTGACCCCGGGATTCGTGGCGCACGCGCTGGCGGCCGGCCACCCACTTAGGTCGGGACGCCTGTTCGTGCGATACCCAGACAAGCAGACGGTCGTGATCGGCCTCGAGCGCAGCCCGGGTCAGCTGCCGCCTGGCAAACCCCGCGAAGAGCGTGGGGTGGGTCTGAACGATCTCGCGGTTCGCGGAGGTATCGGCTGCCGCAAGCAGCGAAAGCTGGCGTCCCACCGTCCATCCGCGCCGCTCGGCGACCTTGGCGGCCAGGCGCTCCTTGACGTTGAGGCTTCCGAACAGATCCTGGAGATCCACGAGCTGCGTCTTGACCTCCACGATCACGAGCGTCCCGGTGGATGGATCGAACGCAAGCAGGTCGATCCGGCCTCGCTCGCCCCATTCGCTGAAGCTGGCCTCCGTCTCCGTGTCGAAGCCCGCCTCGCGGAACCACGACGCGATCGTCTCGACGATTGCCGCGTGCTCCTCGTCGCCAAGCCGGACCAGCGCGCCGGCGCAGCCCAACAGGCGAACGTCAAGGCGCAGGCTAAAGACGGCCGCGTGCTTCTCCAACGCCGTCAGTGTTCCGATCTTCCCAAGCTCATGCCGGCTAATGGCCGCGGGCGAGAGACGCGCTTTGACGCTCACCTCCCGTTGGCGCCAGCCATGCCGAATTCGCAGCATGCGCAGGAGTCGACCGGTCGGGATCATGTTCATGGGCTGGATGATGGCCGGGCGCACTTACCAGCCGATTACGGCCGACTTACGCGGTGCAGTCAGGGTCATTTCTCACGAGGTGAGTCGTATCTCGACCCGCCAGTGAGTCGGTGCCGATAACTCTCACGAGGTGAGTCATATCGCCCGATGATGACCTGCGACACGGCCTAACTCCCAGCACACGAGAGTTGGCGGCAGCTCATGCGAGCCTCACGGCCGAAAGCTCAGATACGCCTCGCCTCGTGAGAGATAGCCGCCGGGAGAACCGGGGGCCCGCGCAACGGGTGCATGCGGCGCGCATCCGAACGCCCTACGGGACCAGAACAACCTTGCCGGCGTCGCGCGCGGCGATGAGGTCGAAGGCCTGCTCCCAATCGGCCAAAGAAAGGCGATGCGTGATGATCGGCCCAACGTCGAGCGAGCCGGATCGAAGGAGCGACTGCGTCCGCTCCCAGGTGTCGTAGATGCGGCGCCCGAAGATGCCGTGCACGCGCAGCCCCTTCATGATCACCAGCTCGGAGAGCTCGACCGGCACGGCCTCGCCGAAAATGCCCAAGAGGCTGATCCGCCCGCCGCGGGTGACGACGCGCAGCGCCTGGTCGAGCGCCGAAGCCGCGCCACTCATCTCCAGCACCACCTCCACCCCGTCGTCGCCGGTTGCGGCCAGGATCCGCTCCTCGGTGTCAGCCGCGACAGCATCAAGAACCAAACCAGCCCCCATCGTGCGGGCCAGCTCCAGGCGGTAGGGCTCTGTATCGGTGGCGATGACCAGCGCGGCGCCGGCGGCGCGAGCAATCCCGACTGCGCACAGGCCGATCGGCCCGCAGCCGGTGACGAGCACCGAGCGCCCTTCGATTGGCTCAACGAAAGCGGCGTGGACCGCGTTCCCCATCGGCTCCTGGAGGGCAACGACCGCCGGGTCCAGCCCGTTCGATTCAATGGCGTTGGCCTCCGGGATGACCACCTGCTCGGCGAAGCCGCCATCGGTGTGGACGCCGATGACCCGCACGTTGCGACACAGGTGCATGTCGCCGCGCCGGCATTGGGCGCAGGTCCAATCGAACAGGTGCGACTCGACGCCCACGAGGTCGCCCTCGCGCACGCGCGTCACGCCCGAGCCCAGACCGATGACCGTCCCGGCCACCTCGTGCCCCAGGATGCGCGGCGGCACCAGGTTCTCCGCCGCCCAGTCGTCCCAGGTGAACAGGTGAAGGTCGGTGCCGCAGATGCTGGCCGCGTCCACGCGAAGGAGCACCTCACCCGGACCGGGCGTGGGCGCCGGCCGCTCCACCAACTCAGCCCCCGGTCCGGGACGCGTCTTGGCCAGCGCGCGCATGGTGCGCGTCGGGGCGGCGGCATTCATCGCACGAAGTATAGGGAGCGACGCCGTTGATTCAGAACCACTTCGCCTCCGTACAGGAGGGGATGGCCCATTGGGGCCACGTTAACCTCAATGGGAGAAATTCAACGTGAGAACCTGGAAGCCGATGTCTCTGCTGCTCGTGGGCGCCTTTGCCCTCGCGGCGTGCACGTCCGACCCGGGGACCTCCGCCGATCCGAGCACCGCGTCGGAGTCGGTGGCCCCCGAATCAATGGCCCCCGAATCAATGGCCCCCGAAGAGTCCATGGACCCCGGCGGCGAGGCCAGCATCACGACTGATGCCGCCAACCTGCGCGTCGATCTCAACTACCTGCTGGGGGAGCACCTCATCCTGGCCGCCAAGGCGACCGGCGCGGCCCTTGACGGAAGGACCGATCAGTTCGAGGCCTACGGTGGCCTGCTCAACACGAACGGCACCGATCTCGGCGCCGCCATCGGCTCCATCTACGGCACCGAGGCCGAGGACGAGTGGAACCGCATCTGGAGCGCCCATAACGGGTTCTTCGTCGACTACACCACCGGTGTGGCGACCGATGATGCCGCCCTCGCGGACGGCGCGGTCGAGGATCTGACCACGATCTACGTGCCTGAGTTCAGCGCCTTCCTCGCCGGAGCCACCGGGCTGCCCGAGGATGCCATCGCCGGCCTCGTGACCGATCACGTCCTTCAGACGAAGGCCGTTGTCGATGCGCAGGCCGCCGGTGACTGGGAGGCCACGTACGAGGCCATCCGCACCGCCTACGCCCACATGTCCATGATCGGCGACGCGCTTGCGCCGGCGATCGCCGAGGGCAACGAGATCGACGGCGATGCCGCCACCGCAGGCGTCGACTTCCGCACTGCCCTCAACCAACTGCTTCAGGAGCACCTGTTCCTGGCCAGCTTTGCCACCGATGCCGCCATCGGCGGCCGCACGGACGAGTTCGGCGCCGCCGGTGCTGCGCTCAACACGAACGGCACCGATCTCGGTGGCGCAATCGGTGGTCTCTTCGGCCAGGAGGCCGAGGACGAGTGGAACCGCATCTGGAGCGCTCACAACGGCTTCTTCGTTGACTACACCACTGGTGTTGCCACCGACGATCAGGCCGTCATGGACCAGGCCGTCAAGGACCTGACCACGGTCTACGTCCCCGAGTTCAGCGCCTTCCTGGCCGGTGCGACCGGCCTCCCCGAGGACGCCCTCGCGGAGCTGATCACCGAGCACGTGCTGACGACCGCAGCGGTCGTGGATGCCCAGGGCAGCGGCGACGCAGCAGCGGCGGCCGATGCCGACCGTGAGGCAGCGCAGCACATGCGCATGCTGGGCGACCCACTCGCCGAGGCGATCGTGGCCGCGCAGCCGGAGAGCTTCCAGTAGTTCTCCACCATCTGGGGCGGTCCGGGTTTCCCGGGCCGCCTCTCCTTCATCTACAGGTGAACCGATGCGAACCAGATTCCTGATCCCCGTCCTGCTTATCGGGCTCGTCGCCTGCTCCTCGCCCGCGGCAACCGACACACCGGGCTCCGTCACCCCCAGCTCCGACGCGGCCTCAGACGCGATTTCCGTCAGCGTCGCCGACTTCATGATCAACTCGGCGGAGCTGGAGACGAGCGGACCCACGGTCAGCTTCGAGGTCACCAATGACGGACCAACCCCCCACAACTTCTCCGTGCGCGACGCGGCCGACGAGGTGCTCATGGCGACCGCCGACCTGAGCGCCGGGGACTCCGAGACGATCACCGGCGAGCTCGCGCCTGGCGAGTACACCATCTTCTGCTCGCTTCCCGGCCA
>JBDSGF010000112.1:0-9297 GCA_039919135.1 Candidatus Limnocylindria bacterium | reverse complement strand
GACCGCCCGGAGGTCGTCCGCGCGCGACTCGAGCGCCAGGTTCCGCCCATGCTGGAGGTCGTCGACCATTACGAGCGCGCTTCCATCGTTGATCGCCTGGACGGTAGGCAGCAGATCGAGGAGATGACCGCCGAGATCCTCTCGCGCATCGGCGAAACCGCGGCGAGCGCCTGATGGGCATGCACGGCGCCGGGACCGCCACGCTCAAGCGTCCAGCCGAGATCGACCGTATGCGCGCCGCCGGCATCATCCTGGCCGACATCCTCGAGGTGCTGAAGGCCGAGGTTCGACCCGGCGTCAGCACCGGTGAACTTGACCAAATCGCGGCGCGCATGATCAGCGACGCGGGCGCCGTCTCGTCGTTCAAGGGCTACGGCAGCAATCCGCCGTTCCCCGGGGTGATCTGTGCGAGCGTCAACGACGAGGTCGTCCACGGCATTCCGTCACCGCGCCGACGGCTGGCCGACGGCGACCTGGTGAGCATCGACATCGGCTGCATCGTCGACGGCTGGCATGCCGACTGCGCCCGCACCTGGACAGTCGGAAGCGTCCCGCGCGAGGTGAGCGATCTCGTCGATGCCACGCGGCGCGGAATGGAGGCCGGGATCGCGGCGGCAATGCCCGGCCATCGCCTGGGGGATGTTGGGCACGCCATCGAAACGGTGGCGCACGAGCGCGGCTACGGGATCGTCCGACACTTTGTCGGCCACGGCATCGGTCGCGCCATGCACGAGGAGCCCCAGGTCCCGAACTACGGACGCCCGGGTACCGGCATGCTCATCGAGTCCGGCATGTGCTTCGCGATTGAGCCGATGTTCAACCTCGGCGGCGACGAGGTCTTCGTCACCGACGATGGCTGGACCGTCCGAACCGCGGACGGAGCCCTATCGGCGCACTACGAGAACACCATCGCCGTCACCGATGCCGGCCCCGAGCTGCTCACGGCGCGCCCATGAGGCCCAATCATCGGGGCAACGGGAGGTTTGCGGGGGTTCACCCGCGCATGTATACTCTCCGTTCGCGGGTCGCCCTGAGCGGCGGCCTTTTCGTGTGTCAATCCCATTAATTGCTGTTCAGCTTGAAACGAGGGTGCGTGTCGGTTGGCGAAAAAGGATGCGATCGAGGTCGAGGGAGAGGTGGTTCTGCCCCTGCCCAACGCCATGTTCAAGGTGCGTCTGGAGAACGGGCACGAAGTGCTCGCACACATCTCCGGGAAGCTGCGCCAGAACTTCATCCGCATCCTGCCCGGTGACACGGTCCGCGTCGAGCTCAGTCCCTATGACCTCACCCGGGGTCGCATCACGTACAGGATGAGATGAAGGTTTCTGCGTCCGTGAAGCCCCGCTGCGAGCGCTGCAAGGTCATCAAGCGCTCAGGTGTGGTGATGGTCATCTGCGTCGTTCCCAAGCACAAGCAGCGGCAGGGGTAGGAGGATCGTGGCTCGTATCGCCGGCGTCGACATTCCCCGCGAGAAGCGGGTGATTGTCAGCCTCACCTACATCCACGGCATCGGCCTCACCTCGGCCACCAAGGTGATCACCGCCGCCAATGTGTCACCCGACACGCGCGTGCGCGACCTCACCGAGGAGGAGGTCAACCGTCTCCGCGAGATCGTTGACCGCCAGTTCAAGGTCGAGGGTGACCTCCGTCGCGAGGTCAGCCTGAACGTGAAGCGCCTGATGGAGATCGGCTCGTACCGGGGCCTCCGGCATCGGCGCAACCTGCCCGTGCGTGGGCAGCGAACGAAGACGAACGCGCGGCAGCGCCGTGGCGCCAAGAAGACAGTCGGCGTGCGCCGCAAGAAGTAAACGGGAGTTTCATGGTAGAGCGTAAGCGCGCTCAGCGCGGCAAGAAGCGCGAGCGAAAGAACGTGCCGACGGGGCACGCGCATATCCAGTCGACGTTCAACAACACCATCGTGACGATCAGCGACACGACGGGCAACGTCATCAGCTGGGGCAGCGCGGGCCTGGTCGGCTTCAAGGGCTCCCGCAAGAGCACGCCCTACGCCGCGGCGCAGACTGCCGAGCTGGCCGCGAAGCGTGCGATGGAGCATGGCATGCGCCAGATCGAGGTCTTCGTGAAAGGCCCCGGTGGCGGCCGCGAGCAGGCGATCCGCTCGCTCCAGGCCGCCGGTCTGGAAGTCACCGCCATCACCGACGTGACGCCGATCCCGCACAACGGCTGCCGCCCGCCGAAGCGACGCCGGGTCTAGGAGAGGATCAGATGGCACGTTACAACGACGCGGTCTGCCGCATCTGCCGCCGGGAGGGGCTCAAGCTCTTCCTCAAGGGCAGCCGCTGCTACAGCCGCAAGTGCGCCTTCGAGCGCCGCAGCACCCCACCGGGCATGAACACCATGCGCCGCCGGAAGGTCAGCGAATACGGACTCCAACTGCGCGAGAAGCAAAAGGTCCGCAAGAGCTACTCCGTCCTGGAGCGCCAGTTCCGCAACTACTTCGAGAAGGCGGACCAGCGCAAGGGCATGACCGGCGAGAACCTGCTACGAATGCTCGAGATGCGTCTCGACAACGTCGTCTACCGCATGGGCTTCGCGACCAGCCGGGCGCAGGCGCGCCAGCTGGTGACGCATGGCCATTTCGCGGTGAACGGGCGGCCCACCGACGTCGCCAGCTTCGCCACCAAGGTCAACGATCGCATCGAGGTCCGCGACAGCCGCCGCAGTCGCGAGTACTTCAAGATCGCGGGCGAGACGATGACGGCGGCCCAGAAACCAGAATGGGTGAGCGTCGACCCGACGAAGCTGTCGGGCACGGTCCTCGCCGAACCGGCGCGCGAGCAGATGCCGCTCGAGTTCAACGAGCAGCTCGTCGTCGAGTACTACTCGCGCTAGGAGTCAATTCAAGTCCCATGGTCAATTCAGGTCCCATGATCGAACTCGAGTCCCCGCAGCAGCAGCCACAGCCCGCTCCGTCCCCGCGCATCGACGAGGTGCACGCGGAGGGCAACCTGAGCCGGTTCGAGGTCACCCCGCTCCAGGAGGGGTACGGCGTCACGCTGGGCAATGCCCTGCGCCGTGTCCTGCTCAGCTCCCTTGAGGGAGCCGCTGTCACCAGCATCCAGATCACCGGCGTCTTCCATGAGTTCAGCACGATCGAGAACGTCAAGGAAGACGTCACCCAGATCGTCCTGAACATCAAGAAGCTGCGCCTTCGCTCTTTCGCCCGACACGCGTTGACGCTCAAGCTCGTCAAGCGAGGCGCCGGCCCGGTGACCGCCGCCGACATTGCCGAGTCGGCCGATATCGAGATCGTCAACCCGGACCTCGTCCTGCTGACGCTCGACTCGGACTCTGGCTCGATCGAGATGGACCTCACCGTGGAGACCGGCATGGGCTACCGCCCGGCCGAGCACACCGAGGACATGCCCATTGGCGTGGTGCCGGTGGACGCCATCTTCTCGCCCGTCCGCCGCGTGAATTACACGGTCGAGAAGACGCGCGTCGGCCAGATGACGAACTACGACAAGCTGTCGCTCGAGATCGAGAGCGACGGGACGACCACCGCCCAGGCGGCGCTGAGCCAGGCGGCCGACATCCTCGTCCGCGAGTTCGGTCGCTTCGCCGATATCGGGCGGCCGTCGATGTCATCGAGTGACGACGCGCCGGTCGCCCCCAGCGCGAACCTGCTCGACGCGCCGATCGAGGAGCTCGACCTCCCGATGCGGGCCTACAACAGTCTCAAGCGCAATAGCATCACGAAGATCGGCCAAGTCCTCTCCCTGAGCGACGACGAGTTCCTGCGCATGCGGAACTTCGGCCAGAAGAGCCTGGACGAGCTCAAGGAGCGCCTGGCGCTGCGCGGCTTCATCTCCCCCGAGTCGACCTCGATGAGCACGGACGAGTCGGATCTCCCGGCGTCGGCCGAGCTGGACGAGGCGGCCGCGGCCGAGCTGGACCGAGAGGCGTAGACCAATGCCGCACCGCGTCGCCGGACGCAAGCTCAGCCGCAAGCACGCGCATCGAATGTCGATGCTCGGCAATCTCGCCGTGTCCGTGATCCGCTACGAGAAGATCAAGACCACCGAGGCCAAGGCCAAGGAGGTCCGCGGCGTGGTGGACGGCATGATCACGCTCGCCAAGCGTGGCGACCTTCACGCGCGCCGGCAGCTCGTCGGCAAGATGCCGCACGAGCCGCTCATCGTCGAGAAGCTGATGGGCGAGATCGCCACGAAGTACGCTGAGCGCGCGTCGGGCTTCACGCGCATCGTCAAGATCGGGCCGCGTCTGGGTGACACGGCCTCGATGGTCCAGATCGAGCTCGTCTGACGTACGACGAGTCATAAGAACACCGACAACGCACCCGATGGCCGCCAACGCGCAGCGATGCGCTCGGGCGGTGGTCGAGTACGACGGGACGGCCTTCGCCGGCTCGCAGGTCCAGCCGAACGCTCGGACCGTGCAGGGAGAGCTGGAGGATGCCCTTAACAGGCTGATCGGCGAGCGGACGAGAGTCCATCTCGCCGGGCGAACCGATGCCGGGGTGCATGCCACCGGCCAGGTCGTGGCGTTCTGCTATCCGCGGGAGCTACCGCGCGGTGGTGGTCTGCCCGAGCTGCGGCGACGGTTGAACGCCGCGCTGCCGCCGGACCTGGCCGTGCGGTCGCTCCGACCGGCGTCGAGAGGCTTTGATCCACGGCGGGAAGTGCGCTGGCGCGTCTACCGCTATCGGATCCTGATGAATGGTGCCTCTCGACCGCTGGAGCGGCATCGAACGCTCGAGATCGATGACCGGCTCGACGTGGAGTCCATGCGCGTCGCCGCGGCGCGGATGGTCGGGGAGCGCGATTTCGCGGCCCTCGGCAGCCACGTGCACGGGCGAACCGTACGGGACCTCGCCGAGGTGCGCGTGACGTGTCGCGGTGAACTCGTGGAGCTGCGCGTGACAGCAAACGCCTTCCTGCGGCGCATGGTGCGCAGCATGGTGGCGCTCCTGATCGAGGTCGGCCGCGGGCGCCTCGATCCGGATGAGGTCGAGCGGCTCCTCGCGGGGGGCAGACGCGCACTGCACGGCAGGGCCGCGCCGGCGCGCGGGCTCACGCTCGAGCGGGTCATCTACGAATCAGCCATGAAACGAAGAACGGAACACATCGCGGTGGCGCCCACGGGCGCGGCCGCAAGGATCAAGGCAAGACCGGAGAGCACATAAGCGTGAAGACTTACGCCGTCAAGGCGAGCGAGATCGAGCACAGCTGGTGGGTCGTGGACGCCACTGACCAGACCCTCGGCCGGCTGGCGACGCGAATCGCCACCCTGCTGGAGGGCAAGCACAAGCCGATCTACTCGCCGCACCTCGACACCGGGGACCACGTGGTGGTCCTCAACGCCGGGAAGATCCGCGTCACCGGCAACAAGCTGAAGCAGAAGAGCTACTTCCGCCATTCGAACTACCCGGGCGGGCTGCGCGAGGAGAGCCTCGGCACGCTGCTCGAGCGCAAGCCTGAGCTCGTCATCGAGCGCGCGGTGAAGGGCATGCTGCCCCAGAACCGGCTCGGCCGCGCGATGTTCAAGAAGCTGAAGGTCTACCCCGGCGCGGACCATCCGCACCAGGCGCAGCAGCCCGCCACGGTCGAGCTGTAAACGAGGAAGGATTGAACGTGAGCACGAACTACGTCTACGGCACCGGGAGGCGCAAGACCGCCGTCGCGCGGGTCCGCCTTCTACCCGGTGACGGCAGCATCGTCGTCAACGGCAAGCCCTCCGGTGAGTACTTCGGCGGCGCCTCTCCGGAGGGCGCCCTGCTCCTTCCCTTCCGCGTGACCGAGACCGAGGGCCGCTACTCGGCCAGCGTGCTGGTCGCGGGAGGGGGCGTGTCCGGACAGGTCGGGGCCATCCGCCACGGTATCGCGCGCGCCCTTGTCAGCGCCCATCCGGGTGCCCGCGCGGCGCTGCGCGGCGCCGGCCTGCTGACCCGCGACCCGCGGGCCAGGGAGCGCAAGAAGTTCGGCCTCAAACGCGCGCGCAAGGCGCCGCAGTACACAAAGCGCTAGCCCTCGGCAGCACCCGCCAAATGGAAGAGCCCCGGCAGTCCTGCCGGGGCTCTTTGGTATCATCGAGATCCCCACCGCAGGCATGCCGGCAACCGTGATCGACGCGATCCGCGAATTCCTCGATACGTATCTCCGCGGCACCTGGACGTCGATTATCGACATCGGGCTGGTGGCGTTCGTCATCTACTGGCTCTTCATCCTCATCCGCGGCACGCGCGCGGTGCGGATCGTCATCGGTCTGTCCATCCTGTACCTCGTCTACCTGGGCGCCATCCTGTTCGGCTTCGACCTCCTGCGTCGCCTCATGGAGACGGCGGCGGTCGTGGGGCTCTTCGCGGTGGTGGTCGTCTTCCAGCCGGAACTGCGGCGGGCGTTGGAGCAGATCGGCCGCATCGGCAGCGTGAATCGCTTCTTCGTCAGCGCCGAGGTGGCCGGGGCGGAACGCGTGGCGCGCGAGATCAGCCGCGCCGCCCGCATTCTGGCCGGCTCGCGGCATGGCGCGCTCATCGCCCTCGAGCGCGAGACCGGCCTCCAGGACCTGGCCACCGAGTCCGGCGTTCCGATCCATGCCGACCTCCGAGCTGAGCTGCTGGTCACCATCTTCTACCGCGGCACCGCGCTGCATGACGGCGCCGTCGTCATCTCCGGCGAGCAGATCACCTCGGCCGGCGTGCTCCTGCCCATGAGCCAGACCGCGCTCGACTCCGAGCGCTACGGCACCCGCCACCGCGCGGCCATCGGCATCAGCGAGCAGACCGATGCGGTCGTGATCGTGGTCAGCGAGGAGACCGGCTCCATCAGCCTCGTGGTCCGCGGCCGGATCGAGCGCAACCTGACCGAGGAGCAACTGCGACGCCGCATTTTCAACCTGATCCGGCCCCAGGCCCCGCGGCGCGCCGTGCCGTTCCTGCGCCGGTCGCTGGAGGGCCGCTGGCAGGTCGGGCGCGCTGATCCCGACCCGGCGGAGCCGGTCGATCCGGAGGCGCGCGTCGTGCCCGCCCCGGATCGCGGAGCCGTGAGGCGCTAGGGCATGCGATTCCTGCTGCGCAACTGGCACCTCAAGCTGTCGGCGGTGCTCCTCGCGACCGTGCTCTACACCGGGCTTGTCTTCTCCGGATCGTTCTCGGATGACAATATCGAGCTGCCGGTGCGCCCGACCGGGCAGCCCGACGGCTCGGTCGTCCTGAGCGGCGCCGCGGGAACCGTGGAGGTCACCTATCGAGCGCCCAGGGATACCCCTGTCGTCCTGGTGATCGAGTCATTCCGAGCCACGGTCGACCTGTCCGCCTACGACATGGAGAAAGCGCCCGAGCCGCAGGTCCTGCCGATCGAGGTCGAGTCGCTGGTGGAAGGGGTTGAGGTGCTCTCCCGTGATCCGGAGACCGTCACGGTGGAGCTGGATCGAATCGACCAGAGGACCGTCCCGGTCGACGTCGACTACGGCGACGTGCCTGACCTGCTCGAAATCGATGACCCGCGTGTCAGCGCGGACACGGTGGAGGTACGCGGCGCCGCCTCGCTGATCGGCCGGGTCGACCGGGCCATCGCTCGCGTGCTCATTGACCAGTCGGGGATCGGCGTCCACCGCTCGGTCGTGCTCGAGCCGGTCGATATCGACGGGCAACCGGTTGAAGGCGTGGAGGTCGAGCCGCAGACCATCGAGGTGGATATCGACGTCCAGGCGGTGGAGACGAACAAGACCGTGCCGGTGCGGCCAGACCTGGAGGCCGGAACCCCCGCGCCCGGGTTCGCGCTCGTGGCGCTGAGCATCGAGCCTTCCACGGTCACCCTGCGCGGCGGGGAGGATGTATTGAGGGGGATCGGCGAGGTGCTCACGGAAGCCCTGAGCATCGATGGCGCCTCGTCGGACCAGACGTTCGAAGCGGCGCTCGTGCTCCCGGACGATGTCCGCCTCGTGGACGGCGGCAACCCGGTGGTCACGGTCACGGCGACCATCGTTCCCTCGGTCTCCAGCCGTACCTTCGTGGTGGGCGTGGTGTGCGAGGGGTCGGGTGAGAATGCCTGCCTGCCGCGGCTGGACCAGTTGACGGTCACCATGAGCGGGTCCGGCGAGGCACTCGAGGCGCTCGACGCGGTGGACCTGACTCCGGTCCTCGACGCGTCCGGGCTCGCACCCGGCAACCACGCTCTGACCCCCACCCTGCCGGCACTACCGGAGGGCGTCGAACTCATCGGCATCAGCCCGGCCACCGTGCCGGTGACCATCCAGGCGCCGGCACCGGCGCCGACCCCGACGCCCGCGCCATAGATGGGGAGACGGTTCGGAACGGACGGCATTCGCGGACCCGTCGGCTCCGCGGTCACCGCCGATCTGGCGCTGACCCTTGGACGGGCCGTCGGCCATCGCCTGGGTGGTCCGGGGCGGAGTGTCGTGCTCGGCCGCGACACTCGTCGATCGGGCGAGATGCTCGGCGCGGCCCTGGCGGCCGGCCTGACCTCGACCGGTACCGATGTCGTCGACCTCGGGGTGGTGACGACCCCGTGCCTCGTCCATGCCAGCGCCGAGGAGCGGCATGCCGCGGGGATCATGGTCTCCGCGTCGCACAACCCGGCGGAAGACAATGGCCTCAAGGTCGTGGTCCGCGGACGCAAGGCCGATGACGCCATGGAAACTGAGTTCGACCGGCTGATCGATGACGCATCAGCCATCGTGCCAATGCCGAATGATGCGCTCGGCCGGCTGCGGAGCGACGCTGACGCCGTGGACGCCTACCGCCGTCACCTGCGCGACGCGGCCAGCGACGCGTTCGCCGGCCTGCGTCTGGGGATCGACTGCGCCAACGGGTCGGCGAGCATCATTGCGCCCGACCTCTTTCGCTCGATCGGCGCAGAGGTCACCGCCTTGTTCGACGCGCCGAACGGCACGAACATCAATGACGGCTGCGGCTCGACCTATCCGGAGCGGCTGGCCGAGACGGTGGTAGCCGCCGGGCTGGACCTGGGACTCGCCTTTGACGGCGACGCTGACCGGCTCATCGCCGTGGACGAGCGCGGCGAGCTGGTGGACGGTGACGCGGTGATGGGGATCTGCGCGCTGGAGCGGCTGGCGGCTGGCACGCTGCGCAACAACCTCCTGGTGGCGACCATCATGAGCAACGGCGGCCTGGAGCGGGCCGTGACGCAGGCGGGAGGCAGGATGATTCGCACGCCGGTGGGGGATCGGCACGTTTTCGAGGCCATGGAGCGCGACGATGCCGTGCTGGGCGGCGAGCAGTCGGGACACATCATCTTCCGCGACCGATCGACGACCGGCGACGGCCTCCTCACC
>JBDSGF010000111.1:0-12899 GCA_039919135.1 Candidatus Limnocylindria bacterium | reverse complement strand
AGCGCGCTGGGCGAGGGAGCGGCGGACCGCGCCGGCGTCTGGCTCGGCTCCGCGCTGGGCGGGGTCGCCTACGGCGAGGAGCAGCACACCGCCTACGTGCAGCGCGGAGTGCATGGAGTGTCGCCGACGCTGGCGCTGGCGGTCTTCGGCGGCGCCGGTGCCAGCAACGTGGCACTCGATCTGGGCCTGACCGGGCCGTCGGTCGGAAACGCGAACTCGTGTGCCTCCGGCGCGATGGCCATCGGCCAGGCCTTCCACGCCATCCGCGACGGCATTGTGGAGGTCGCGCTGGCGGGCGGGGCGGAGGCTCCGCTGGCCCCGCTGACCTTCGGCGCGTTCGCCCTCATCCGCGTCCTGTCCACGCGCAACGACGACCCCGCAACGGCTTCGCGCCCATTCGACCGCGATCGCGACGGCTTCGTCATGGGCGAGGCGGCGGCGATGCTCGTGCTCGAGGAGCGCGACGCTGCTATGCGACGCGGCGCCACGATCGTTGCCGAGATGCTCGGCTTCGGCTCCAGCAATGACGCCTATCACATGACCGTTCCGCGGCCGGACGGCCGCGAGGCAGCCCGCGCCATCCGGGTGGCGCTCAGCGACGCGGGGATCGGGCCCGAGCGCATCGGCTACGTGAATGCCCACGGTTCGAGCACCCCGCTCAACGAGCCGGCCGAGGCCCGCGCCATCCGCTTGGCCCTCGGCGTGGTCGCCGACCACGTCGCGGTCTCGGGCACGAAAGGACTGTACGGGCACGCGCTCGGCGCCTCGGGCGCGGTGGAGGCAGCCATCACGGCACTGGCCCTCCAGCGCGGCATCCTTCCAGGCACCTGCAACCTGCACGAGCTCGAGCCGACGGTCGATCTCGACATCCTCAGCGACGCGCGACCAATCCAGGTAGAGTCGGCGCTCACGAACTCCTTCGGCTTCGGCGGCATGAACGCCGCCCTCGTGCTCGGTCGAGCCTAGGCGGCGAGGGCCCAGGTGAGCGCGCGCTCGAAGGTGAGAGCGCCATCCGCCTTGTCGACGATCATCGTGTGGCGGTCGTCGCGGATCATGGATGGGAGGTCGGATGCCACGCTGCCGGTCCAGTACACGATGGGCATGAGCGGATGGCGGTGCCGAGTCGCCAGGAACAGGGCGGCGCTCAGCTCATGCTCCAGGCGCCAGTCGAGGATGACGACCGTGGGCGGGGGAGATCGTCGAAGCGCGGCTAGGTACGGCAGGGACGCCCGATAGACCGATGCCTGCGCGCCGGCCGCCTGGCACAGCTCGACCGCCAGTGCCGCTGCGGCTGGCTCATCCTCCACGATCCAGACTTGCGGCTGCCAGCCCGGATCGACGGATACTCGCTCCCTCATGCAGCGTGGCCGATGCACGCCGCATGCCGATCGGAAGGCCACGCTCTACCATTGCCCTCGATGAGCATTCCCGCCAGGCGTTCGAGCGTCACCGTCGACGTCGGCGGTATCCCGGTCGGATCGGCCCACCCCATCGTCGTGCAGTCGATGACAAACACCGATACCGCCGACGTCGATGGCACTGCCATCCAGGTGGCCCAGCTGGCGCACGCCGGTTCGGAGCTCGTTCGCATCACCGTGAACAATGACGCGGCGGCCCAGGCGGTGCCCTCCATTCGCGCCAAGCTCGATGCGCTCGGGGTGGCCGTGCCGCTCATCGGCGACTTCCATTACAACGGACACCTGCTGCTCACCAAGTATCCCGAGGCGGCGACCGCGCTGGCGAAGTACCGCATCAACCCCGGCAACGTGGGCACGAAACGGCGCGACGAGCAGTTCGCGCAGATCATCGAGGTCGCGATCGCCAACGACAAGCCGGTCCGCATCGGCGTCAACTGGGGATCCCTCGATCAACAGCTCCTGACCGAGATGATGGACGCCAACGCTCTGCTGGCGGAGCCGGCCGACAGCCGCGAGGTGATGATTGAGGCCATGATCGAATCTGCCCTGCGCTCCGCGCGCCTGGCGGAGGAGACGGGCCTCGGACACGACCGGATCATCATCAGCGCCAAGGTCTCCGGCGTGCAGGACCTCGTGGAGGTCTACGCGCGCCTGGCGGATCGGTGCGATTACCCGCTCCATCTCGGCCTGACCGAGGCCGGCATGGGCGCCAAGGGCATCATCACCTCCACCGCCGGCCTGGCCGTCCTGCTCCAGCGCGGCATCGGCGACACCATCCGCGTTTCGCTCACGCCCGAGCCGGGCGGCGATCGGACCGAGGAGGTGAAGGTCGCGCAGCAGGTGCTCCAGTCGATGGGCCTGCGCTCGTTCCTGCCCCAGGTCTCCGCCTGCCCCGGCTGTGGCCGCACGACTTCCACCTTCTTCCAGGAGATGGCGCGCGACATCCAGGCCTACCTGGTCGAGCGGATGCCCGGCTGGCGGAAGACGCATCCCGGCGTCGAGGAGATGCGGGTGGCGGTCATGGGCTGCGTCGTCAACGGCCCGGGAGAGTCCAAGCACGCCGATATCGGCATCTCCCTGCCCGGCACCTTCGAGGAGCCGGTGGCCCCTGTCTTCGTGGACGGGGAGAAGACCGAGACGCTGCGCGGCGACGACATCGTGCCTCGCTTCTTGGCCATCCTCGAGGACTACGTCGAGCGCCACTATCCCGCTCCCGGAAGCGGGAGCCGACCGATGTATCGGTCTAATTGAGCCCCAGGGCCGGTTCAGGCGCGGATAGACCGATGTGTCGGTCCGCGCTGAGCATGAGGGCGGCCCGAGGGACGGCTGGTGCGAGATGCGAGCCGATCTATCGGTCTAATCGAGCCCGAAGGCCCGTTCAGGCGCGGACAGACCGATGTGTCGGCGCAGCCACAGCCGAGGATGGGTTGGACTCCGGTCCAGCCCGGCGATCCACGCGCCTGGCGACCTCTAGCCGGGACGCGTGAACCCGGTCCACCTTCCCGCGGCCTCGCGTCGTGCGAGGTCTGCGCGGATGAACGCCAGCTGCTGGTCGGAGAACTCGGGATAGAGGCGCCGCAGGATGAACTCCGCGCGGTCCAGCTCGGACATCGGCCCAGCTTCGTCCGCGGCATGGTTGACCATGACCAGGGCCTGCCGGCGCATTTGATAGGCGAACTCGGCGCGTTCCGACGGAGTCGAGCGGCGAACGCGTTCGTCCAGCGCCAGTTGGCCGGCGTCAGGAGGACGCAGCGCGAAGTCGAGCGAGGATCTCGTCGACGCCGAGGACACGGGCATGACGCTCCAAGTACGACCAATCCAAGGTAGCAGCGTTGGTTCGAAGCAGGTTCGCACAGTCGCGAAGCTGAAGCTCCGACACCCCTTCGGACCACTCGAGCTTCGCGAGGATGAGGTCCTCCAGGGACAGAGCCCACACGTCACCCAGGCGCGGATGGTCCCAGGTCTCGCGCCGTGCCATCGCGCTCCGCGCCCAAGCATCGCGGCGCCCAAGGATGAGATCTGCCTTGCCAAGCCCCGTTTGAGCCACGACCGATGCGATCTTCCGATCGCCGCTGCCGATCGGGGCATTCACGACATAGTCGGACTCGAACGCGCGCCTCACGCGCGGAAAGTCCGCTGGCTCCATCGAGCACGATGTCGATATCGGCCGTCTGGCGAGGCTCGCCGTAGCGGGCAAGCGCTTCAGATCCGGTGATGTAGTAGTCGATGCCCATCTGCCGGAGGCGGCGGATCACATCGACGGCCACATCATCTTCCACGCGGCGATCGTACCCCCGCTGCTGGGCTCTGTTATGGAGATGTATCGGCGCAAGCCCCGGACCTCGACGGCCTCCGCGTGCGAGCGCCGCTCTCCCGCTCGAGCGAGCCTGGATATTTCACCCGGTGAAGGTATCGGCCACGTTGGAGCCTCTGGATGGCCGTTCGGGTCACTGGGTGCAACCGGCGGCCAAGTTGAGGCCGACATCCGTCCCTCCTTGGTAATTACCTTCACCCGGTGAAAACATCGTCAGCCGCAGGCAATCCTCAGCCGCCGCAGGCAATCCTCAGCGCCGAGGCTCCCAGCTGAAGAAGCGCAGCGCCGCCACCACGCCCATCACGCCCCACAGCGCAATCACCCCGAGCTCGGTCCATGGCACACCGGCAGCGGAGCCCGAGGCATACAGCTTCATCATGGCGTCGGCGAAATGGCGGACGGGCAACAGGTGGCTGACCGTGTCCAGCCAGCCCGGCGCGTTGTCCATCTGGATGAAGACGTTGCTGATGAACAGGACCGGCAGAATGCTGGCGTTCACGACCGCAGGGGCGGCCTCGGCATTAGGGATGAGGCCCGAGAGGGCGAGCCCCAGTGCGCTGAAGGCGGCCGCCGCGACGACCAGCACCAGGACCACGGCCGGAAGGGCGCCCCACGGCACCTCGACGCCGTAGGCCAGCGTCCCAAAACCCGCCACAATCACGACCAGCAGGAAGGCGATCACCACCGCGTGACCGATGCGCCCCGCCAAGTAGGCCCACGCCGGCAGGGGCGTGCCGCGGATGCGCTTGAGGATGCCCGCGTCGCGGGCGATGGTCACCGTCATGGCCAGGTTGGTGTACGTGGCGGTGACGACGGCGAAGACGATGATCCCCGGCGTGAAGAAGCCGGCCGCCCCAGCGCCGAACAGCACGTTGAAGATGACCATGAAAAGCAGGGGGAAGGCGAAGGTGAAGAAGGCCGAAACTGGGTTGCGCCAGAACGCGCGATTCTCGTAGCCGATCTGCCGGATGGCCAACGCCAAGCCGCTCATGCCTCCGCCTCCGCCTCCGCCGCCTCGGCGGTCAGCTGGAGGTAGGCGTCCTCGAGGGATCGGCGGCTGACCTCCAGATCGAGCAGGTCCGCATCGGTGCTCAGTGCCCATTCGGTCAGTTGATTGAGGGTGCGCGTCGGCTCATCGGTCTCCAACTGCCAGGCCGATGCCTCGCGCTGAGCACCAAAGCGCTCGGGCGGCTCCCCACCAGCGGGTAGGCGGAAGCGGACGCGGGTCGTGCTGCTCGTCGCTCCGATGAGCTCGTCGGCCGAGCCGGTGGCCACGATCACGCCGTCGCTGATGATCGCCAGCCGATGGGCGAGGGCCTGTGCCTCGTCCATGAGATGCGTGGTCAGGAAGATGGTCTTGCCGAGTGCCGCCAGGCCGCGCACCGTCTCCCACGCCTGCCGTCGAGCTCCAGGGTCGAAGCCGGTGGTCGGCTCGTCCAGGAAGAGCAGCTCCGGGTCGCCGGCGAGGGCGACGGCCAGGTCCACGCGCCGCTTCTGGCCGCCCGACAGTTGCTTCACGCGCCGATCGCTCAGGTCGGCCAGGGCGGCGAGGGCGATCACCTCGTCGGGGTCGCGCGGCCGCGGGTAGTAACCGGCGACCATCTGGACAACCTCGCGCACGGTGAGGTACTCGTCGACTCCCGTCTGCTGGAGCACGATCCCCATCCGCTCCTTCAGCGCGCGCTCGTTGCGGCCCGGATCGTGGCCGAGCACGCTGACCTCGCCGGCGGTGCGCTGCCGATGCCCCTCCAGGATCTCGACCGTGGTCGTCTTGCCGGCGCCGTTCGGGCCGAGGAGCGCGAAGACCTCTCCGCGTTCGACCCGCAGGTCAATGCCGCGCACGGCCTCGAGCTGCCCGTATGACTTGCGCAGCCCCCGGACCTCGACAGCCGCAGGCGTCACGTCAGGTCGTCGCGGAGAGGAAGGTCCAGGCGGCGATGACGAAGGCGAGGATGATGAAGGTCACCAGCGCGAGCGGCAGGAAGGCGACGCTGATGGGCTGACGTCGCGGCAGCGGCACGCGGTCATCGGTCCCGGTCACTTCGGCCAGCGCCGTCTCGGATCGAGTCGCCGGTAGGTTGCGGTCCATGCTCAGTCCTCGTCGATGATGGCGGCCAGCTTCTCATCGAGAGAACCCGCCGAGAGCTGGCCGATCTGGCGTGCCACGATGGTGCCGTCGCGGCCGATGAAGTAGGTCTGCGGTGGACCGAGGATGCCATACGCGGTGGCCACGCGCTCGCCCGGATCCATGGCCGCCTGCCAGGTGGCGCCATTACGCTCCATAAAGCCGCGCGCCGCCTCGGTTCGGTCCTGGTACACGATCCCAATCACGGCGAGCCCGTCGCCGGCATGCCGCTCGGCCGCATCGGTCAGGAGCGGAAATTCTTCGATACAGGGGACGCACCAACTGGCCCAGAAGTTGACGACGACCGGTCGCCCGCGCAGTTCCGAGAGGTGGATCGGGTTGCCGTCCAGATCGGCGAGGGTGAAGTCGGGCGCCAGGCTTCCCTCGGTCGCGAGGGAGGAGGCGGGCGCTGATGCCAGCAAGACAACCGTGAGCAGCGCCAGCAGCAGGATCGGCAGCGTGGCCGCGACGAGCAGGTATCGGAATGGCAGGTGCCGCAGGTTCAGGCCGGCGCGCGCGGCCATCCAGGTGGTCATCGGGCGATCATCGGGCGATCATCGGGCGATCAGTGGGTGGCCCCGTCATCGTGCGACGCGTGCTCGGTCTCGCGCCATTCGTGGTTCGCCGCTCGCACCCACGCGATCACGGCCAGGACGACGACGAGCAGTCCCGGGATGGCGAGGAACGGGTTGGCCAGCTGATCGGTGCCGCGAAAGGCGAGCCCGGCACCCATGAGCGCGGCGCCGAGCGACAGGACGACCGGCAGGAAGCTGGGCCCGGGCAGGTGCACGCCCTTCGGTGGCTTCCGGTGAGCAGCCGGAGCCCCGCCACGCGAGGCGATGGCAAAGACCATGCCAAGCACCACGAGCATGACGATCCCGAGAATCAGGAAGCCGACAACGGTATCCGACACTGGTTGCGTCCTCCCTAGCGCAGCAGGTAGATGATGGAGAACACACCGATCCAGACCACATCGACGAAGTGCCAGTACATGCTTACCGCCTCGACGGCGACGTGGTTGCGTGCACTGAACTGGCCACGCAGCGCGCGCGCCAGCACGATCGTCAGGCCCACGGCGCCGCCGAAGACGTGCGCACCGTGGAAGCCGGTGAGGGTGTAGAAGACGGTGCCGAACACCCCGTCGCCGATCCCGAAGCCCAGCACACTGTAGTCGTAGAGCTGCCCCGTCAGGAAGAGCACGCCCAGGCCCAGCGTCATGGCGGTCCACAGCTTGAGCTTGCCGATGTCGCCGCGGCGGATGGCCCACACGCCGAACTGCATCGTGAAGCTCGACGCCACCAGGATGGCGGTCAGGACGGCGGCCAGCGGCAGGTCCAGCTCGTGCGCGCCCGCCGGCGGCCCCCACTCACCGGGCGAAGTTGCGCGCGCATTGAAGTAGGTGGCGAAGAGGCCGGCGAAGAACATCACCTCGGACGCGATGAAGAGGAGCATCCCGACGAGCGCGGTCGGCATGCCGGAGCCACCGTGCGCGATGGCCGCCTCCGCCTGGCGCTCGCCGGCCGGTTGGGCCTGCATGGTGCGGGCGCTCATACCAAGCCGTCCCGGCGCTCGACGTCGTCGCTCTGGTGCTCCTCGAGGTCCTCCGGACGCGCCGCTGCATGGCCGTGGCCGTGGGTCAGGAAGAAGAGCGGACGCTCCGAGTGGATCGGCGGGAGAGTGTCGAAGTTATGTGGCGGCGGGGGTGAGGTGGTCGCCCACTCGAGCGTGTTCCCCTCCCACGGATCGTTGCCCGCGGGCTCCCCGTTGATGAAGGTCGCGACCACGTTGATCAGGAACGGGATGATGCTCACCGCCACCATGAAGGCGCCCACCGTCGAGGCGAAGTTCAGGATCGTCCAGCCCGCGTCGGGGCTGTAGTCGGCGACCCGCCGCGGCATGCCCGACAGGCCCAGCTGGTGCATCGGGAAGAAGGCAAGGTTGAAGCCGATGAAATGGATCCAGAAATGGACCTTGCCCAGCCGCTCGTTGAGCTTGCGCCCCGTCATCTTCGGGAACCAGTAGTAGGTGGCCGCGAAGACGCCGAAGACCGATCCACCGAAGAAGACGTAGTGCAGGTGTGCCACCACGAAGTAAGTGTCCTGGAGGTGGAAGTCGATGGGCGGCGAGGCCAGCATGACGCCGCTGATGCCGCCGATGAGGAACATGCTGATGAAGCCAAGCGCGAACAGCATGGGCGTCGTGAGCATGAGCTTGCCACGCCACAGGGTGGCGAGCCAGTTGAACATCTTGATCCCGGTCGGAATGGCGATCAGCGCGGTCATGAAGCTGAAGAAGGGCAGGAACACCGAGCCGGTAGTGAACATGTGATGCGCCCAGACGCTCCAACTGAGCAGACCGATGGCGATGGTGGCGAAGACGAATGCCTTGTACCCGAAGAGCGGCTTGCGGCTGAAGACCGGCAGGATCTCACTCACCACGCCCATGGCGGGCAGGATCACGATGTAGACCTCGGGGTGGCCGAAGAACCAGAAGATGTGCTGCCACAGGATCGGGTTGCCACCCACGCTCGGGTCGAAGAAGGAGCCACCGTAGTTACGATCGATGAAGAGCGCGATGAGGCCGGCCGCGAAAACCGGCGTGGCCAGGAGAATGAGCATCGCGGTGACGAGGACCGTCCACACGAAGATCGGCATCCGGAAGAGCGTCATGCCCGGCGCGCGCATCTTGAAGATGGTGGCGATGAAGTTGACCGCGCCCAGGATCGACGCCATACCGACCAGCGTGAGGCCGATGATCCACAGGTCGGTGCCGACGCCCTCGGAGTAGCGAGAGCTCGTCAGCGGCGCGTAGCCGGTCCAGCCCTCGGCCGCGGCCCCGCCGAACAGGTACCCGCTGAAGATGAGCCCGCCGCCCAGCGGGAGGAGCCAGAAGCTGAGCGCGTTGATGCGCGGGAAGGCCATGTCGGGCGCGCCGAGCATGAGCGGCACGATGTAGTTGGCGAAGCCCGACAACGCCGGAATGATGAACAGGAAGAGCATGATCGTCCCGTGCATCGTGAAGGCCTGGTTGTAGGTGCTCTCGTCCACGAACTGGAGGCCGGGGACGGCCAGCTCGCTGCGGATCACCAGGGCCAGGATGCCCGCCGCGAAGAAGAACATGAAGCTGTTGACGATGTACAGGACGCCGATCTTCTTGTGGTCGACCGTGGTCAGCCAGTCGAGCACCCAGGATCGGCGGTACGCGCTGGCACGGGGTTCGAGGGTCGTGGTTGCCATTGGCTTTCGCGCTCCGGTGCTACTCGGTGACGGTCAGGTCACCCGTCATCGTCGGGTGAATGGTGCAGTAGAAGGTGTAGTCGCCGGCTTCCATGGCCGGCATGACGTACGCGATCGACTCGCCGGGTGCGACGTCGTCACCGTTGATTTCGGTGTCGATGATCCCGATGTCGTGCGGCGCGGTGTCGTTGTTCGTGAACTCGATGCAGAAGTCCTCCCCGGCCGGCGCCTCGATGGCGTCCGTGTCGAACTGGAGGCTCGCGACCGCAGCGACCTGGATGGGGGTGCCGCAATCTTCGCCTCCCGTCGAGGGCGGCGGCTCTCCGGCGACGATGGCGGCAATGTACGCGTCGTAGTCCGCGCGGGACATGGCATCGACCACGAAGGTCATGTCGGCGTGGAAGTCGCCGCAGAACTCGGCGCATTGTCCGGCGTAGGTGCCGGTCTCGGTGATCGTGAACTCCAGCTCGTTCTTGCGCCCGTTCTCACCCAGGTTGATCAGGTCGCGCTTGATGAGGAACTGGGGGACGAAGAACGCGTGGTTGACGTCGATCGAGCTGAGCACCAGGCGTACCGGCTCCCCCACCGGCACGGCCATGACCGGGGGCTCAGCGGCGCTTCCCGTGATCGTGGCCCCCTCCTCTTCGTAGCGAAAGACCCACTGCCACTGGAACCCCTCGACCTCGATCGTCACGCCGGGATTGTCGGAGCGGGCCTCGACCTCGCCCAGGGTGATCATGCTGACGCCGAAGAGGATGAAGACGATGACCGTCGGGATCACGGTCCAGATGATCTCGACCGTGTTGTTGCCATGCAGCTGCTGCGGCAGGATGTCGTCGCCGGGCTTTCGCCGGTAGCGGACCACCGCGTAGAGGATGAATCCTTCGACGGCGACGAACACGATGAGCGCCAGCGCGAGCACGACCAGGTACAGGTTGAAGACGTCCCTGCCCACCTCCGTCTTCGGCTCGGGCGGCAGCATGCAACCAGCCAGCAGACCGATGAAGAGCAGGGGTGCACCGATGCGCAGCATCGTCCGCAACTTAGTTCGAGGCGCCATTCGTTGCATCAGCTCGGTCTCGAGGCTCCTGAGTAGACCGCGACGTAGGGGGCGTGCTCCGGCTCCGCAGCACGGATGGGCCGTGAGCGGCGCGCCCGCATTGTAGCGAAGGGCGATTCAGGCTGCGAAGGGATCGGGGCAGATGGCTTCTTCGTGCGGCAGGAGTGGTCGAGCCTGGACCCGGAAGCGGTTGTCGCCGTCCGTCGTCCACATGGTGTTCTGGTTCGCCGCGTTCAGCTCCGCAAGCCAGGTCCCGCCCGCGTCACCGGTGACCACGCCGCAGCGCGTGCCGTCGCCGAGTCCCTCCTGCACGTCGCCGAAGGCGGCCGGATCGTCGTCCGTGGGCCATTCCCGAACCTGGCCGGGAAGGTCGCCGCCCTCGATCGGCAGGCCGGTCACGTCGCCCACGTAGAGCCGGAATGCCTGCGCGTCATAGGGCTGCCAGCCCTCGTCCTCCCAGGCGTCGGCCGGCAGCCAGGTGTCGAGCGTCGTGAGCGCGTCGTTCAGCTCGGTCAGAGCCTGGTACGCCTCCATCTCGCTGGAGCTCATCCCTGGCGGCGTCCCCATGGATGGATCCAGCATCCCGAGGGCGAAGGCCCTCACCACCACCTCGTTGCCGCCGGCATTCAACTCGAAAACGGTGTCAGAGCCGTGCGAAATCTGGTTCTGCGCTCCGCGGAGGTCCAGGTCAGTCGTGAAGAGGTTCGTCTCCCCGATGGCGTCGAGGACGAGCTGAATGCCCTCCTCGGTCAACGTGCGCTCGATGAGCGCCGGCAGCGCCGGCCCAGGGAACTCGAGGGTCTGCGCTCCCTGCACGATCACCCGCCCGTCACCCAGCAGGACGAGCGTCGGCACATCGCGGACCTGATCCTGGATCGGAATCATGCCCCCCTCGTACCTCACCACCAGGACGGGGTCCGATCCAGTCGGGTACTCGATGGCTCCGGGCTCCCCCGAGGCCGAATCCCCCGGCGTTCCACCGGGCACCGCGCACCCCGAAAGGACGAGAAGCAAGACGAAGAGGCCCGGCAAGGTGTATTTCATGGCCGATGGACGCCGAGCACCGCTCGCCGGTTCCCATCATTTCCGGCCAGAATGAGACCGATGCGTCGCCTCCTGCCGCTGCCGATCCTCGCGCTGCTCCTCGCCGCGCCATCCGCTGTGCTGGCGCACGGCACCGACGCGCCGTCTCCCACCTTTCCATCGGTGCTGCTGGCCTGGCGGTTCGATCCGCTCGCGATCGCGATGCTGGTCATCGTCGGCGGTGCCTATGCCTGGGCCGTGCGCCGCGTGAACCGGGCGCATGCGGGCAACCCGCACCCGGTGCATCGGTCCTGGCTGTTCGGTGGTGGATTGGCCGCCATCGGTGTCGCGCTCCTCTCGCCGATCGAGGCCTACGAGGGCGTGCTCTTCAGCGTCCACATGGTCCAGCACATGCTGCTCGAGCTGGTGGCCGCGCCGCTCCTGCTGGCGGGGGGACCCATCACGCTGACGCTGCGCGCTTCGGGCCCATCGGTTCGGAAGGCGCTGCTGAGTCTGCTCCAGAGCCGAATCGTGCACGTCATTTCGTTTCCGGTGATCGCCTGGATCCTGTTCGCGGCCGTCAACTGGGGCTGGCACTTCAGCGTGCTGTACGACCAGGCGCTCGAAAACCAGGCGCTCCACTACTTCCAGCACGCGACCTTCATCGGCGCGGCGCTCCTGTTCTGGTGGCCGGCCATCGGCGTCGATCCGTCGCCGTGGCGCCTCCCGCACCCGGTCCGGCTGCTCTACCTCTTCATGGCCATGCCGCAGAACTCGTTCCTGGGGGTGGCCCTGATGTCCGCGTCGACCGTCCTGTATCCGCACTACCTCACGAACATTCGTGATTGGGGCCTCTCGCCGCTCGACGACCAGGCGCTGGGTGGGGTGATCATGTGGGTCGTCTGCGACCTCGCCTTCCTGGCCGGCATGGCGGTGGTGGTATTCCTGTGGATGCGCCACGAGGAGCGCCGGACCGCCAGGCTGGACCGTCGGCTCGCGGCTGAGCGCGCCGCCCGCGGCGAAACGACGTGGACACCCAACCCACCACCGAACTCGTCATGAGCCCAGAGAGGCCGAGTCAGGCTTCCGGGACGGACCGCCGTCCGAGCAGCAGCCAGGTGCTCATGCGTCCCTTTCCCTTCACCTCCACGTCATCCCTGCGCTCGAGGAGGTGGCTCGACCCGAGCGCGCGAGCTGTGGCCTCGGCGAGCTGGATGGTGCCGGGAGCCGCATGGCTCGCCATCCGGGCGGCGGTGTTCACGGTATCGCCCCACAGGTCGAAGCCGATGCGCCGCTCGCCTATCACACCCGCGATCACCGGTCCCGTCGCGATCCCGATGCGGGTCAGCAGGTCGGGCCAGTCGTCGCCGACGCAGCGGCGCAGCTCGTCCGGCGTCGCGAGCGCAAGCTCGGCCACCGCCGCGGCATGATCGGGGCGCGGCTCCGTGACCCCGGCCGCCGCGAGATAGCCGTCGCCGAGCGTCTTGATCTTCTCGACCCCGAATCGCGTGGCCAGTTCGTCGAGCGCCGAGAATGCCCGATCGAGAACCTCCACCACTCTCTCGGGTTCGGTCCGCTCGGCGAAGGGCGTGAAGCTGACGAAGTCGATGAACGCCACCGTCGCTTCCTCGTGCCGATCGGCCACGTGGCGCCGCCCTGACTTCAGTTGCCGGACCACGGCGGCGGGCAGGATATTCGCGAGGAGCGATTCGGAGGCCGCCAT
>JBDSGF010000110.1:0-17733 GCA_039919135.1 Candidatus Limnocylindria bacterium | reverse complement strand
GTCGAGCCAGTGAGCCGCTCGACGATCATCCCGAGCAGGAAGTAGTTCGTGTTCGCGTACGCCCAGCCCTTGCCCGGCGGATACCAGGGGGCGTGAAGCGTGCGCAGCACCTCTTCGGCCGTCCAGGCATGCCCCGGATCCTCCTCGAGACCGCGGCGCGTGGTGTCGTTGAAGACGTCCGCCAGGCCGCTGGTGTGGTCGAGCAGCTGGCGAATGGTGATCTCGCCGCTCATGCCCTGCACGGATGGCAGGTGGTCGCGGACGGAGTCGTCGAGACCCAGCAACCCGTCCTCCGCCATCTGGAGAACCAGCGCGGAAATGTAGGTCTTTGTCACGCTGCCGATGACGAGCGTGCTTTCCGCCGTGAGCTCGGTCTTACCGTCCCGCTCGCGTCCGCTGCTCCCGCTCCATAGCAATTGGCCGTCGCGCACAGCGGCAAAGGTGACGCCATAGGCGCCGGCCGCGGCGCGGGCTGCCTCGAGCGCCGACTGGTAGCGGGGAGCGTCGGCGAGGGCAACGGCAACCGGTGGCACGCCTCCGGCGGTGCGTCGGTCGGCCGAGCGGCGTTCGGTCGCTTCGACAGGCGGGACCCGCGGCACCGGCGGCAGGACGACCTCATCGAGATGTCGAGGACCGACGGCTGGCTTGTCGGCGACGACCGGCTCGCCGGCCTGGAGGGGAGCCAGCGTGAGGTCGGGGAACAGGAGCACCAGGAGCGACAGGAGTAGGGCGGAGAAGGGCGCACGATGCATGCGTCGGGTGCGGGGGCGGCGCACCCGACGTACGGGAATCGGTCGGGCCTGTCGAATCGGTCGCTTGATGCGGCCATCATGACCGATCCGCGGTGGCGCGTTCAACCCACTTTCGTACTGTTGCCTCTCCGGCGGACATTTGTTAGCATAGCTAACTAATGACGATCACCGAGCTGCCACGCCGGATCGGTCGCGCGGTGCCTCGCCTGACGCGTCCGATGCGCCTCCCCGACGGGGCGGCGCCGTTGCCGCCCGCCCGCGGCGGCGGCCTGGCGCGCGGATTCAGCGCGATGCGCCACGCCAACTATCGGCGCTACTGGTTCGGTCTGAGCGGCAGCCTGGTCGGCGCCTGGATGCAGTCGGTGGCGCTTCCCTGGCAGGTGCTCCAGCTGGGCGGCTCGCCACTGCAGCTCGGAATGGTGATGGCGTTCATGTTCGGCCCGTCGTTGTTCCTCGCGCCGCTCGGTGGCGTGCTGGCCGATCGAGTCGACAAGCGGCGCACGCTCATCGCGGTCAACCTGGTGGCTCTCGTTCAGGCATCGACGCTCTTCGGCCTGGCCGTTACCGGCGTGATCGACATCTGGCACGTCTACCTGCTTGCGCTGGTGGCCGGCTTCGTCAACGCCATCGAGATGCCGGTGCGCCAGGCGTTCGTTGCCGAGCTGGTGCCGCGCGAGGATCTCGTCAACGCGATCGCCCTCAGCTCCACCTCGTTCAACCTGTCGCGCGTCGTGGGTCCCGCTGTGGCCGGAGTCACCATCGCCGCCTTCGGGGTGGCGAGCAACTTCGGGATCAACGCGATCAGCTATCTCTCGGTCATCACCGGCCTGATCCTCATCGACTCCAAGCTGCTCCACAGGGCGCCGCGCCCGGATCAGTTCCCATCGGTGCGCTCCAGCCTGGCCGAGGGGCTGCGCTTTACGCGAGCAACGCCCACCGTCCTCTGGCCGCTCGTGCTGCTCGGCGGGGTGGCCGCGCTGGCGATGAACTTCCAGACGCTCCTGCCCCTCTTCACGCGCGATGTGCTCGGTATGGGCTCGAGCGGCTACGGAGCTCTCTTCGCGACCATGGGCGCCGGCGCGCTGGTCGGTTCGCTGGGACTGGCCTTCGCCTCCAGTCAGCGGCCCCTCATCGGGCTCATCATCGGTGGGGGAGCCGGCTTCCTGGGGCTTGCGTTCGCGCTGGGCTTCGTGCGTGACCCGCTTCTTGCCTTCCCGCTCGTTGCCGGCATCGGTCTGTTCTCGATGCTCATGGTCAACACCATCAACGTGACCATCCAGAACAGCGTCCCCGATGCGCTGCGCGGTCGGGTCATGGCCCTGTACGTGACCGTCTTCGCCGGCAGCGCGCCGCTGGGCGGGCTCTTCGCCGGGGCCGCGGCGGAGGCCTTCGGCGCGGCGTTCGCCTTCAGCGTTGGAGCCGGACTGGCGGCCTTCGTCCTGGTGCTCGTGGCGTGGCGCATGCGGTCGGTGCGCATGCCGCGACTGGAAACGTCCATCGCGCGCGACCTCCGGGCGCCCGCCGCGGGGGCCAGCCAGAAGGCGGCATGACGCCTGCTTGACGGGTTGTTAGCATGAGCAACTTCCCGGAGACCTGACAACCTTGGCCGATACCGAACCCGAATCGCGACCCGATCAGCCCCGTCCGCTCCCACTGCGCGCCGCGCTCGGAGGCCTGAAGCGCGGCTTCGGGGCGCTCGGCATTCGCAACTACCGGCTGTACTGGACGGGCCAGGTGGTAAGCCTGATCGGCACCTGGATGCAGCAGGTCAGCCTGCCGTGGCTCGTCCTGGCCCTTGGCGGCTCTCCCCTTCAGCTCGGCTACGTGGCGGTCCTCCAGTTCGGCCCAGCCATGTTCCTGGCCCCGTTCGGCGGGGTCTTCGCCGACCGCATTGACAAGCGACTCGCACTGATCGTCAGCCAGGTCGGCGCCGCCTCGCAGGCCCTCATCCTGTTCCTGCTCACCGCCACCGGAGTCGTCGAGATCTGGATGGTGATGGTGATGGCCTTCATGCTGGGGCTGGTCAACGCGGTTGATATGCCGATCCGCCAGTCGATTGCCGCCGACCTCGTCCCGCGCCGCATGCTGGCCAACGCCATCGCGCTGAACTCCATGGCCTTCAACTCGGCGCGCGTGGTGGGGCCAGCCCTGGCGGGCGTCATCATCGCGATCGGCACCGCAGCGACTGGATCGGCCGTCGCCGGCGTGGCGATCAACCTGGGCATCAACACGTTGACCTATTCCGGCGTGCTCACCGCCCTCATCCGCATGAACCCGCGCGAGATCCGGCGTCACGAAAAGCCGGAACGCCATCCGCCGGTCCTGCACAGCCTGGCCGAGGGCTTCAACTACGCGGTCCGCACGCCGCTCGTGCTGTGGTGCCTGGTGCTGCTGGGCGGCGTCGCCGCGTTCGGCTTCAACTTCCAGATCCTCCTGCCGCTCTTCGCCACGCAGGTGCTCGATCTGGGATCGGCCGGCTACGGCGGCCTGTACGCGGCCATGGGGATCGGCTCGCTGGGCGGCTCGCTGACGCTGGCATTCATGCGCCGACGTCGTGCCATCCCGCTCATGCTCGTCGGCGGGCTGGTCTTCTCGCTGCTGCTGGTCGGCATCGGTGTCGTGCGCAGCGTGTGGCTGGCGGCGCCATTGATATTGGCGGCCGGCTATTTCAGCATGCTCATGATCAATACCATCAACGCCACCGTGCAGGCCAACGTGACCGATGCGCTGCGCGGCCGCGTGATGAGCTTCTACGTCACCGTCTTCGCCGGTTCGGCACCATTGGGCGGCCTCTTCGCGGGTGCCGTGGCCGAGGCATGGGGAACACCGGCAGCCTTCTTTGCGGGGCCGGCCTCTCTGCCGTCATGCTGGGCGTGGTGGCGCTGGGGCTGCGAGCCGCCGCGCGTCGCGGCCCCCTGGGGGTCACGACCATCGACAGCTCCATGGAGCGGCGGGCCGCCACGCCGGCGCCAGAGGCGCAGACCGCCTCAGCGACGCGCTGAATGCTCGGGGAGCAGGACCTGAAGCTCTTCCAGGGCGGCGCCCACGGCAGCGCGCCTCTCCTCGGGAATCGGCTCGAGCAGCTCGTGCGCGGCCTGGAGCAGGTCGCGCCGCATGGCTCGCGCCCGGCGCCGGCCGGTCGCGGTAAGCGCCAGGAGCACGGCGCGCCGGTCGTTCGGGTCGGTCCCGCGCTCGACGAGCCCCGCATCGGCCAGGGTGGAGGCCAGGCGCGTGACCACCGGTGCGGTGACCAGCAGCCAGCGAGCCACCTCGGCCTGCGGCTGCGGCCCCTGGGTGTCGATGATGCGCAGCACGTTGTACTGCTGATAGGTCAGCTCGCTCCACGTGCGGCGCCTGCGAGCGTGCGCGATCAGGTGGCGCATGACCGGTGCGACCGTGGCGATGAGGCTGGCCTCCAGGCTGGGAGCGTCGCTCACGCCGGTCGGAGATGCGGCACGTCGCCGTGGTGCGGCTGAGGTGGGCATGTTCGTCGATCGTAGCAGTCCCACCCGTCCGCGGCTGACGCTCGCGCTTCTCTCGACCGCCCACGCTGCCATCCACGCGCAGTCGGCGCTGCTGCCCCTGGTCTACGCAGTCGTCATCGTGGAGTACGGGCTGACCGAGCGCGATATCGGCCTCTTCATCGCCATCACCACCGCGGTCGGCGGCACCATGCAGCTGGCCTACGGGTTCCTGACTCGGTACATCGCGCGTCCCGCGCTGCTGGCCGGAGGCCAGCTCATCTTCGGCACTGGCCTGCTCATCGGCGGCCTCTCGCAGTCCATCGGCCAGTTGATCGGCGCCATCAGCGTGGCGCGCATCGGCTCCAGCCCGCAGCACCCGGTCGGCAATGCGCTGCTCTCCGACGTATACCCCGCGGAACGTCGCGGCTTCGCCATCAGCGCCCATATCAGCGGCGGCAACGTCGGCACGGTCCTGGTGCCGTTCGTGGGTGGCGCCCTCATCCTGGCCGTTGGCTGGCAGGCGACGCTCGCCCTGTTCGGCGTGCCGGCCATCATCATCGGCCTGCTCATTGCCGTCTTCGTGCGCGAGGACCACGCCGAGTACCGCCGCCGGGCGCGGGCGTCGGGCTCCGTGACATCGCACATGCGCGAGGTGCTGGGGCGTCGCGACCTGCGCCTCATCCTGGCGGCCTCGCTGGTGGCGGCCGGCGGCCGCGGCCTGGATATCGTGGCCCCATTCATGGTGCTCTACCTGTCCGGACCGCTGGGCTTCGACAGCGGCACCGTCAACCTGCTGTACGGGCTGCTGCTGGTTGGGGCGGTGGTCGGACCGATCCTGGCCGGCGTCCTGTCCGACCGCTTCGGACGGCGGCCGACGCTGGTGACCTACTACCTGCTTTCGGCGGTCGGGATCGTCGCCTTCGTGGCGGCCGGCGCGAACCTCTTCCTGCTCGTCCCGCTGCTGCTGCCCTTCGGCACCGCCGTCTTCAGCGAGTCTCCCGTGCTCCAGGCCTACCTTGCCGACCGCGCCACTGGACCGATGCGCGACGTGGCCTTCGCAATCTATTTCACCTTTGCCTTCGGCATCGGCGCCATCTGGGCCTTCATCATCGGCAATGTCGCGGCTGCATTCGGCTATCCGGTCGCTTTCGGGGTGATGGCATGTTCCTACGTGGCGGCGGCGCTCCTGCTCGTCGCGGTGCGCGAGCGAGTGGTCGGCGGGCCCGGATCCGCGGCGGCGCACACCGATACAGCGGTCTAGCGACCGAAACAGTTCTCGGGTTGGGTCAGGGCGAGACATCGGCGCGTGGACCGTCAGCAGACGGGGACGCTCTCGCAGATCTCGTCCACCCGGTCGTCGAGGGCGTTGACGGCCGCAAGGATCTCGTCCAGGCGGTCCATGACCGCGTTGGCGTCCGTCCCGCCGCCCGCGGGTGAGCCGTCGAAGCTGCCATCGGCGCCGGTGGCGATCAGCCAGTCGCGGATACCGGCCTCGAGCTCGTCCAGGCGCCGCACCAGCGTCTCGTCATCCAGGCCGGGCTCCTGCGCTTCCACCTCCGCGCGCAGCAATGCGACCTCGGCACGGGCACGGTCGAGGTCGGAGCGGAGGCCGATGCTCTGGAACAGAACGAGCACGAGCACCACGGTGGTGACGAGCCCGAGCAGGATGAGGATGGGACCGATGGGTGAGCGCATGCGCGCTCTCTCAGCAAGTCGCGCGCCCGCTCATTCGCCGGCGATCAGACGCTCCCGTGCGAGGCTGTCCGGCTGCACCAACGCTCGGATCGAGTCGACCGAGACATCGGCAACGATGATCTCGCCAACCTCGTCATTCACCGCGCTGAAGATCTCGATCTCCCGCATCCGTTCGCATTGACGGCGGTTGTCCTCGGTGGGCGTGAGGTAGTGGACCGATGACGCCCGGTAGCGGTGGATGAGGAACAGGTGCAGCAGCGTCATCAGGCGCTTGCGCCGAAGCGCCGGGTCGAACGTGTTCTGGTCCCGCACCGACAGGATCGAACGTCCGCGGCGATCGTGGATGGTGGCAAAGACGATGCTCGCCAGCTTCTCTTCGGACCCACCCAGGACACTCAGCTCCAGGAGCTCGGAGCCGGCCGTGTGCGGCCGCAGCGACACGGTGAGCGGGCCGGCCACGGCGTGATGCTCGCCCCAGCGCTCCAGCCAGCCGGCGAGGAGCTTCGGCGGCACCTCCGTCTGGACCAGGTGCTGGACCTGCGTGGATCCGGCGCCCATCGCCTTCGTCGTCGCGGTGAGTCCGGAGGAAGCCAGAAGGGCGGCGTCCGCGCGCGGACCGCCGACCAGGGTCTGCGGGGTGCGGTACGGCGATTCGAGGAGGCGGAGCTTCCGCTGGAGGCGAGCGAGGGCGAGCATCCCGTCCTCGCGCAGGGCGGTCGTGAACTCTTCTGCGGCCAGCCCGTCGATCTGGTGGCCGCCGTACGTGATGAAGTTGAAGACGAATCCCAGCTTGCCCAGCTCGTCGGGGAAGGAGCGCATCTCATCGTCGCTCATGCCGGTCGTGTCCCAGTTGAACGACGGCGAGAGGTTGTAGGCCAGCATCTTGTCGGGATGGACGGCGTGGACCGCATCGGCGAATTCGCGCGCTTCGGCCAGGTCGGCCGTCTTGGTCTCCATCCAGAGGAGGTCGGCGAAGGGTGCCGCGGCCATTGACTTGGCGATGGCGTACGCGACGCTGCCGCGCACCTGGTGGTAGCCCTCGGGCGTCCTGGCCAGCTCCGGATCCCAGGTCACATCGATTCCCATGCGCTCGGCCGCGGCGCGGACGGTCGACCATGACGCTGTGGCGGCGAAGTCGCGCCACTCATCCACGGTCATCTCCAGCTCGACGCCTTCGTCCGTGCGGAAGGCCATCAGGTCGGCAACCGCCTCGCCCAGGGTCTTGATCCCGGCCCGCGCCTCCCATGCGGTGAGGAAGGCATCGGCCACCGTGTCGAGCGTCTCCTCGGGGGAGGCATCGACGCTGTCGAGGTGCGCCCGGGCGGCCTCGGTGATGACCGTTGCCAGCCCGATCCGCTCCAGCCAGGCGTCGGCCAGCTCGTACTCGGCGGGGGAGACGGCGTACAGGAGGTGGCCGTTGATGTCGCTGATCCCGGCTTCCTGCAGGCGACGCATGACGGCCAGGTAGCCCACCTTGTAGGAGGGCACGTCGGGGTTGGTGGCGCCCAGGATGAACGGCTGATCGCGCTCGTCGCCCGAGCCGTCGAGCAGGTTGGCGGCCTCCGCATCGGTCCGGGCCACGATGATCCCGGCGACGCCCATGATGTCGAGCTGCAAGCGCGCGGCACTGAGGCGCTTGATCTGCTCGTCGCTCGGAACCAGCACCTTCCCGCCCTGGTGGCCGCATTTCTTGGCGCCGGGCTTCTGGTCCTCGATGTGATAGCCGGGCACGCCGGCCTCCACGAAGCGGCGGATCAGGTTGCGGACGTGTGCGTCGCCACCGTGACCGGTATCGGCGTCGGCGATGATGTAGGGCCGGAAGTCGATCTCGGGCGTGGTGGCCAGTTGCTCGTCACCCATCCGTGATCGGGCGAAGCGCTGGTTGCGGTCGGCGGTGAGCAGCGCGCGCACCAGCCCGGCCGCCTCGTCGGGCACCTGGCCAAGTGGATAGCTCGCCAGGTCCGGGCCGGGATCCTCGGTCGCGGACCCCTTGGCCGACGTGGCCCAGCCGCCGAGATAGATCGCCTCGATGCCGGCCCGCTTCATGGCGACTGCCTGGCCGGGCGAGTACGGCCCGAAGGTGGTGATCGCCCGGCGTTGGCCGAAGAGTTCCTTCAGCCGTGCATACAGCCGATCAGCAGCGTCCCGGGCGACGGGGTAGTCGGACTCAATGGTGCCCCGCTGCTCTGCGACCTGGCGCGGGGTATGGAGGCGGGCAATGCCCCTGAAGCGCTCGCTCTCCATCCAGCGGCGGGTCGTCTCCGCGTCCGTGTCAAGAGGCGAGGGTCGGGAGGTGGTCAGAACCATCGGGGCTGTTCCCTACTCGTTCGCGTGGTCGCGGTCGCACAGGTCGGGGCAGCGGCACTCGGCCAGTTCCGCGACGCTGAGGACGTGGCGCTCCTCGGGCGTCTCGATGCTCCAGGCGAGCCAAGGGTTGAACGGCTGGTCGGAAGGCAGCCGACGGCTGGGGGTGGGTGTCTGCGTGTGCATGCCTCCACAGTGGCTTACCCACTCATATCAGTCAAGACGATTCTTCCAATGACATCCATCAGTACGAATGATATGCTGCACGAATGACCGATAAGGAGCCGCTCCAGCTCGCCCAGCTCGAGGCCTTTGCGGCCGTCGTGCGTGCGGGATCGATCAGCGGCGCGGCCGAGGAGCTCTTCGTCGGCCAGCCGGCGGTCACCGCCCGCATCCAGGTGTTGGAGCGGGCGATCGGTACCAGCCTCTTCGTGCGCGGGCGCGCGGGCAGTCGCCTCACCGAGGGCGGACGGGCGCTGCTGCCGTACGTCCACCGCGCGCTGACGGCGGTGGCGGCGGGACGCCGTGCCGTCGGCGACGTGGCCAGCGGCTCGGGTGGGCGGCTGACCATCGGTGCGGCGCCGGCGGTGAGCACCTACGTGCTGCCGGCGGTCCTGCATCGGTTCCAGGAGGAGCATCCGCGGGTGCAGCTGTCGGTGCGCAGCGGGCACAGCGAGGAGGTACTGGCCATGGTGCTGCGGGAGGAGGTCGACGTTGGCCTGATGCGGCCGATCCAGCACGTCGAGATCATCACCTCGCCGCTGTACGAGGACCAGCTCGTGCTAGTTGTGCATCGCCGGCACGAGTTCGCCTCGAGCGGTGAGATCCGCATGCATCAGATGGCGAGCGAGCACCTCATCCTGTTCGACCGCACGAGCTCGTACCACGAGCTGACGAGTTCCATCTTCCGACAGGCCGGCATCGCTCCTCGTGGCTATTTGGAGGTCGACAATATCGACGCGGCGAAGCGCATGGTCGAGCAACGCCTGGGCATCGCGCTCCTGCCGCTCACCAGCGTGCAGGCCGAGATTGGAACGGGGCGGCTGGCCCTGGTGACGGTGGCCGACATGGCTCCGGTGCGCCGCCAGATCGTGGTGGCTCGGCGGCGCGACGCCGGCCAGCCCTCGAAGATCGTTTCGGACTTCCTTGGCACGCTCGACGCGCTGCGCCCCGACGGCGATCGCGAGCCGCGATTCCTGGCCTGAGCACCCCGGTGGGCCGCATGCCCACCACATCAAGCTGACGGTCACTTGTGCTGCTGGAGCTGATCGCCGATCCCGCCCCGGGGAACTCCGCCTCCAGGTGCCGGGTCAGGGCGTGCGGGTCGAAGAGGGTCCCGTAGGCGTCGAAGACGGTGACCATGGTCATCCGTCGCCGGGTATCGCCGCCTTGAGTTCGGCCATCGCCACGCGCGCCTCCTCGACCGAGCCTTCGTCCTCGATGGTGGTGATGTCGCCCGGGTCAGTGGCGAGGGCCACCGCCTTGAGAACGCGCCGCATGATCTTGCCGCTGCGCGTCTTCGGCAGCATGCCCACGAAGGTGACCTCACCGATGACGGCCACCGGCCCCATCTGCTCGCGCACGGTGGCCAGCAGCTCGGCACGAAGGGCATCGGAGGCGACCTGCCCCTCCTTCAGCACCACGAATGCGCTGATCACCTCGCCCCGGATCTCGTCGGGGCGCCCGGTGACGCCCGCCTCGGCGACGGCAGCGTGATAGAGGAAGGCAGTCTCGACCTCGATCGTGCCGATGCGATGCCCGGCGATCTTGATGATCTCGTCGGCTCGGCCGGCGAACCAGGCGTACCCGTCCTCGTCGAGGTGGGCCGCGTCGCCGGTGTAGTAGACCCCCGGGATCCGCCCCCAATAGTCGGCGGCGTACCGCTCCGGCTCTCCCCACAGCGTGGGGATCAGGCCCGGGAAGGGACGCTCCAGCACCATGATTCCCTTCTCGCCGGCAGGCAGCCGTCGCCCGTCGGGATCCACCACCGCAGCGGCGATGCCGGGGAGTGGCGGGCCTGCGGATCCCGGCTTGATGGGCAGCAACCCCAGCCCGTACGGATTGCCGAAGACCGGTCCGCCGGTCTCGGTCTGCCACATGTGGTCGATCACCGGGATCCGGTCGTCGAGCACAGAGCGTTGGAGCCACTCCCACGCCGGTGCGTTGAGGACTTCACCCGCGCAGAAGATCCGCTCCAGGTGTGCCAGGTCATGCCGACGCGCCACTTCTTCGCCGTGGCGCATCAGCGCCCTGACTGCCGTCGGCGAGGTGAACAGGCCGCTGATGCTTAAGTCCTCGAGCAGCCCCCAGAACCGTTCCGGCCCGGGGTGGTCAAGAGCACCCTCGAAGGCGACCGTGGTGGCGCCGACGATCAGCGGCGCGTACACGATGTAGCTGTGGCCCACTATCCAGCCGATGTCGGAGGTGGACCACCACATCTCGCCCGGACGCAGGCCGAAGCACCAGCGTGCCATGGCCGCGATGTGCACCTGGTACCCGCCGTGGCAATGGACCGCGAGCTTCGGACGGGCCGTGGTACCGGAGGTGGCGAGGATGAAGGCCGGCTCGTTCGCCTCCATCTCCTCCCATCCGTCGGGATGTCCCTCGCCCGCGCGGATGAACTCGTCCCAGTCCATCTCGCCCGGCCGGGAGCGCGGCGCCTCGTCAGTCCCGCGCCGAAGCATCACCACCCGTTCGACGCCGCCGGCCGCCTCGACCGCGGCATCCACGATCTGCCTGAGCGGCACCTCGCGTCCCTTGCGGAACGTTGCATCAGCGGCGAGAACCACCCTGGACCCGCTGGCCGCGATACGCTCGCCCAGCGCGCCATGGCCGAAGCCGGCGAAGACCACCGAGTGGATCGCGCCGATCCGGACCGTCGCCAGCATGGCGGCGATCGCCTCGGCGCAGGTCGGCATGTAGATCGTGACCCGGTCCCCTCTAGCCACTCCGGCTGCCCGGAGAGCAGCCGCCACCCGCCGCACCTCGAGCAGAAGCTCGGCGTAGGTCAGCCGCCGGCTGTCACCGTTCTCGTCGACCGCGATCAGCGCTGGCAGATCACCGCGGCCAGCCGCCACGTGAGCGTCAAGGGCGTTGTACGCCAGGTTTGTTCGTCCCCCGACGAACCAACGGAACGTCGGCGGCTCCGCCTCGTAGGTCCGCTCCGGCTCGCGGAACCAGCCCACCATCCGCGCGGCCTCCGCCCAGAACGCGGGCGGATCGCGATCCGCCCGCGCCCTCATCGTGGCATACGAGGATCCGGTCTCCGTCATCCGCTTTCGTCGCCTGCCACCGCCGCAGGCGCGGCTCAGCCCGCCAGCGCGCTCGCGGGCGGACCCTCCGCGCGCGGCGGCGACTCGTTCGTGTCGATGTGGCCACCCACCTCGTCCCAGATGCGGTTGCGGAACGTCTCCCTGATGAAGAGCCCGCCCACCACGACCGTCATGAGCGCCACGATGATCGGGTAGAAGAGGCCGGCGTAGATGTTCCCGGTCGCCGCAACGATCGATGTGGCGATGAGCGGCACGAAGCCACCGAACCAACCATTGCCGAGGTGGTACGGCAGCGACAGGGAGGTATACCGGATCTTGGCCGGGAAGATCTCGACCAGGAAGGCAGCGATCGGCCCGTACACCGCGGTCACGTAGAGGACCTGAATGAACACCAGGCCAATGAGCGGCACCAGGTCCGGAGCCGCCCCAGCGAGGACGACCTTGCCATCAGCGTCGAACGTTGGGTGCGAGAAGGTGGCCATGAGGTTGTAGATCGGGAAGTAGGTGATGGCCGCGATCAGACAGCCACCGAGGATGATCGGCTTGCGTCCGATCTTGTCACTGAGCCAGCCGAAGAAGATGAAGAACGGGGTCGCCAGCACGATGGCCACGCCGACGATGATGTAAGAGTCGATGAACGGCACGCCCATCGACGTCTGAAGGAAGAGCAGGGCATAGAACTGGCCCGTGTACCAGACCACCGCCTGGCCGGCCGTCATGCCGATCAGCACGAGGAGAATGAGGCGCCAGTTTCGGCGGTTGCCCAGGCTGTCCTTCAGCGGCTGGGTCGACGAGTTGCCGGCATCCTTGAGGCGAGTGAACAGGGGCGTCTCGCGCAGCTTCAGGCGGATATAGAGAGCGATGGCCACGAGGATTGCGGAGAGGAGGAAGGGGATGCGCCAACCCCAGGCGCTGAAGGTCTCCTCACCCAGAGTGACGCGAGTGATACCGATGACGACGAGTGCCAACAACAGTCCCAGCGTCGCGGTGGTCTGGATCCAGCTGGTGAAGAAACCACGTTTGTTGTCGGGGGAGTGCTCGGCCACGTAGATGGCCGCACCCCCGTATTCGCCTCCGAGCGCAAGGCCCTGCAGGAGGCGGATGAGGACGAGGAGGATGGGCGCGAACAGGCCGATGGTGTCGTACGTTGGCAGGATGCCGATCAGCGTGGTCGCCCCGCCCATCAGCGCGATGGTCACCAGGAAGGTGAACTTGCGGCCGACCAGGTCGCCGATGCGCCCGAAGAAGACGGCTCCGAATGGACGCACCGCGAAGCCGGCGCCGAAGGTCGCCAGTGTCGCGAGGAGGGCCGTGACCTCGTTGCCGGGCGGATAGAACTGGGTCGCGAAGAGGGTCGCCAGGACACCGTAGAGATAGAAGTCGTACCACTCGATCGTGGTCCCGGCAGCCGAGGCGCCGATGACGAAGGGGATGTTGTACTTGTGCGGGGTCTGGGTCTGAGCATCCGCGCTGACGGCCATGTGGGCGAGCCTCCTCAGTCGGTTGGTCGGGGCGGCATGCCATCGTCATCAGTCGCCCGGGTGAGCGGGGCGCCAGCGATGGACCGGAGTACTGGTGCCCATTGTCACCATGGTGTCAACCGGTCTCGCCGCTAGAATCGGCGCGACCGGAACGATGCACGGGAGACCACGCTGCCATGACGACCGAGGAGCCCGCCAGCGGGCAGGCAATCGAGAACCTCCTGCGCGAGGACCGCACCTTCCCACCGTCCGACGCCTTCAAGGCCGACGCCCTCCTCAACGACGCAGGCATCTACGAGCGGACCGCCAGCGACGAGGGCTTCCGCGCCTTCTGGACGGAGGAGGGCAACCGGCTCGACTGGATTGAGCCGTGGAGCGAGCTCTACACCTGGGAGCCGCCCTACGCGCAGTGGTTCATCGGCGGCAAGCTCAACGTCAGCGTCAACTGCCTCGACCGCCATGTAAAGGCCGGCCTGGGAGAACGGGTCGCCTACTTCTGGGAGGGCGAGCCCGGCGACACCCGCACCATCACCTACGAGCAGCTCCTGGGCGAGGTCTGCCAGCTCACCAACGCCCTCAGAGACCTGGGCGTGAAGAAGGGCGACCGGGTTGCCATCTACATGCCGATGATCCCCGAGCTGCCGGTCGCCATGCTGGCCTGCGCCCGCATCGGCGCACCCCATTCGGTCGTCTTCGGCGGCTTCAGCGCCGATGCCCTGGCCGACAGGATCGACGACGCCCAGTGCACCGTCGTCATCACCGCCGACGGCGGCTATCGCAAAGGCGCCACCGTGGCGCTGAAGAAGGCGGCCGATGAGGCCATCAGCCGTACGGCATCGGTCCAGCACTGCGTGGTCGTCAAGCGCACCGGCGACGACGTCGCCTGGGATGAATCACGCGACCACTGGTACCACGATCTGATTGAGGGTCAGCCGACGACCGCCGATCCCGAGCCGATGGACTCCGAGGACCTGCTCTATCTGCTGTACACCTCCGGAACCACGGCCAAGCCGAAGGGCATCATGCACACCACCGGCGGCTACCTCGCCGGCGTTGCGACGACGCATCGGACCATCTTCGACATTCATGCCGACACCGACGTCTACTGGTGCATGGCCGACATCGGCTGGGTGACCGGGCATTCGTACATCGTGTACGGGCCGCTGGCCAACGCGACGACCGGAGTCATCTACGAGGGCGCCATCGACTTCCCGGAGAAGGACCGATGGGCGCAGATCGCGGCGAAGTACCGCGCGACCATCCTGTACACCGCCCCGACCGCCATCCGCGCCCTGATGAAGTACGGCCCTGAAGAATTCGCCCATGACGACCTGTCGTCGCTGCGCCTGCTCGGCAGCGTCGGTGAGCCGATCAACCCCGAGGCCTGGGCCTGGTACTGGAAGGAGATCGGCGGCGGTCGCTGCCCGGTGGTCGACACCTGGTGGCAGACCGAGACGGGCATGATCATGATCACGCCGCTGCCGGGCATCACCACCCTCAAGCCCGGCTCGGCGACCTTCCCATTTCCAGGGGTGGTGGCCGACGTCGTTGACGAGGCAGGCAACTCTGTCCCGTTCGGTGGTGGCGGCTACCTCGTGCTCGAACGGCCCTGGCCGGCAATGCTGCGCGGCATCTACGGCGACCCGGAGCGCTACGAGCAGACCTATTGGTCGCGCTATCCGGGCCGATACTTCCCGGGCGACGGCTGCAAGCGCGACGACGAGGGCTACTACTGGCTCCTCGGGCGGGTGGATGACGTGATGAACGTTGCGGGTCACCGCATCTCGACCACGGAGGTGGAGTCGGCGCTCGTTTCGCATCCATCGGTGGCGGAGGCGGCGGTCGTGGGCCGTTCCGATCCGCTCACTGGCCAGGCCATCTTCAGCTACGTGATCCTTCGCTCGGGCTTTGAGGCCTCCGATGAGCTGGGCCGGGAGCTGCGCGAGCACGTGGCCACCATGATCGGCAAGTTCGCGCGACCGAAGCAGATCCTCTTCACGCCCGACCTGCCCAAGACGCGATCCGGCAAGATCATGCGGCGCCTGCTGCGCGATATCGCCGAGCAGCGCGACCTGGGCGACGTCACGACCCTTGCCGACACGACCGTGGTCAACGCCATCCGCGACCAATCCGGTTCGGGCGAGGACTGAGGGCGGCTGCATTTAGGGAATGTTCCGTCTATGCAGGTGCGGATCGGAGGAGTAGATTCAGCGCGTCTGGGGTTCAAGGGCTCGCCGTCAGGCGCGGTCTGTACAACATCTGGCCCCACGAATAACAACAAGGCACACGCCGGGACGCGGCCTACTCTCTGGCCGCCAACGCCACGCTGAGCCACCGGCACATATGACCGAGGAGGAGACCGAGGCATGACCCGAGCGAAGCGACGCATCAATCTGCTGGTTGGGCTGTGGTTCACACTCGGTGTCGTCACCATCGCGCCGGCGGGGGTCGCAGCCGCGGAGCCGGATCCCGTGCTGCTCCTACACGGTTATCGGGGGACTGCCACGAGCCTCAACGAGCTGCAGGTTTGGCTCTTGGCACCGGCCGTCGATAACAATGGCGATGGTCGAATCGACGGCGGCGGCCGCACCCAAGTAACTACCCTGCAGTTCACCAGTCAGGACAACAAGGTGAACGCTGCGGCAATCGCGGCCGCAACGCAGGGCTGGGCGCGATTCGATGTCGTCGGTCACAGCATGGGCGGCCTGTCGTCGCGCTGGTTCGCGAAATTTGTCAATGGGGCGGCAAAGCTGGGGAGCTATGTCTCGCTCGGCACGCCTCAGACCGGCGTGTATTCCGCTTGCTTCTTCAGCCAGTCGAACGGCGGGCAGATGTGCCCGACCAGCAGTTTCCTGCGCGACCTCAACGCCGGCGATGACACGCCCGGAGCGACAACGGCGTATGCCTCGATCTATAGCACGAGCGACGAGATCGTGCCGTACAGCCGATCGAGGATCGACAGCGCCTGCCACTTCCAGGTCTCCGGCCTGCGGCACGACAACCTGATTCACAGCCCAGCGGTGACCTTCCCTCTGGTCCTCGCCGCCCTCGACGATGCCCCGGATTCGATCTGTCCCACAGGCGGTGTTTGGCGTCCGTAAGGACGGCAGACCGCCTTCGGAATATGCCGGGGCCTCCGCTGGGAAGGGCCTCGGATCGCCGGGGTCGGGCGCTGCTGCTAGCGCGCCTTGGGCGCGGTCGGCCGGTTGAACTTGCCTGACGCTGCGGCAAGGCGGCATTGAGAGGAAGAACACCGGCGCACCGCCGGTGTCCGGTGCAGCGCCGGTAGAATCGGAGCATGGCACACGACGATGTGGGCACCGGCACCGAACCGACCGAAGCGGCGGCCGAGTACCTCATGACCATCCGCTACATGCACGGCGAGGGTCAGCCGGTCATCGCGGCACGCCTGGCGGAGCGCCTGGGCGTGAGCCCAGCCACGGTGAGCGAGATGGTCACGCGGCTCGTGCGCGAGGGCCTGCTGGGCGTCGACGGCGACACTCGCCAGCTGAACCTGACCGATCGCGGACGCGAGGCGGCCGAGCGCACCTTCCGCCGGCATGCCCTGTCCGAATGGCTGCTGACCGAGGTGATCGGCCTGGGATGGGCTGAGGCCGATGAAGAGGCCCATCACCTTCAGCACGCCTTCAGCGACCGCGTGACCGACAAGATCGACGAGCTGCTGGGCCATCCTCCGACCTGTCCGCATGGCAACCCGATCCCGCGGGACGGTCGTACCCCGGAGCGACCCGCCGGACTGCCCCTCTCCGCCGCGCGAGCGGGATCCGAGGTGACCATCCTGCGCGTGACCGAGGAGGCGGAGGAGGACGCGCGGCTGCTCAGCTTCCTCCAGGAGAACGGCGTTCGGCCGGGACACGTATTCGAGGTGGTCGAGGTGGCGGGCCACATCGGCACCATGACCCTGCGCCGGGCGGCCGGTGGCGGGCAGGACGGACACGAGGTCACCATCGGCCTGGTCGCGGCCGCGAAGCTGCGCATGCTGGAGGGCCGCGCCGATCAGTCTCTCTTCCATCGAGTCCCGGAGCGCGCCCGGCTGGCAGCGACGGTCTGAATCGGTCTGCTAGGATCGGTGGAGCATGGTTCGCAATCGAAGCCGCCGGGGCATCATCGCCGCTGTCGCCACCGTCCTGTGGCTCGGGTTCATGATGGTCGTGCTTCCCCTCCTCAACGCCACGCTCCCCACCGTGGGCGGCGAGGGTCCTGAAGGCGCCGCCGCCTTCGTCGGCCTGGTCACCGGCGTCTTCACCGTTGGTCTCATCATGTGGGCCGCCTCCGACTGACCCTGGTCGGCTGGGCCGATGAGCCACCTAGTGGCCGATGCCTCACCCAGCCATCCACTCGCCCAGCGGGTAGCAAGCGCGTTCGCGCAATGGCGGCTACCTGCACAATGTTCCGGGCGCGTGCATTGCACATGACCAGTGCATCGGTCTGGAACAATGCGCCTCAAGGTGCACATTGCCGGGCAGTTGGGGCACTCGATGCCCATGATCACGCTCAATCGGTCCAGGACCACGGCGCGTCGCTCGTGCAATGTGCGCGTGGCCGCACATTGTGCGAGACCAGTACGCCGAAGGGCGGGTACCGCAACGTCATCCGAGCGCGTCGGCTAGCCTTCGTTGGATGGCCGATCGTCCCATTCGTCAGCGTTCGCTATGATTCCGCGGTGAGCCGAATACCCAGTGGGGACCGCGCATGAGCGGATCGTGGGATCGGCCGTCATCCCCGAGCCCTGACGACCAGGACT
>JBDSGF010000109.1:0-2599 GCA_039919135.1 Candidatus Limnocylindria bacterium | reverse complement strand
AGCCTCGGCCGCGGTCGCCATCTCCTGCACCAGCCGGAAGGCGTCATCGAAGCCCAGCGCACCCGAAGCGGCGAGGGCCGTGTACCACCCGGTCGAGCTGGCGATGACCACCACCACCTCGTGATCGCCGGCAATGCGCTCGGCATCCAGCAGGCCGCACAGGAAGACGAGCGGCCACGCATTCGTCGGTCGCAGGTGGGTCGCGGGCTCGAAGCGTCCGGCGCCATCCAGCTCGATGAGGGAGGGCAGGCCCGCGCGCTCGCGCAGCTCGTCGGCGCGGCGGACCCACGCGTGAGCCGAGGGCAGCGAACCCAGCGAGGTCGGGCCGTAGGACCCGCGTCCCGGGAAGGCGACTGCCGCGCGGCTCACGATCGCGACGACGCGTGACGGCGGCGACCGGCGGCTGCCACCGCGGCGGCCACGATCTGGTCCACCCCCACCAGCACGGCGGCGGTGGCCGGACCGAGCGGCACGAACGCGTCGACCGCGCGCACGGATGCGAGCCGCTTGCCGATGCGCCTCTCGGCCAGGTCGGCCACGATCGCGTCCGCCACCCCGCCGCCGGTGGCACGGCACTCGTCGACCACGACCACAGAGCCGACCTCTGCGGCGTGGGCACGGATCGTCTCGGTCGGGAGCGGATTGAGCCAGCGCAGATCCACGACGCGAGCGCGCAGGTCGTGCTCATCGGCCAGGCGTTTCGCCGCCTGGAGGCTCAGGCGCAGGCCGTTCGCGTAGCTGACCAGCAGAAGGTCGGCGTCGGCATCGGTCTGGCCGTACACGCCAACCTCGCCGGGCAGGAGCACCTCGGGCGGCGCCGGATAGCCGGTCAGCCAGCCGCCGTCGCCATCGGTATGCAGGTCCTTCTCGTGGTAGAGCGCGATCGGCTCAAGGAAGACGACAACCCGCCCATCCTCGGCGGCCATGGCGATCGCGCCGCGCAGCATACGGGCCGCGTCATCACCGCGCGCCGGTGCCGCCAAGACGAGTCCGGGGATGTCGCGCAGGGCGCCGACGCTGTTGTCGTTGTGGAAATGTCCGCCGAAACCCTTCTGGTACGCGAGACCTGGCACTCGAACCACCATGGGGTTGCGGAACTGGCCCGCGCTGAAGAACTGGAGAGAGGCCGCCTCGCCGCGCAACTGATCGAGCGCGTTGTGGAGGTAGGCGAGGTACTGGATCTCCGGCACCGGAAGCAGGCCGATGTGCGCCGCGCCCTGGGCGATGCCGAGGATGCTCGTCTCGTCGAGCAGGGTATCGAAGACGCGAGCGGCGCCGAAGGTTTTCGCCAGGCCGCGCGTCACGTTGTACACGCCGCCCTTGCGGCCGACGTCCTCGCCGAAGACGAGAAGCTCCGGCCGCCGCAGCAGCTCGTCGGCGAGCGCGGCGTTCAGGCAGCCGGCCAGGGTGCGCGCGGTCGGCAGCGTCGCCGCTTCGGGCAGCGTGGCGCCGAAGGATGCCGTGCGGGCTTCGTCGGTGGCGATTGGCGTGGCCGCTCGCTCGCGGATCCGCTCGGGGTGGTACGGCGCGAGCGGGGCGATGACCTCCTCTGTGGTCTGGAGCCGTGGGCGCCGCGTCGCCTCCTCGGCCACGGCCAGCACGCGTTCGCGCGTCTCTCGCACGAGGTCGCGCAGCTCCTCGGGGGACGCCGCTCCCGACTCGACCAGCCGCCGCGCGTTGCGCAGGAGCGGGTCGCGAGCCTCGACCGTTTCGATCTCCCCGATGGAGCGATAGGTCTGCTCCGCGTCGCTGCCGGCGTGTCCCCACAGGCGCACCGTGCGGAGGTGAAGGAACGCCGGCTGGCGTGACACGCGGACGTGGTCAATTGCGGCCCCGACCGATGTCCAGATCTCGTCGATCTCGCCATCGGCATCGAAGTAGCTCAGGTGAGGCAGGTTCCCGAATGTGCTGGCGATCCAGCCCTCGGGCGTGGGGACGCTGATTCCGGTGTCGTTGTCCTCGCACACGAGAAGGAGCGGCATCGGCAGACCCATGCGCACGGCGTAGCGGGCGGTGTTGATGGCGGCGAGGGCGGTGGCGTGGTTCGCACTGGCATCACCGAACGAGCAGACCGCGATGGCGTCATCGGGCAGGCCGCTCCCCACGCCGACGCGCTTGGCGCGGGCCAGGCTGAAGGCGAGGCCCATCGCCTTTGGCAGGTGGCTGGCGATGGTGCTCGTCTGGGGCGGGATCCACATGGCCCGGCTGCCCCACACCTTGTGCCGACCGCCCGAGATCGGATCCTCGCTGGAGGCCACGATGCCCAGCAGCGTGTCCAGGGCCGGCGTGCTGCCTGGCAACTGGCGCGCTCGGGCCATGAAGAAGCCGCCCGACCGATAGTGCAGGAAGGCCGGGTCGTCAACCCGCAGCCGCGCGCCCACCACGGCGTTGTTCTCGTGGCCGGCGGAGCCGATGGTGTAGAAGCTGCGGTTCGTCTTTTTCAGCTCGCGCGCAGCCACGTCGATCTGGCGTGACACGAGCTGATCCTCGAACAGGCCGAGCGCCACGCCGGCGGTCAGATCGGAACCGGAATGGAGGGGCGCGTGGGTCGCCAGCCGGTGCTCGGCCGGCTCGTCGTTGTCGAGATACTGGTCGAGCT
>JBDSGF010000108.1:0-8016 GCA_039919135.1 Candidatus Limnocylindria bacterium | reverse complement strand
CCAGGCCGGGACTTGAACCCGGATGAGTTGCCTCATACGCCCCTCAAACGTACGCGTATACCAATTCCGCCACCTGGGCCCCGAGGTTGGTACCGAGGGAGGGACTTGAACCCACACGACCTTGCGGCCACTAGGTCCTGAACCTAGCGCGTCTGCCTATTCCGCCACCTCGGCACGGCCGCATTCGGACGGATTCCGACTGCGAGGGCCGATGATAGCACGGCCCCAGGTCAGTTCTGGGGCAGCAGGTTGAGCAGGCTGAAGGCCACGAACAGGATGGCCAGCACGACGGTCATGCGGAACAGGGTCCGCTCGATGCCGCGCCGGCTGCGGTAGGCGGTCACCTCGCCGCCGAATGCGCCACCCAGGCCGGTCCCGCGCTGCTGGAGCAGGATGGCGGCCATGAGCGAGATCGCGAGGATCATCTGGGCGAGAAGGAGGGGGGTCTGCATGGCCGGCGCAGTCTAGCAGAGGAGGTCTCAGGCCTCAGCGGACGGTGATCAGCGAGGTGCCCGACATCTGGGGACCGGCTGGAATGCCGAGCAGCCCGCACAACGTGGGGGCGACATCGGCGAGGGAACCGTCGCGGAGCACGACGACTTCGAAGTCCGGGCCGACGAGGACGAACGGCACGGGCGAGGTGGTGTGCTTGGTCTGCGGGTTGCCGGCGACGTCGCGCATCTCCTCGATGTTGCCGTGGTCGGCCGTGATCGCCATGATGGCGCCAACCCCCCGCACCGTGCGCGTGAGACGGCCGAGACAGGCGTCGATGTGCTCCGCGGCGGCGACCGCTGCCGACCACACGCCGGTATGCCCGACCATGTCCGGGTTGGCGTAGTTGGCGACGATGAAGTCGTGCTCGCCGCGCTCGACGGCGGCCACGAGATGGTCGGTGATCGGCCCGGCGCTCATCTCCGGCGCCAGGTCGTAGGTCGCCACCTCGCGGTTCGACGGGACGAGGATGCGCTCCTCGCCGGGGAATGGCTCCTCCACGCCCCCGTTGAAGAAGTACGTCACGTGCGCGTACTTCTCGGTCTCCGCAACGTGGAGCTGCCGCATCCCCAGGCGCGAAAGATGCGCCGCCAGCGAGTCGATGACGAGGGGCGCGAATGCGACCGCCACGGGCAGCTCGTCCGGCGCCTGGTACTCGGTCAGGGTCGCGACATCGACCGGGATCGGGCGTTCTCCCCGGTCGAAGGCGTCGAAGTCGGCCAGGGCCAGCGCGCGGGTCAGCTGCCGAGCCCGATCGGCGCGAAAGTTCAGGTGGATGACCGCATCGCCGGGGGTGAGCGGCGGGGTTCCCGCAAGGACCGTGGGCTGCATGAACTCGTCAGACTCGCCACGCCCATAGGCGGCGGCCACCGCCTCGGTGGCCGAGGCAGCCTTGAGCCCACGACCGAAGACGATGGCGTCGTACGCGCGCTTCGTGCGCTCCCAGCGCCTGTCGCGGTCCATGGCGTAGTAGCGCCCGCTCACGGTGCCGAACCGGGCACGGCCGGCGAAGCTCGCCTCGAGCTCGGGCAGGAAGGCATCGGCGGAGCGGGGCGGCGTGTCGCGCCCATCGGTGAAGGCATGGAACGTCACTCGGTCTGCTGGAAGTCCGGACCGATGCGCCAGCTCGACCATGGCGATGATGTGCTCGTCCACCGCATGTACGCCTCCGGGACCCACGAGGCCCACCAGGTGGAGCCTGCCTCCGCTCGCTGTGACCTCGCGACAGACGGCCGCGAGGGTTGCGTTTTCGAAGAAGCTGCCGTCACCGATGGCGGCCGTGATGCGCGGCAGGTCCTGGAGCACCCGGAAGCCGGCGCCAAGGTTGAGATGGCCAACCTCGCTGTTGCCCATTTGGCCGGCGGGCAGGCCAACCGCCTCGCCCGAGGCGTCGAGCCGACAGTGCGGCGACTCGTCGACGAGGCGATGCCAGTTCGGCATCGATGCGGCCAGCAGCGCGTTGCGGGACGGATCGTCGTTGAGGCCGAACCCGTCGAGGACCACGAGGAGAACCGTCACGTGGCGGCTTCGGCCGCCCGCAGGATCGCGCCGAACGCATCGGCCTTGAGCGATGCTCCGCCGACCAGCGCACCGTCGATATCGGGCTGCGAGAAGAATTCGTGCGCGTTCGCATCGGTCACGCTGCCGCCGTACTGGATGGGAATCTCGTCGGCGCCGGTTGGGTCGAGCTCGCGCAGGATGCCGCGGATCTGAGCGGCTACCTGTTGCGCGTCCGCGCCGGTAGCGGCATTGCCGCTGCCGATGGCCCAGACCGGCTCATAGGCGATGACGAGCCCGCTGTCCGCAAGGCGACCGAGCCCCCCGAGTGCCGCGCGCACCTGGCGGTCGATCACCGCCTCCGTCAGCCCGGCCCGTCGCTCGTCGGCGCGCTCCCCCACCGCAGCGATGGGACGCAATCCGTGGGCGACCGCGCTCGCCACCTTGCGACCCACGCCCTCGTCCGTCTCGCCGTCGTACTGCCGTCGCTCGGAGTGGCCGATGATCACGAACGTCGCCAATCCGGAGAGCATGAGCGGGCTCGTCTCGCCGGTGAACGCGCCGCGCTCCTCGGAGTGCATCGTCTGGGCGCCGATCTCGACGCCGTCGCCCGCCTCGCGCGCCACGTCGGCCAGCCAGATGATGGGTGGGCAGATGACCGTCGTGACGCTCGGGGCGTCCTGCGCGGCGCCTCGCGTGGCGCGTGCCAGCTCCTCGGCCTCGGCGCGCGTTGCGGGGTTCATCTTCCAATTGCCGGCGATCACCGGTCGGCGCATCAATCCTCCTTGTCGCTGCCAAGCTCAATAAGCCGCCGCAGTCGATGGTTCGTCGCCGAGCGACTGACGCCCAGTGCCGTGGAGAGCGTATCCAGATCCGCGTCCGGCATGCGGCGTCGGACGGCTGCCGTCTCGCGCAGGGCGGGCGCCAACCGGCCCAACGACCCTTCCGCCTCCAGGCGGGCGATGGCCGACAGCTGGCGGTCCGCCGCGCGCACGGTGCGCCCGAGGTTCGCCTCCTCGGCATTGAGCACGCGGTTGAGCCGGGCCCGCACGTCCCGCCCGACGCGGACCGTCTCCAGCTCGAGCACCCCGCGGTTGGCCCCGACCAGGCGAAGCAGCGCCGCGATCTCCTCCTGCCCCTTCAGATAGACGACGTGGCGGCCGCGCCGCTCGGAGCGCATCGCGCGGACCTCCAGGGAGGCGAGCGCCGAGGCGAGCTCCTCCGCGTTGGCGATATCGGCGAGGACGAATTCCACATGCGGTCCCGACGCGCTGAACGAGATGGAGCCGCTGCCCAGGAGGACGCCGCGCAGGAAGGCCCTGCGGTCGCAGGCCGGCGCCGCATCCCACGACCACGCCCCGAGGGCGGAACGATCCAGCTCGACGGAAAGATGGTGACGGCCACGACGACGAACGCGGTCGGGCAGTGGCGTGCGCGGCGGATCGACCGACATGCCGAGGGTCGAGGCCAGGTGCACCGCCGTCCGGGCGATGGCATGGTCGAGCGTGCGGAGCGAACCCTTCGAACCATGGAGCAGGCCGATGAGCTCGGCGCGCCGATCGCAGGCGCGGGCCGGCTGGATCCGAGCCAGCTCCCCCTTGACCTCGCCCGCCAGGAGCACCGCGGCGTCAGGAAGCGTGGGCGGCCGGCCGCCGCACCCGCCGCTGGCGCGGCCGGTCGACGCGATCCTCCTGTTGGAGGCGCATGAGCGCCGTGGCGAGCTTCGCCGGATCGTGTCGGTGCGCATTCGTGGGGTCGATGACGTCCTCCTCGACGATCACCACCGGCAGCTCCTCCAGGCGCCGGAAATCGACCTTCACCGGCTCGGCCCTCCACCCCTCCGGCTGACGCGCATCGGTGTTGCGGTTGATGATCACGTAGTCGATGAGGTCGTCGCCGATGTGGTCAAAGAGGGCGTGCAGGTGCTCCGAGGCCGTCAGGTTCTCGGTCTCGCCCGGCTGGGTCGCCACGTTGCAGACGTACACTTTCAGTCCGGACGCGGCGACCAGCGCGTCGCGCACGTCGCTGATCAGCAGGTTGGGCAGGATGCTGCTGAACAGGCTGCCGGGGCCGATGACGATCATGTCCGCCTCGAGGATGCGCTCGAGCGCCTCGCCGGTGGCGCGCACGTCGGCGGGCTCGATGAACACCCGCTCGATGCGCTCCTCGGCGGCCGCGATGCCGACCTGGCCGTAGAGGTGCCGGCCCGAGACGAGCTGCGCCGACAGGTTCAACGGCACGCTCGTGGCAGGTACGACCTGCCCGCGCACGGCGAGGACCCGGTTCGACTCGCGCACCGCCTCCTCGAAGTCGCCGGTGATCGCGGTCATGGCCGCGATGAACAGGTTTCCGAACGCGTGGTTGTCGAGCCCCGAGCCGGCCGGGAAGCGGTACTGCATGAGCTGTGTCATGAGCGGCTCCGCGTCGGCCAGGGCGGCGAGGCAGTTGCGGATGTCGCCCGGTGGCACGATGCCGAGCTGCTTACGAAGTTGGCCGCTGCTTCCGCCGTCATCGGCGACGGCGACCACCGCGGTGATGTTCGCGCTGTAGCCCTTGAGGCCGCGGAGCAGGGTGGAGAGGCCGGTGCCGCCGCCGATCGCCACGATTCGCGGCCCGCGGGCCAGGTAGCGCTTCGTGTAGAGCACCTCCATCACGCTGTCGCCGCGCGCCACGAACGGCGAGACGACCGAACGCATGAGACCCCACATGCCGATCACCGTCAGCCCGATGCCCAGGGCGGCCACCACGGCGGCGCGAATCTGCGGCTCCATCCAGGCGCCGGTCAGCCAGTACACGACGGCGATCTCATCGGCCGCGTTCGTCCGATACAGGTCGCGGATGAAGATCGCCGCACCGAGCCCCAGGATAGCGATCCCCGCGAACAGCAGCACCAGCCAGCGCTTGAGATGCATGCCGGGATACATCCAGCGCGGCAGGCGCGGTCGCTTCATCGCTCCAGCTCCCGGTGGAAGACGGTGACCGATGCATCCGGCAACTCGCCCAGGCGACGCGCCAGCTCCTCGGCCAGCACGATGGAGCGGTGGTAACCACCGGTGCAGCCCAGTGCCACCCGCAACTGCTCCTTGCCCTCGGCCCGGTACGCCGGGGCCGTGAGCTGAAGCAGCTCGGTGACGAGCTCCAGGAACCGCGTGGCCGCGGGCTGGCCGAGAACGAACTGGCGGACCTTATCGTCCAGGCCGGAGAGGGGCTTGAGATCGGGGTTCCAGTACGGGTTCGTCAGAAATCGGACGTCGAAGACGAGGTCGGCCTCGAGCGGGATGCCGTACTTGAAGCCGAAGGTGACGATGTCGATGCGCAGATCATCGGTCGCCGGCTCGCGCGGAACGAGCGCGAAGAGCCGATCCTTGAGCTGGCCGATCGAGAGGCCGGTCGTATCGACGACGTGATCGGCCATCTCTCGCGTGCGCGCCAGGCGGCGGCGCTCCTCGGCAATGCTGGCCTGGACGCCGCTGCGGGTGGCCTGGAGCGGATGACGGTGCCGGGTCTCGCTGAATCGGCTCACCAGGCTTGCATCGCTCGCTTCGAGATACACCAGCTCCAGCCGCGAGCCTTCGGCCTCGACCAATGCTGCGGCGCGCTCGATGGCCGGTGCCGGGTCACCGGCGCGAATGTCGAGCACCAGCGCCGAACGGCGGTAGCGTTCGGGCTGCTCGTGGCGCAGGGCAAGGAAATGGTCGAGCAGGGCGGGCGGCAGGTTGTCGACGACCGAATAGCCGAGATCCTCGAAGAGCTTGCTGGCCTGGCTCTTGCCCGCGCCCGAGAGGCCGCTGATCACGAGCAGATGGTCCGTGGGCACCGGTTCCGGACGAGGCGCGACGACCCCTCGGTCATGCGCCGCCTGGCCCCCAGGCGCTGTCTCGGTCGGTATGGAGCGCGCCACCGTCCCCTCCCTGCGTGAACCCAAATCGAGTATAGCCGCGCACACGCTCAATCCCGATCGGCGTCGAGGAGCCCGCGCACCGTCGCAGCCGCCGACGCGCGCAGCGCTTCGAGATCGTATCCACCCTCCAGGGTCAGCGCGACGCCCGGCAGGCCAAGCCGTCGGCTCAACGCCCCGAGTAGCCGCGACACCTCCGCGAATCCGTGCTCCGTCACGTCGAGCTCGCCAAGCGGATCAGCACGATGCGCGTCGTAGCCGGCGGAGACGAGGATCGCCTCGGGAGCAAAGTCCTCGACCGCGGGTAGCAGCTCGTCACGCCAGGCACCAATGAATGCCTCGTCCCCGTCGCCGGCCGCCAGGAGGTGGTTGTGCGTGGTGCCGGCCGCCTCCCCCACCGCGCGCTCCTCCGGCAGGCCGGTGCCGGGGTAGAACGGGAACTGGTGGGTAGACGCGTAGCACAGGTCAGGGTCAGCGGCGAAGATCTCCTGGGTGCCGTCGCCGTGGTGGACGTCCAAATCGATGATCGCGATCCGCCGGGCGTGTCCCGCCGCTCGCAGGCCGGCCGCGGCAATCGCGACGTTGTTGAGCAGGCAAAAGCCGCTCCCCCGCCCCGACGCGGCGTGGTGCCCGGGCGGCCGCACGACCGCGAAGGCCACGCCAGCAGCGCCCGTTGCGACGGCGAGGGCAGCCTGGAACGTGGCGCCGGCGGCGAGCCGGGCGGCGCGGAGGGAGCCGACGACGAGATATGTGTCTGCGTCGAGCCAGCCGCCACCGCGCTCCTCGGTGTCCCCGAGCATGTCGAGATAGGCCGGATTATGGATCGCCGCCAGCGTGACGTCGTCGATCGGCTCGACCTGCGGTTCACGCAGGAGGTCGCCGGCCGCATCGCGGACCCCGTCGGCGACGGCGGCCCGCCGGTCGGGACGCTCTGGATGGCCGGGCGCCAGGTGCGCGTCCATGGCCGCATCGGTCAGGAGCCAGACGCTCACGGCCGGATCTTGCGAATCAGCTGAAGAGTCGCTTCGAAGAGGGCGTACATGACGAGCGAAAGGACGATCGAGCTCAGCGGGTCGCCGCCCGGCGTGGCGACGATCGCGAACAGGACGATCGCCAGGATCGCCCACCGACGGCGTGACGAGAGGAAGCGGTAGTTGAGGATCCCGACACGGGCGAGCAGGAGCAGGAGGATCGGGAACTGAAACGCGAGCCCAAAGGCGAGCATCACCGTCGAGACGAAGCTGACGTACTCGCTCAACCGGAGCTGGGTCTCAACGCCGGGGAGCGCGAGCCCCAGGAGGAAATCGAGGGCATACGGGATGACGAAGTAACCGAGGCCGATGCCGATGGCGAAGAGGACGCTGGCACCGATGAGCATCGGCCAGATCAGCCGCCGCTCTCGGCGCGTGAGGCCAGGCGTGACGAACCGCCAGATCTGGTAGAGGATGACCGGCACCGAGATCGCGATGCCCACGTACAGCCCCACGCGCAGACGCACCGCCAGCGACTCTCCGACACTGATCTGGATCAGCGTGTCCTGTCCCTCGGGGAGCGCGGCGCGCAGGATGGCGATGATCGGCTCGGAGAGGAAGAAACCTGCGATCCCGCCGAGCACAATCGAGACGGCGATGACGATGATGCGGCCACGCAGCTCCTCGAGGTGATCGAGGAGGCTCATCGTGGCCTCGTCGCGGGTCACCGGACCGACGACGGTCGAGGAGAGACGCGGATCAGTGCGAGCGGTCCGAGCTCTCGCCCGACGGCTTCTCGTCGGTGGCCGCCCGCTTCGAGTCGCCGCGCACCGAGTCTTCGAGCTCGGTGGAGGCCTTGCGGAACTCGCGGATCCCCTTCCCGACAGCATTGCCGATATCGGGCAGCTTGCCCGGGCCGAAGATGATCAGGACGATCACCAGCAGCAGGATGAGCTCCATTGGTCCGGGAATCGGCATCGAACTTCACGATCCTCCGTTGTTAGCCGCGTGGGCGGGACTGGCCGTCGAGTGTAGCACCGCATCGGCCATTTGGCGCCGCAGAGCCGATGCGGCCGCCGCCGCGGCCTCGCGCCAATCGGGACCGGACGATGCGGCGGAAATGGCCCGCGAGATGGAGACCAGCCCCGGCGCCATGGC
>JBDSGF010000107.1:0-2819 GCA_039919135.1 Candidatus Limnocylindria bacterium | reverse complement strand
GAGGAGCGTCCGGAATGAGTCGTGAGGCGGTGCGCGACGCCATCCTTGGCGCGTCACGCGTTACGGTGATCTGTCACGAGAACCCCGACGCCGATACCCTTGGCTCGGCGCTTGCGCTCCGTATGGCCGCTGAGCGTTTGGGCAAGCAGGCCGAGGTCGTTGCCGCAGACCCTGTCCCGCCGTGGCTGGTCGGCCTGCCCTACGCGGACGAGGTCCACGTCACGCCGAGGCTCGAGGCCGACCTGGCGGTCGTGGTCGATGGCCCGCTGTCACGCACGGGTGCCGTGGTGCGTGACTGTGGAGCATGGCTCAAGCGGGCGCGTGTCGTGAACATCGACCATCACATTTCGAACGACGGCAGCGAGGCGCTCGCCGCATGGGTTGACCCTGACGCCGCCGCCACCTGCGAGATGCTCGCCATGCTCATCCCCGAGCTGGGCATCGAGATCGACGAGCAGATCGCGACCGTCCTGACGGCCGGGATCGTGCAGGACACACACACCTTCTCGCATCCGAACGCGACGCCGCGCACGCTCCGGGTCGCTGCCGACCTGGTCGAGGCCGGCGCGCCGCTGGCGCGGATTCATCGGTCCATCTATGCCGACAAGGCGTTCAGCATGCTGGCCCTGTGGGGGAAGATCCTGGCCGGGGCCACCGAGCGCCGTGATGGGCGCATCGTGCACGCCAGCATGACGCTGGCGATGCTGGCCGAGACGGTGACTGAGCCGGACGCCAGCGAGGGCTTCATCGACCTCCTCGCATCCACCAAGGCGGCCGACATCACCATGCTTTTCAAGGAAGCCGATGCGTCCCAGACGCGGGTCAGCGTCCGCACATCGGCGAACGCCGACGCCGTTGCCATCACCTCGGCCTTTGGCGGTGGGGGACACGCCCGAGCCGCCGGCTGCACGGTCGACGGGCCGCTGGCCGACGCCATGACGCGCGTGCTCGACGAGTGCGAGCGGGAGCTCGCCCGCGCCGATGCTCGGGGTCGTTAACCTCGACAAGCCGGTCGGGCCGACCAGCCACGACATGGTTGGCTTCCTGCGTCGCCTGACCGGCATCCGACGCATCGGTCACGCCGGGACCCTGGATCCCCTCGCCTCGGGCGTCCTGCCCATCCTGGTCGGCGCCGCAACGCGCTTCAGCGAGGAGCTGACCGGCGGCCGCAAGCGCTACACCGCGGTCATCCGGCTTGGCGAGCGCAGCGCAACCGATGACGCCGAAGGTCCGCTTGAGGCGGTGGACGGTCCGCTCCCTTCCGACGCAGCCGTGACCGAGGCGCTTGCGTCGTTCGTCGGCACCTTCGACCAGCGGCCGCCGCTCTTCAGCGCGCGCAAGCACGAGGGTCGGACCGCGCATCGTGCGGCGCGAGCCGGCGCGCCGATCCAGGACCTATCCGCACGCGCGGTAACGGTGGACGTCATCGACCTTCTGGGCGTCGAGCGCGTCGACGGTCGGCTGGATGTGCGGATCGACCTGCGCTGCGGTCCCGGAACGTACGTTCGCTCGATCGCGCGGGACCTCGGCGAGCGGCTGGGCAGCGGCGGGCACCTTCACGCGCTGCGTCGCACCGAAGCGGCCGGGCTGAGCGTGGATGACGGCATCGCACCCGCGCAGCTCGAGTCACTTGCGGAGGCTGGCCGACTGGGCGAGGCCATCCGGCCCGTTGGCGATCTCCTGCCGCTTCCGCGCGTCGTGCTGGATGCCGATGCGGCTTGGCGCTTCGTCCACGGCTCCGAGCAGTCGGTGGTCTGCGCTCCGGACGGCCGCGTGGCGGTGTTCGGAGCCGGCGACCTTCTAGGGGTCGGGCACGTCGGAGGAGGACTGCTACGACCGGACAAGGTGCTGCCGCCGGATGTCGCGCAGTGACGCTCTCCATTCCCTCTATCGGTCCGGCGGTCATCACGATGGGGGTGTTTGACGGGATGCACCGCGGCCACCGGCACCTCCTGGCCGGGACCATCGCCGCGGCGCGCGAGCGTGACGCGGCATCGGTCGCGCTGGTCTTCTCGCCCCACCCCGATGAGGTGATCCGGCCCGGCAGCGTCGTCCCGCGGCTCCTTCCGCCCGAAATCACCATGGAGCGGCTGGAGGGCACCGGGCTGGACCGCGCGGTCGTCATCGGCTTCGACGACGCGCTGCGCTCCCTGGCGCCAGAGGCATTCCTCGACGCCCTGGCGCCTGGCATCGAGCTTTGCGGCATCATCATGACGCCGAATAGCGCGTTCGGCCGTGGACGCGCCGGGACCGCGGAGCGCGTGGGCCAGATCGGTGTCGAGCGTGGCTTCGATGCCGTCGTGGTGGAGCCGCTGCTCGTTGACGGGGCGCCGGTCTCCTCGTCGCGCATCCGCTCGACGCTGAGCGACGGCGATGTGGCCACCGCCGCGGAACTCCTCGGGGGCCCGCCGCTTCTGCGCGGCACCGTCGTGCACGGTGACCGGCGGGGGAGGGAGCTCGGCTTCCCGACCGCCAACCTCGCCTTCGATTACACGCCGGCGCTCCCCGCGCTGGGCATCTATCTGGGTCGCGTGGAGGTTGCGGAGCGAGGCGTGGCTCGCGGACATCCGGCGCTCGTCAGCGTCGGCGTGCGCCCGACCTTCCACCGCGACGGGCGCATCCAGGTCGAGGTGTATCTCCTCGATTGGGATGGCGACCTGTATGACGCCACACTGACGCTCGAACTCGAGGAGCGGCTGCGAGAAGAGCGGCGCTTCGAATCGGTGGAGGCTCTTGTCAAGCAGATGCGGGCCGACGAGGTCGAAGCACGCCGACTCCTGGGCGCGGCGTGGCCGGGGCCGGGCTAGTGTGGCGCGCCC
>JBDSGF010000106.1:0-6735 GCA_039919135.1 Candidatus Limnocylindria bacterium | reverse complement strand
ATCGAGGGACGCGACGCGGGCCGGTCCGATCTCCAGGCCGCTTGCGGCAAGGTAGGCATCTGCGAAGTCGAGCCGCCGATGCGCTGCGTACAGCTCGAGCACCCTCTTGAAGCCGCACAAGCAGGTCGTATCCCTCCGGACTACTATCGGCCAATGCCGTTGGCCCCAGGTCAGTCTCTGGAGAGCTTCGAGACCCTGCCGGGATATGAGCTCGTGCGGCAGGGCATGGAGGATCTTGCCCGTGGCAAGATCGACAGCGTCGCAGCCCTCCTGGTTGCGATCGGCGCCCCACGCCTGCGGGCGATCGGCCTTGCGCTGCCGTCGGGGCTGACTGATGATCCCGAGCACCGGCTCTATGAGCGCCTCGCCGAGGAAGGCGCCGATGCGGCCCATGGGCGATATAACGCCCTGGTCCGGCGCCTGGTGAGTTTCGAGCGCGCGGCGGAGCATGCGAAAGCGGGCTGACGCTGGGCGCATCGAATCGTTCCTGCATGCGTTCGGTGCGGGAGCGCCCATCGAGGCGACAGTCCATCTCACCGGTGGCGCGACCGCAGTCCTTATCGGCTGGCGCGCGAGCACGATCGACATTGACATTCGGATCGAGCCCGACGACGACCGCCTGCTTTGGGGTCTCCCTGAGCTGAAGGAGGAGCTCCAGATCAACGTCGAGCTGGCGTCGCCGGCAGACTTCATTCCCACCGTCCCCGGCTGGGGGGAGCGCAGCCTTTTCGTCGCCCGGCACGGCCATGTCAGCTACTACCACTACGACTTCTACGCCCAGGCGCTCTCAAAGGTCGAGCGAGGTCACGAGCAGGACACAAGAGACGTGTCCGAGATGCTGCGACGCGGCTTGATCGAGCGCCGAAGGGCCATCGAGCTGTACGAGCAGATCGAACCGGCGCTGTACCGTTACCCCGCGATCGATCCACCCTCCTTCCGCGCCAAGGTACGCGCGGCGTTCGATTCGAGCGAGGAATAGGACGCGCCCCACCCGCGCAGCATGAACTCGACCGTCGTCGTCGAGCCAGCGGTTGCTCGCTTGCCCGCGCAAGCCCCGCCACCTGTCCGGCGTGCGCGCAGCCGAATTCTCGACGCCAAGGAGAGCCAGCACCCGCCGTCAGAGTGGCCGAACTGACCAGGTTATTCAGCCTCATGACTGGGACTTGCCGCCCAGAGCGCCCAGGGACCGGAGCGCCACATCGATCGGGTCTCGACCGGGTGCGACCGGGATGCGGACCTGGTTCGAGGCGGTGTCGGGCCGCAGACCGGCAACCTGGAGCGCAACGCTCACCGTTCGCCGGTCCGGCATCCGCGTCCACTTCAATGTCACCTGGTGCTCCTCGGCGCGAACCTCGGGCACGCCGGCGGCCTCGGCGGCCAGGCGGACACGCACCGCGGCGAACAGGCCCTCGACCGCTGGCGGGATGGGTCCGTATCGGTCCCGCAGGTCGGCGCGCAGCGCCTCAGCATCGGCTTCTGATCGGAGCTTCGCGAAGTGCCGGTAGGCCTCCAGCTTGGCGCCCGAATCGGCGATGTAGTCGTCCGGCAGGTAGGCCGATCCCGGCAGGTCCAGCCGCACGGGCGCCGGCTCCGGCAGGGGAACCCGACCTCGAAGGAGGTCCACGGCCTCGGCCAGCAGGCGGGTGTACATCTCGAATCCGACAGCCGCCATGAATCCGTGCTGCTCGGCACCCAGGATGTTGCCGGCACCGCGGATCTCGAGATCGGACAGGGCGATCTGGTAGCCGGCACCCAGGTCGGACGCGCTGAAGATGGCGTGGAGCCGCTTGCGGGCTATCTGCGTCAGCGGCATCCCGCGCCGATGGAGCAGGTATGCGTGGGCGCGGCGGTCGGATCTGCCCACCCGTCCGCGCAGTTGGTAGAGCTGCGCCAGGCCGAAGGTGTCCGCTCGCACGATGATGATGGTGTTCGCGTTTGGGATGTCGAGGCCGGACTCGATGATGGTGGTGCACACCAGCACGTCGAAGCGGCCGGCGTCGAAGTCCAGCATCACCCGCTCGAGCATGCCCTCCGCCATCTGCCCGTGACCGATGGCGACCCGCGCCCCCGGCACCAGTCGTCGCACCCGCTCGGCCGCCGCCTCGATCGTCTCGACCCGGTTGTGGACGTAGAAGGCCTGTCCGCCGCGATCGAGCTCGCGGCCGATGGCGTCGCGCACCAGCCCATCGTCGTCCTCCGCGATGCGAGTCTGGATAGGCAGCCGCGCCTCCGGCGGCGTCTCGATGACGCTCAGGTCCCTGATTCCGACCAGCGACAGGTGCAAGGTGCGCGGGATGGGAGTGGCGCTGAGAGTGAGGACGTCGACCTCGCGCCGCGTGGACTTGATGCGCTCCTTGTGCGAAACGCCGAAGCGCTGCTCCTCGTCGACGACGAGAAGGCCCAGGTCCGCGAAGAAGATGTCCTTGCTCAGGATCCGATGCGTCCCGATCAGGATGTCGACGGTACCGTCCGCGACCGCCTCTACCGTGCGCTCCTGCGCCTTCTTCGACACGAAGCGGCTGAGCATGGCGACCCTGATCGGAAAGGCACCCAGCCGCCGCTCGAAGGTGAGCAGGTGCTGCTGCGCCAGCACGGTGGTCGGCACCAGGATGGCGACCTGCTTGCCGTCCTGGACCGCCTTGAAGGCGGCGCGCAGCGCGACCTCGGTCTTGCCGTAGCCGACGTCGCCGACGACAAGCCGATCCATCGGCCGCCGCTTGAGCATGTCGGCCTTGACCTCCTCGATGCTTCGCGCCTGGTCCGGCGTCTCGGTATACGGGAAGCTCTCCTCCAGCTCGCGTTGCCAGGTGGTATCGGCGGAAAAGGCGAAGCCGGGAGCCGATTCGCGGGCGGCATAGATCTCGATCAGCTCCATTGCAAGGTCCCCCACGGCGCGGCGCACGCGCGTCTTCGTCCGCTCCCACTCGGTGCCGCCGAGCCTGCTCAGCGCCGGCGCGGGCCCGCCGGCGTAGCGGGTGATGCGCCCGATCTGGTCGGCCGGCAGAAAGATCTTGTCCGTGCCGGCGAAGTCGAGCTGGAGATACTCCTTGACGTCATTGCCGAAGGTGCGCTGCGCCATGCCCGCGTAGCGCGCGATGCCGTGGTCGACATGCACGACGTGGTCGCCCGGCTGGAGTTTGCCGATGAGGTCGCGGGTGACAACGCCCTTTGCGGCGGTCAGCCGTCGGACGCGGGTCGCGCCGAAGAGCTCGCGATCCGTCAGGACCAATAGGTTGGCGGACGCGTGCGCGAAGCCGCCCGAGAGCGAGCCGTGGACGAGGCCAATCTCGCCCGGCGCCGGGGCGTTTCGCAGCTCCGCGAGAGCCGCGGTCGGCCGTCCCGCCTCCTCGAGCAGCTCCCCCACCCGGCTGGCCTGGTCGGTGGTGACGACGACGCCATGGCCCGCGTTGGCCAATTCGAGCAGCCACGCGCCGGCGCGATCCGCGCGTCCGGGGAGCGGTGGAGCGGGCAAGTAGCCGGCCTCGCGCTCCGCCTGCTCCTCGAGCCGCTCCGCTGCACGTCCGACCATTGCCTCGAGGGTTGCGCCGGCGTCGTACGGGAGCGGCCATTCCGCCGGGAGTTCGCGAGCGCGCACGAGCCCGTCCTTGCGGTCGACGGCCTGCGTATCGAGGTCGACGGCCAGCGCGCGAAGCTCGTCGAGGTCGGTCAGGACGAGATGCGCTGCGTGCGGCACGTGATCGGCGGCAGGACCCGCGGTGAGAAGTGCCGCCCAGGTCTCCGCCGTCTCGCCGATGTCCCCCTGCGCCAGACATGCGGCGTCCTCCTTCAGCTGGTCCGAGGTCAGTGGGACCCGCTGCCCAACGTCCTCCCATCCGCCCAGCGGCCGGAACTCGGACGAGGGCACCAGGTGAATCTCCGACAGGCGGCGGCGTGATCCCTGGGTCATCGGGTCGAAGCTTCTGATTGACTCCACCTCGTCGGCGAACAGCTCCACCCGTACCGGCTCATCGAAGCCCGGCGGCCAGGCATCAATCAGCCCGCCGCGGTGCGCAAACTCGCCGATGCCGGTGACCTCGACCGAAGGCTCGTATCCGCCGGCCACGAGCCGCTCGAGGAGGGTGCGCTGCGCGATGCGCTCCCCGACGCGCAGGCTCGTCCGCGCTTGACGCAACTGCTCAACGCCGAGCGTGCGCTGAACGAGTGCCAGGAGGGGCGCGACGACGACCAGGTTTCGCGTGCCCGCTCCGAGTTCGGAGAGCACCGACAATCGCTCGGACGACTCATCGTGCTCGGCGAGGGCACGCTCGAGCGGGAGAGCGGCGCGCTCCGGCAGCGTCCGCACATGGGTGCCGCCGATCCAGGCGACCAGGTCATCCGTCAGGCGGTGCGCCTCCTCGTCGGTGCGCGCCACGACCACCAGCGGTCGCGTGGTCGGAAGCTCGGCTCGCCGTACCGCCAGGTGGCCTGGGCGGGCGGCGGCGGGCACGCGAAGGACGCCCGATTCCGGCAGATGGGGCCGAAGGGCGTCGACGAGCGCTGCGACGCGGCGGTCACCGCCGCGCGAGGACGACATGAACGGCACATGGTAGCTGGGTGGGCGCAGCCCGGACGGCGCTGTGCCAGATGGCGTGGCGTAATGTGCCACGTGACGCGGCGCGGACAATCAGCCGGCGGGTTCGGCGGGATCGAGGCCGTTGAAGACGTTCATCGCCTCGTCGACGCCGTCGTGCAGCCAGCGCTCGGCGGCATCGCCACCAACCTGGACCATCTCGTCGGCGAGCTCGCGCTCATCGGGCTCGAATGCGGCGAGGACGTGGTCCACCGCCTCGCCCGCCTTGCCGATGCCGATCCGCAGCCGCGCAAACTCATTGGTGCCGAAGGAGCTGATGATGTCGCGCAGCCCGTTGTGGCCACCGGCCGATCCGGATCGCCGGAGCCGTACCCGTCCCAACGGCAGGTCGATGTCATCGGCCACGACCAGCAGGTCGGACGTGACCTCGACATCGGTCTGCCGCAATGCCGTCCGAAGGACGACGCCGGATCGGTTCATGTAGCGCATCGGCTTGACAAGGAGCACCTTGCCGACCGGTTCCGGCCGATGCCCCTCCACCAGCGCAACACCATCGCGGACGCGACCATCACCGGTCAGCCCCCAGCGGTCGGCGAGCAGGTCCACGACCCGAAAGCCGATGTTGTGGCGCGTGAGCCGATATCGCTCGCCGGGATTGCCAAGCCCGCAGATCACCTTCATACGAGGCCGATGCTACCCCGGCCGTATCGGTCAGGCGCGCTCGTAGGCCTCGCGCAGCCAGCCGAGCAGCTCATCGTCCAGGCCGGACCCGTCCGCGATCCGAACTCGATGCGTCGCCATCCCGCTGGTCGGCTTCAGCCGATCGGTGCCGTCCCGGCCCGGCAGGTTGAGGCAGACCTCCAGTTGCCCGGCCGCGGGACCGACCTGGCCGAACTGCTTGTCGCGCCGCAGGCTCACGTACGTCTTCTTCGGCGCCAGCTCGACGTCGTCGCCGAAGTTGCGCACCACGGCGACGACCGCCTCGTAGGCGGGACGCAGGTGCGCGTTCTTGCCGGCGTAGTGGGTCTCGACCAGGTCGTCGGCGGACGCCGCGCCACCGGCGAGCGTTTCCCGTGCCTTGATGACGATGAGGTTGGCGTTGCCATGCCCCAGCCCATGCTCGGCCTTCAGCATCGCCACCGCCTGGCCGTGCTTCTCCAGGCCCGAAGCGCGGACGATCTCGGTCCACTCGCCCATAGAGCGCCGGGTGGTGTGCTCGATGTTCGCGATCTGATTGGCCAGCTGCTCGTCGAGCGAGCTCATGTGGTTTCTCCTCGTACGGCTACCCGTTGACAATCGTTCGACGAGTGCCCGGCGGCCGAAATCGACAAAACGCGGCGCCCGCTATCCTCGAATCGTGGAGCAACCCCGGAACGGCCGCCATCATGCGCCGTCCAGCGCGGACGTCGTGGTCATCGGCGGCGGGATCATCGGCTGCGCGGCCGCCGCGATCATGGCCGACCGAGGAGCGCATGTGGTCCTGGTCGAGGCTGCGACCATCGGTGCGGGCGCCTCGGGTCGCAACCTCGGCGCGATCCAGCATCCATTCGACCCGGTTCTGGCTGTCCTCTACCGCGAGAGCCTTGCCCGCTATCGGGCTCTGGCGGACCGGACCGATAGCCACTTCGTCATGGGCGCGTCCCCGGCCGGGCTGTTGCTCCTCAACCGCGATGCCGACGCGGCCGCCGCCCAGGCGCGGCGCATGGCTGATGCGTTCCCAGAGCTCGGGGCGCAGCTCCTCTCGGCCGACGAGGTGCATCGACTCGAGCCTTCGTTGACGCCGGGGCCGTCGGCGGTGCGCCTGGCGACCGGTTACCCCATCCCGCCCGCATCCGCCACCACCGCCTGGGCATCGCTCGCCGAGCAGCGGGGCGCCGTCTTCGTCATCGGGTCGCCGGCGAGCCCCTCTTTCGCCGATGGGCGCGTGACGGGCGTGACGCTCGACAATGGAACGCCGATTGCGGCAGATGCCGTGCTCGTGGCGGCCGGGCCTCGGTCGCCGTCGCTGATCGATCCCAGCGGAACGTGGCACTCGATCCGCGCAACCTGGGGCGTCACCATCCAGGTGCGGCTCGACGGGCGTGACCCACATCACGTGGTGGAGGAGGACGAGGTCGGCGCGGTGAACCGGGCGGCCGCCGCTACCGAACGCGCCGCTCACGAGATGGATCCCGAAGCCGATCCCCCATCGCTCTTCAGCATCG
>JBDSGF010000105.1:0-8489 GCA_039919135.1 Candidatus Limnocylindria bacterium | reverse complement strand
GACGTTCCGCGTCAGCACGACGGCATCATCCCCAGCCGCAGCCGCAGCCGCAGCCGCGATCAGCGCATCGGCCAGGCTGAGGGTGTGTCCCCGGCCCATTGCTTCCTGACGCCACCGGCCGGCCCGCTGAGCGGATGCCGGCCCGGGCTGGACGAACTCCACAACGGACATCAACCTCTCGAGATCCGGATCGCCAGAGTGGGAAGCGCCGGCCCACGCCTCGCACGCCACGACCTCGTTGACCACCGGTTGATCCCCGTTTTCGAACAGTTGTGCGAATCGTTCGATTGCCACAGGATCGCCACGGAGGTGATCGATGACGAATGAGGTGTCGAGGACGTAGCGAGTCATTCGGGTTCAGGTCCGACATCGGTCTCTTCCGCCCTGCGTTCGCGGACCCATTCCACCACCGCCTCCGAGGTCGGGAAGAGCGGATGATCCTTCCATGCGCCGGCTGTTGCCAGGACGACCTCCCGGAGCCGATCGCGCCGCACGCGCTCAGTGAGGGCCTGCGCAACATACCGGGACCTTCCACGCGGGCCGGCGTAATGGTCAACATCGTCGACGAGCTCTTTCGGCAGGAGGAGATTTGTGCGCACAGTCATGCGCACAAGTATGTACGAAACGTGATCCCGTCAACCCACCTGGATCTCGGTGACCCACTTGATCCAGTCGAGGCCTCGGCGGTCTGGGGCGACCAGCCGGCACGGCCATCCGTTCGCGGCAGGAAGCTCCCCGCCGGCGAGGTGCGTGGCGAGGAGGCAGCCGGACACCTCGTCACGGTTCAGCGCAACGCTCCAGCCGGTCACGCTGCGAACGAGGATGTGCGGCACAGCATCGGCCCCCGCCGCTTCGAGGACCGACGTCAGCGGCGTCCCGCGCCAGGACGTGGTCATCACCCAGCCGGAGGTGCAGTCCAGGGTGGCGTCGCGCTCCTCGACGCCCAGCGCGGCAAGGCTCTCGCGGTCCAGGCTCAACGGGCGCTCCACTCGACCGGTCACCTCCAGGCGCCAGGCGGCGGGATCGATGGCCGGCGTCCCCTCGCCGTAGAAGGTCGTCGGGGGCGGGATGCCACCGGCCGGTAACCAACGCGATCCGGTGAAGCGGCGCACACCGCCCTGCACCGTGTCCAGCAGGTTGGCGGCTCCCCAGGCCACGGCGCCGAGCATGACAAGGGCGCCTGTGGCAAGGAACGTCCGGCGACTGGGGCGCGGCGCTCCGGCGGGAGGCCGGAGGAGCCGGAAACGACGCGGGACCAGGTGGACGAGCACGACCGGGATGACCGCCAGCGCGGCCCAGACGTGCAGCGTCAGGATCGTCCACGGACCGATGGACAGAATGCGCCCGCTGGCGACCCAGGTGAAGCCGCCTGCCAGCGCGGCGGCAACAAGCAAGGTGAGCAGCGTGCCCAGCGCCAGGCGGCCCCATCGACGGCGGCGGATGGCGGGGCCGACACTGCGCCGCAGCTTCTCGGTCGCCGCCACCAACAGCGCCCCACCGACCAGACCATGGAGCCAGAACAGCGGAGCGGTGGCCGGCACGCCCGCACGCAGGGTGAGCAGGCCACTCGCCACCTGGATGACGAGCAGGACGGCCAGCGACCGATCGAGCGCGGCGCTGCTCATGGGCCGACCCTACGCCGGTCGCGTCGGATCAGCAATCGGACGCAGCGCACCCGCGTGAACGGCAGCGAATATCGGCCGCAACGTGGACATATGGGTGTCCTCGCGGGCATTACGTCGGTGAAGGTCGCCGCAACCACGACAACTGTTCACCCCGCGGCGCATATGTCACCCGTGCGGCCCCTCAGAGGCCGATGGCGGCTGGCCTCACCTGCGTACTGTGCCGCTGGGTGAGCATATGTCGACCGAACGGCGACCCGGGTGGGGACCGAGTCAGAAGACGCGGGGGCACCACGGAGCGCGGTCGGTGCGGAAGAGCGCATCGGCGCGTTCGACGCCGCCTGGGTGGAACTCGTGCACGCGATTCGCATCGGCCAGTTGCGCGAAGCTGAAGGCGCCAAGGTAGGCGGCAGCGAGGTCGGTGACGTCACAGGTGATGTCGGGCGCATCGGTGCCGGCCTGGACGACCGGGACGCCGTCCTCCACCGAGAGCGACCAGCGCCCGTCGTTCCAGGGACAGAACTCGTCGGCGACCTCGAGGGTCAGGGATCCGTCGGCGCCGTAGCGGCGCCCGGCGAGCGCGGAGGCAACGTCCACGATCCGCAGCCAGATGCCGTCGGTGACGCCCAGCCCCAGCTTTCGCGGCTCGGCGACCGAGAGGAAGATCGGGTCGTCGGCGGCGATGTTCCACGCCTCCAGGCGGCTCATGAGGTCGATGTCGAGCACGTAGCGCCACAGGTCCTGGTGCGCGGCCGAGTTCGTCGCGAGCATCTCGGTCAGGACCACGGTCGACTTCGGGCCGGAGTCATCCCAGGCATCGCGGATGCGGTAGCGGGCGTATCCGTCAGCCACGCCGGCGACCTCGTGCACGACATGCCAGGCAGCGCTCGCGCCGCGGCGCCAGTGCTCGGGGTCGTGGAAGATCTCGTGATCCCAGTAAGCCGGGGTGCGGGCGAAGAAGCCGGGCCGGTGCGGCAGCAGTGCGTCGTGGACCGGAGGGAACAGGCGCTTTGCCTCGTCGACCTCCACGAATCGGATCGTGCCGGCCGGCGTGTGCGGCAGGCGGAACGCGCTTCGCTCGCGCGCGGCATCCAGGCGCGTGCGTGTGGTTCCCAGCCCGTAGCCGAAACGCTGATAGATGCTGCCCTCCGACGCCCACAGGATGGCGAGCGGCTCGCCTCGGTCATGGATGGCGTCGAGCTGCATCCGCATCATCCGCCGCAGGATGCCCTGGCGCCGATGCGTTGGATGCACGCCCACGATCGTCACGCCGGCCGCCGGCAGCACACCACCGGGCACGGTGAGGTCGAAGCTGAAGATGCCGGCGGTCCCGACGATCCGATTGCCGTCGTAGGCGGCGACGGCCCGATCCGGCTCGAAGAGCGCATCCCACGATGGCATGTCGGCCTCGTGCGGCCGCTCGCTGAAGGCGAGGACTCCCGCCTCGAAGAAGGCTCGGGAATCCCCGTCGAAGGGACGAACGTAGATCTCCATGGCCGCGATTATGGCGCGGCGCCTGCTCTATCATCCGCCCGATGTTCCCGATCAGTGACGAGAACGAGCGAGGGCACGGTCTGGCGTTCGTCAGTCTGGCCTTCATTGCCATCAACATCGCGGTCTTCCTCTTGCTCCAGGGCGCCGGCGCGAGCACCGAGGGCACCGAGTTCACCTACGGCTACAGCGCCGTCCCGTTCGAGATCACGAACGGGGTGGACCTGACCGTGCCGGAGCCGATCACCGTCGACGGCCAGACCGTGGACGTGCCGCAGGAGCCCGGGCCGGTTCCCATCTGGCTCACGCTGTTCAGCAGCATCTTCATGCACGGCGGATGGCTGCACCTTGGCGGCAACATGCTCTTCCTGTGGATCTTCGGCGACAACGTCGAGCACCGCATCGGCCATATCCCGTACCTGGTCTTCTATCTCGCGGCCGGCGTGATCGCGAGCTTCGCCCAGATCCTCATCGACCCCGGTTCCATCATCCCGACACTCGGTGCCTCCGGCGCCATCTCCGGCGTGCTGGGCGCGTACCTGGTCATGTTCCCGACCAACCGCGTCACCGTCTTCCTGTTCCGCTTCCTGGTGCCCGTGCCGGCCATCGTGGCCATCGGCATGTGGGCGGTGCTCCAGTTCATCAGTGGATTCGGTGCCATCGCGGTCACCGAGCAGACCGGCGGCGTCGCCTACATGGCCCACATCGGTGGCTTCGTGGCAGGGGTGGTGGCCGGGCTCGTCTTCCGCACGATCTTCAACGAGCCGCGGCATCCCAGAGGCACGCCTGCCACGGCCTACTGATGCCGGAGCGCTGTCCTCACATCGGCACGTGAACCTGACCCAAACCTCTCTCGGAGCCGATGAGGCCGCGGGCCTGTTCGGTCCCGGCAGCATTTCGTGGCGGATCGATCGCGAGGTGCTCGTCCTCGCCGGCGGCTCGTGCGCATTGCTCATGCAGGCCGCGCATCCGGCGGTGGCCGCCGGCGTGGCCCAGCATTCGACCTACGCCACGGATCCGGTTGGGCGCCTGCTCCGCACGCTGACCAGCAGCTACGGCGTGATCTTCGGCAGCCGATCGACCGCCGATGCCGCCATCCGCCGCGTGAACGCCATCCACGCCGCGGTTCGCGGCCACGTCCCAGAGAGCGGCGAGGCGTACAGCGCGCGCGATCCCGAGGCGCTGCTGTGGGTGCACGCCACCCTCGTCGACACCGCCCTGCGCGTTTACGGTCGCTTCGTTGCGCCGCTCACTCCGGCCGAGGAGCAGGCCTACCACCACGAGTGCATCCGCGTGGCCGAACTGCTTGGCGTGCCGGCCGGTGACGTGCCGCCCACGATCGATGAGCTGCGCGCCTGGATGAGCGGGTTGATCGGCTCCGGCAGGGTGCATGTCACGCCGACTGCCCGCGCGATCGCGGATACCGTGCTCTACCCGACCTGGTTCCCGCCGCGGGTGGCGTGGAATGCCGCGCATTTCATCTCGCTCGCGACGCTTCCGGCGCCGATCCGTCGGCAGTACGGGATCGGTTGGTCCGACGCTCGCCAGCGCGGCGTCGACCGCATCGCGGCCATGTGCCGACGGGTGCTGCCGTTGATACCGCGCGTGATCCGCCACGTTCCGCAATCGCGCGCGGCCGAGCGCCGCGTCCGTCAGGCGGGTGGGACGGTTGGGTAGCTGCGCCGCGTCGCCACGCGCCTGAAGCCCAGGCGCTCGACATTGCGCGCCGAGGCGCCGCCCTCGATGGTCGACGCGCCGATGATGTCGCAACCGATGCGTCGGGCATGGTCGGAACGGGCCGCGATGAGCGCGCGTTGCACGCCGTGTCCGCGGAATTCCGGCAGCACCGACCCGGCGCGCAGCCAGCCCATGCTCCGGTGCGTGTGGACGCTGCCGGTGGCCACGGGCATGCCGTCGAACTCGGCGATGAACCGATGGTGGTGCGCGGCGCGCGCGAGGTGCGGCTCGAGCTCTTGCCACGCGCGACCGATCTCGGCCGGCATGCCACTCGCCGCAACGATGACCTGTGCCCATGGGCCGATCTCGTCGCGCGGGAGCTCGCGGATGACGACGCCCTCGAGCGGAGGCTGGGTGGCCACCGCATCGGCGTCGGCGGCCCACCGTGCAAGCGCCGTGTCGGCAGTCGCATCGGGCCAGGGTGGCTCATCGGCGAGGATCCAGCCGGCCACCCCGTTGGCGTTGAAATGGTCGACAGCGCGATCCATCAGGTTCGGCAGCTCAGCGAAGCCAAGGGCGGCGTTGAAGATGGGCCCGGGTAGTCCGGGAGCGGCCGATGCGGCGATGTCGCCGTCGTCGAGGATCCGGATATCGTGACCTGCATCAGCGGCGGCGTGCCAGAAGGCGAGCGAGCTGACGCGCTCGGCCTGGTCCAATCGCCAGGCGATGGTGAAGCGCTGCGCCGTGTCGTCCACGGGCGGGGACAGGCGGATGGGATCGCCGGCGCGGACCGTGCCCGGGCTGATCACGCGCGCGTACATTCGGCTGTCATTCGGGTGTGTCGCGACGCCCAGCCGGCCGAAGCGGAGATCACGGAACGAGTGACGGATGGTGCGGCACGGATTCGTCGGCGCGGACAGCTCCAGGATCAGATCGTCGCCGATGGCCAAGCGCGTGCCGACCGGCAGGCCGGAGACGTCAAAGCCCTCCGTCGTCAGGTTCTCGCCGGTCGTGCCCGGCGCGATCGGGTGACCCTCGGCGGCGACGCGGCGGATGGCCTCGATGCCCAGGATCGAGACGGCACGGTGCGGCCCGCCATGCACGGTGTCCTCGCGTTGTCGGTCACCCTCCACGCCCTCGCTGGCGATGCGCGCGGCGGAGACCGGCAGCTTCGGCACGCCACCATCCGAGACGTTGACCTGGAGGAGTCGCCCGTCGCTCATCGGCCAATCCTAGCGGCGGCTATCATGGCGACGCCCGCTCGGCCGGCCCCCGCGAGCGGTGATGAGGAACCCGATTTGACCCGATTTGCCAAGCTTGCGGTTGCGGCTGCCGTCGCGACGTTCGTCCTGATCGCCATCGGCGGCCTCGTGCGCGCCACCGATTCAGGGCTCGGCTGCCCGGACTGGCCGCTCTGCTTCGGCAATTGGCTGCCGCCGGCGGATCTCCATGCATGGATCGAGCACAGCCACCGCCTGACTGCCGCCGTCTTCGTCGGGCCGCTGGTGGGCGCCGTGGGCCTCATCACCGTCTTCAGTCGTCGCCGTCGCGACCTGCCGCTGCTCGCCGCCGCGGTGGTGGCCGGCGTCCTGGTCATCGCCCAGTCGCTGCTGGGCGCGGCGGTCGTGCTCGAAGGCCTAGCCGCCGAGCTCGTCACGGCCCACCTGGGGATGGCGCTGATCGTCCTGGCCGCCGTCATCTTCATCGCCGAGCGGGCTTCGCATGGACCGATGCCGGCCGCGCACACGCGGCCGGGCCTGACGCGCCTGGTCGCCATCGGTGCCGTCGCCATCTTCGCCCAGATACTCCTGGGCTCCTGGGTCACCGGCCACCATGCGGGTCTCGCGTACGCCGATTTCCCGCTCATGAACGGCGCACTGCTCCCGACCATCTTCGGCAGCGAGCAGGGGGTGCAGTTCGCACACCGCGCCATGAGCGTGTTGGTGGCCGTTCTCGTCATCTGGTCGTCCATCGCCATCGCTCGCTCGACCGATGCGCCGCATGCGCGGCGTCTGGCCACGGCCATGGTGATCCTGATCGTGATCCAGATCGCGCTGGGCGGCCTGAACGTCGCGTCGCGCCTGTCCGCCCTGTTCGTCGTCCCGCACCTGGCGGTCGGCGCCGCCCTGTGGGGCGCATCGGTCTGGCTGCTCCTGACGACCCGCAGGCTGCGACCGGCCGAGGTGAAAGCGCCCGAGCCCGAGTCCGGCCGATTCGCGACCATGCGCGCCTACGTGGCGCTGACCAAGCCGCGGATCATCGAGCTGCTGCTCGTCACCACCGTGCCCACCATGGTGCTCGCGGCCGGAGGGATTCCGTCGCTGTGGCTCATGGCGGCGGTGGTCATCGGCGGCACGCTGGCGGCCGGTGGAGCGAACGCCATCAACATGTACGTGGACCGCGACATCGACGACCTCATGCGTCGCACGCGGCACCGTCCGCTGCCGCGCCACGCGATCAGCCCACGGTCCGCGCTGATCTTCGGGATCGCGTTGAGCGTGCTCGCGTTTGTCTTCCTGGTGATCACGGTCAACCTGCTGAGCGCCATGCTGGCCACGAGCGCCATAGCGTTCTACGTCTTCGTCTACACCATGTGGCTGAAGCGCACGACGCCGCAGAACATCGTCATCGGCGGGGCGGCCGGCTGCGTCCCGGTGCTTGTTGCATGGGCCGCGGTCACCGGAGAGGTGGGGCTGCCGGCGCTGGTGCTGTTCGCCATCGTCTTCTACTGGACCCCGCCGCACTTCTGGGCGCTCGCCCTGCGCTATCGCGGCGACTACGCGGCCGCCAATGTGCCGATGCTTCCGGTCGTGCGTGGCGAGGCGGAGACCGCGCGCCAGATCGTGCTCTACACCGTTGCGCTCATCGCGGTCAGCCTGCTCCTGCTGCCGGCCGCCGGGATGGGCTGGATCTACCTCGTGGCGGCGGTCGTGCTGGGCGCCTTCTTCCTCCGTAGCGCTCTTCGGTTGCGCGCCGATGCGGCCAACGGCCGCGCCGCGATCAGCCTCTTCCGTTATTCGATCAGCTACCTGACCCTGCTCTTCGCGGCGGTGGCCGCCGACGCCCTGCTCCGTTTTCCGCTGGCATAGGGATCCTGGGCCATGCGGATCGAGCCTTCGCCGTCGCTGTTCCAGCGCTACATCGGATCGGGATTCAGCGCTGGCGACGACGAGCGTCGGCGGCTGACGAAGTCGTCGCTGACGCTGGTGGTCAGTCTGATCAGCCTGCTTTCGCCTCTCTGGATCGGGACCTACCTGCTGCTGGGCCGTCCGATGGCAGCCCTGATCCCAGCGTTCTATGTCGCGCTGTCACTGGTTGGGTTGGCGCGTCTCTTTCTGACGAAGCGCCACCGGTTCTTCGTGGGCAGCCAGGTCGCTGCGATATTCATCCTCCCCCTCTCATTGCATTGGGTCCTGGGAGGTTTCGTCCAGGGGAGCGCCGTGGCCCTCTGGTCCTTCGCGGCGGTGATGATTGCCCTGGTGGCATGGGGGATTCGGTCGGCGACCTATCTCTTCGCGGGGTTCGCCGGCGCCATGCTGCTCTCGGGGGCTGTCGAGGGAGTGCTCCGCTCCGGCGTGCCACCCCTGCCTGCGGCCATCCAGACGGGGTTCTTCGTCCTCAACGTCTCGGCCCCACTGGCGACGGCTTTTGCCCTGCTGGTGTATTTCAACCGGGAGCGTGATGCGGCCATGGCGGCCT
>JBDSGF010000104.1:0-7429 GCA_039919135.1 Candidatus Limnocylindria bacterium | reverse complement strand
CGCGATGCGGTACGACTTGCCGGCCCCCATGACGAGCACCGCGTCACCGGTGCCGAGGTGGTCGGCCACGTAATCGGTCGTGGCATCCACGTCGCCGGTCGCGATGGTCGGGATGCCCGAGGCGCGCTCGATCGCATCGGCCAGGGCATCGGCGCTGGTTGAGGCCATGGCTTCCGGGGTGTCGCGGCTGGCGAAGATATCGGCGATGACGACCTCGTCCGCATCGGTGAAGGCGGTCGAGAAGTCGTCCATCAGCAGCGCGGTGCGCGAGTACATGTGCGGTTCGAACACGGCCCACAGGCGACGGTCGGGGCCGACCTTCTGGCGCGCCGCGGCCAGCGCGGCGCGCACTTCGGTCGGATGATGGGCGTAATCGTCGTAGATCGTCACCGCGGCAGTATCGGCGATCAGCTCCATGCGGCGCCCGGCTCCTGCGAACGTTCGGAGCCCCTCGGCCAGCGCGTCCAGGTCGGCGCCGAGCGTGCGGGCCATGATCAGTGCCGCCGTCGCATTGAGCACGTTGTGCTCCCCGGCCAGCGACATCTCGAACCGATGATCGAAGAGCGTGAAGCCCGTGCCCTCGCGTCCGAATGCCACCTGCGTGGCCGTGACCTCCCCTCCCGACCCGTAGCGCAGGATGCGGCCTTCCCAACCGCGCAGCCGTCCAACCAGCTCGTTGGCCCCGGCATCATTGGCGGCGATCACCAGCAGCCGCCCGTTAAGGGCGGGATGGGTCCCCATGCCGCGCACGAAGCGCTCGAACGAGTCCATGACGGCTGGTGTGTCCGCGAAGTAATCGGGGTGATCCATCTCCACATTGGTGACGATGGCCCCGGCCGGGTGGTAGTTCAGGAAGTTGTCGCCGAACTCATCGGCCTCCACCACGAAGGGAGCCCCCTGCCCTGGCCTGACCGATGCGCCCCAGGCACCGATGAAGGCGCCAACCTCCACGGTCGGATCCAGCCCGGCGGCCACGAGCAGATGCCCGAGCAGGGCGGTCGTGGTCGACTTGCCGTGCGTGCCGGTCACCCCCAGCCCGATGCGGCCCGCTGCCGCCTGGAGTTCACCGAGCAGCGCCTGCCAACTTACGGTGGGTATGCCGCGAGCCACGGCGGCCTCGAGCTCCTGATGGTGCGGCACCGCGCGAACGGCGGGCGTGATGGCCACGCGGTCGACTCCATCGAGGTGCGCGGCGTCATGGCCGATGACGTGGCGGATGCCGGCCGCGTCGAGCGGCGGCGTGTAGGGCGATGGCGCGTCCATGTCACAGCCGTCCACCACCGCGCCGGCTTGCTGAAGCAGGAGCGCCGTGCCCGCCGCGCCCGAGCCGGCGATGCCGATGACGTGGATCCGCTCGCCGCGCTCGACCACTCCCCTATTCCTCGCCGGCCATGCGCGTCGCCAGCTCCAGGGCCGCCAGCGCCGATGCGCGCTTGTTACCGTCCCGGTCGTATGACCAGGTGTGGCGCTCGACGACCGCCGGACGGTCGCGGGTTGCGGCCGCCACATAGGTCAAGCCAACCGGCTTGTCGGCCGTTCCGCCGTCTGGGCCGGCGACCCCCGTGACCGAGACCGCCAGGCTGGCCCCCTCGAATCGGTTCAGCGCGCCGGTGGTCATTGCTTCCGCGACCTCGATCGAAACGGCGCCCGCTCGCGAAAGGAGGTCGTTCGCAACGCCCAGCAGCTCCTTTTTGGCCGCGTTCGAGTAGCTCACGATGCCGCCCAGGTAATGATCGCTTGAGCCCGGCACCTGGGTGATGAGGTGGCCCACCAGCCCGCCGGTGCAGGACTCGGCGCTCGCCATGTGCCAGCCGCGTTTCACGAGCGCGCGACCGAGGCGACGGGCAGCCGCGTCGAGCTCCTCGTCAGTCGGCGGTGGGTCCTGGCTCACGCCGCGACCATCGTGACTATCTCTCGCGAGATGAGTCTTCCGACGCGAACGACTGCGCAAGACGGTCCGGGGAGGCGGTATTTCTCGTGGGGTGGGAGAAAGCGGCCGTTTCGCGGGCATTTCGCCGTCTAGGCCCCATCTGAGGAGAGATAGACCGCATCGGTCTGTGCCGCGCCGCGGTAAGCCTCATCTGATGGGAGATGGGCCTCATCGGCCTGGGGCGGTCCGCTCATCGGTAGTTGGTGAACTGGAGGGCGACCGGGTAGTGGAGCGCCTTGAGGTCGGCGATGATCGCCTGGAGGTCGTCCTTCGACTTGGCCGAAACGCGCACGACGTCACCCTGGATGGTCGGCTTGGACTTGGGAAAGGCCTCGCGGATGCGTTTCGACAGCTCCTTGGCCTGCTCGCTGGTCAGGCCGCGCGTGAGCTTGATCTCCTGGCGAACGGTGCTCCCGCCGGCCGGCTCGATCTTGCCCCAGTCGAAGATCTTCAGCGACAGGCCGCGGCGGATCGCCTTCGTCTCGAGCAGGTCCTTGGCGGCGCCCGCCCGATACTCGTCATCGGCGGTCAAGGTGATGGCGTCCTTGCCCAGCTCGTAGGCAACCTTGCTGCCCTTGAAGTCGTAGCGTGTCGCGATCTCGCGCCGCGCCTGATCGAGCGCGTTCACCAGCTCCTGCTGGTCGAAGTCGCTGACCACGTCGAACGATGAATCCGAAGCCATGGCGTCTCTATCCTCCTGAGCGCGTGATGCGCCATTCGACGACCGCGTCGCCGGCCCCCATGGCGCCGATGGTGATCCCGTTGAGGGTCAGGCGTACCGCGCCGGCGTTGCCTGCCCGAATGCGCACGTCGTCGACGGCGGAGAGCGCGATGGTCTCGCCATCAGCAGCGATGCTCCCCGAGACACCCGCGACCGGCGTTCCGTCCTGCTCCACCTCCAGGTACGACTCGCCGCCTGCAATCTGGAGCGTGCCGGTCAGGCCAGTGCCGGGCTGGATCGTCACGCGACGTATGACTGGCTCTCCGCCGGCCGGCGTGACGGTCACGTCCCACGTGCCGGGTGGCAGGCCGAGGCTACCGCTGAAAACGCCGGCCGCGTCGGCGGTGAGGGCCAGCGCGGGTGGCGCGGCGGGTGGTTCCGGTTGAACCGCAACCGCTCCCCCGGCGACGTCGGCGACGGTGAAGCTCGGCGTCGCGGCCGTCACCAGCGTCGCGGCGGCCCGGAGTTCCGACGATGGGGCGGCAGTGCCCACGATGGGCACCGGACCGATGAGGGTGGCATCGGCGGCCGGTTGCTCGAGGGTCGCAACCCCAGCGGGAGGCGACGAGCTGGCCGCGGCCTCATTGACGACCACCACGGTGCGCCGCTCCGTCTCCGAATCGCGATTCGTGACTGGATCGCGGGCCGTCAGCTCGATCACGTTCGATCCGGGGAGGAGCTCAACGGTGACATCGAAGCTGCCTTCGGCGTCCGCCGTCACGGTCGGATTCTGCGTCAGGTTGCTCACGGTCACGCTGGCATTCGGGGAGGTGACGCCGCGCAGCGTCATGCTCGACCCGGTGTACCCGTTGACGTTGGTCGCCGGATCGATGATGCGGAGTTCCGGCTGGCGGGCGAAGTTGACGAGCTCATAGCCGATGTAGGCGATGAAGGCGCCGACGCCGACCGTCAACAGCGCGGCGAATACCAGTCCCGGCGTGATGACGAAGGCACGCGAACCGCGCGTGCCGATGGGCCGCGGCGGTGCCGGCATGCGAGGCCGCTCCGTGGTCACCGACGTTTCAAGCCGATACAGGTCGATCAGGTACTCGGGGTCGAGCCCGAGGTACGAGCCGTAGTTGCGAAGGAAGCCCTTGGTGTAGACAGATCCCGGCAACTCGCGGTACTCGCCGCGCTCGAGGGCGGAGATGTAGCGCTCACGGATCTTCGTCTCGCGCTCGACGCGCGCCAGATCCACGCCTTTTGCCTCGCGGGCGGCGCGGAGAACCTCCCCTAGCTTGTGGACCTGCTCCGTCACGCGAGGTCTTCCTCGTCCGGGGCCGTGTCGCCACCCCAGCCATCGCTGGTGACAAGGACCTCGCGGAAGCGGCTCCCATCCGCCGACCCGACGATCCCACGGTCCTCCATCTGATCGAGGATGCGTGCCGCGCGCGCGTAGCCGATGCGCAGCCGCCGCTGGAGCAGCGACGCGGACGCCTTGTCGGAGCGGCGCACGATGTCGACCGCCTGGCTCAGGAGCGCATCGGCGTCGTCATCCTCGTCGCCTTCCCCCGGACGCCCGCCGGGCTTGCCGTCGCGTCGCGGCGCCGTGACCTCCGGCCGGTACTGCGGGCCGCCCTGGGCGCGCCAGTGGCGCGCGACCGCGTCGATCTCCTGGTCGGTGACGAGCACGCCCTGGAGCCGCACGGCACGCGGCGCATCGATTGGCTGATACAGCATGTCGCCGCGTCCCAGCAGGTCCTCGGCGCCGTTCGCGTCGAGGATGGTGCGCGAGTCGATCCCCGACGTCATGGCGAAGGCGATGCGCGACGGAATGTTGGCCTTGATGAGGCCGGTGATGACCTGCACGCTCGGCCGTTGCGTGGCAACGACCAGGTGAATGCCGGTTGCCCGCGCCAGTTGCGCGATGCGGGTGACGGTGGCCTCGACCTCGTAGGCGGACACCATCATCAGGTCCGCCAGCTCGTCGATGACGATGACGATGTATGGCATGCGCGGCTCGCCAGCCCGCAGCGCCTCGTTGTAGCCGCCGATATTCCGGACGCCACGAGCGGCGAACTCGGCGTATCGGCCCTCCATGGTGCCGACCGTCCATTTCAGCGCGTTGACCGCCTTGTCAGGCTCCACGATCACCTCGGTCAGCAGGTGCGGGATGCCCTTGTACTGCGCCAGCTCGACCCGCTTGGGGTCGATCAGGATGAGCTTCACCTCGGCCGGCGTCGCGTTCATCAGGAAGCTGTCGATGAGCGCATTGACGCACACGCTCTTGCCCGACCCCGTGGCGCCGGAGATGAGCAGGTGCGGCATCTTCGCCAGGTCAGCGCTGAAGGGCTGGCCGGCCACGTCCTGCCCGAGGGCGAAGGCGAGCTTCGACTTGCCGGAGGCGTCAGCGAAGTTGCGACTGGCGAGCACCTCCTTGAGCGTCACGAGGTCGAAGGCGGAGTTCGGGATCTCGACGCCGACGAATGGCTCGCCGGGAATCGGCGCCTCGATCCGGATACTGCGCGCCGCAAGTGCGAGCGCCAGGTTGTCCGACAGGCCCTCGATGCGGCTGAGCTTGATCCCGTCAGCCACGTCGAGCGCGTACTGGGTGACCACCGGGCCCTCCTGGATGCGCGCGACCTTCACACCGATGCCGAAATGGGCCAGCGTCTCGCGAATGCGCTGTCCCTTGGCGGTGAGGTCCATCTGCGCCGCGGATGACTCCGGCGCGTCGGCCAGCAGCTCGATCGACGGCAGCTCCCAGGAGCGCTGGACCGCCTCGAGCGCGGCGTCGGGCTTCTCGCTGTCCCCCGCCTCGGTCAGGAGCGCTTCCTCGCCGGGCTCGAGGTCGTTGCGCGCGGCGACCGCGACGTCCGGCACCGAGGCCGGTGCCGCTGCCCGCGATGGGCCGTTCGTGGAAGGCGCCGGCCGCTCGCGGCGCAGGATCACCGGTGGTTCATCGTCGACGTCACTGCCACCGGCGAGGCGATCCCGCATGCGGTCGATGATTCCCGGTCGCCCGTCCGCCTCCACGGACGCCTCGGCGCGGCCGCGCGCATCCGTGCGCGGACGCTTCGCGGCTTGGCGAGCGGCGTCCGCCTCCTGCTCATGGCGCTTGTCGCGGCCCGCGAGGTAGGCGGCCACGAGATCGCCGACGGTCATGTTGAAGTACAGGAGCAGCCCGACCATTACCAGCAGGACGAGCACCACCCAGGCACCGGCGCTGCCAACCGCCCCGGTGAGGAGGCCGCTCACCGCGAAGCCCAGCGCGCCTCCGCCCTCACCGGTGGCGACCGCATCGGCGGCACCCCCGACGGCCAGGTGGAACATGCCCAGCACGGCCAGCGCCACCACCGCGGCTCCGGTGGCGGCCATCCATCGCTCGGCGGGCATCGTCTTCATCCACAGCATCACTGCGAAACCCGCCAGGAGCGGTGCCGCGAACGCGATCCCCCATCCGAGCAGCGTGGTGAGGAGATCCTGCCAGGGACCGATGATGGCGCCGGCACTCGGATCGTCGCCGGAGAAGAGGGCGATCACGCTGATGATGGCCAGGAAGACGAGCACGAGCGCCAGTCCCTCGCGCACGAAGCGCGTACGGAGAACGAACGGCGTCGTCTGGCGACGGCGCCGCGTGGTCCGGCGACGGGGCGACATCCTCCGTCGGGTGGCCACCCGGGTCAGACCTCCATCACGATCGGCAGGATCATGGGCCGACGCTTCGTGCGCTGCTGGAAGAAGCGGCTGAGGGTGTCACGGATCTTGGTCTTCACGTAGCCCGCCTCGGCGGTGTGCTCGTCCTCGCGGCGCTGCTGGAGCGCCTTCATGAGGTGGTCTCGCGCCTCGCCCATCAACGGATCCTCGGGATCTGACAGGAAGCCGCGGCTGACGAGGTCCGGCAGACCGACCGGCTGGCCGGTCTTGCCATCGATCGTCAGGGCCACCATCACCACGCCATCGGACGCGAGCATGCGCCGATCGCGCAGCACGACCCCGTCGATGCCGTCGATGGCCGCGATGCCGTCCACCAGGACCGCGCCGGCCGGCACCGTGCCGGCCATTCTTGCCCGTTCGCCGTCGAACTCGACGACCTGCCCGTTCTCGAGCACGAAGATCTTGTCGACATCCACGCCAGCGCCCTCAGCCAGGAGCCCGTGCTGAACGAGCATGCGGTACTCGCCGTGGACCGGGATGAAGTGGCGCGGCTTGACCAGGCCCAGCATGAGCTTGAGCTCCTCGCGCGACCCATGCCCCGAGACGTGGCAGTGGACGAGCGGCTCGTAATGCACCATCGCCCCCTCCTTGAAGAGGTTGTCGATCGTCTTGGCGACCGCCTCCTCGTTGCCCGGGATCGGGCTGGCCGACACGATAACCGTGTCACCGGGCTCAATGGTGATATTGCGGTGGTCGCGATTGCTCATCCGCGTCAGCCCCGACATCGGCTCACCCTGCGAGCCGGTGGTCATCACCACCAGCTGCTCCTTGGGCAGGCGCTGGAGTTGCTCCTTGCGGACGAGCGTGCCGTCACGGTCGTCGAGGTAGCCGCGCTCGAGGGCGATGGCCGTGTTCTGCTCCATGCTGCGCCCGAGGGCAACCATCTTGCGACCGTGGGCCCACGCGGCGTCGATCACCTGCTGGACACGACCGATGTTGCTCGCGAAGGTGGCCACGATAACGCGGCCCGGTGCTTCCCCCACCAGCCGGTTCAGGCTGTCGCCGACGGTCATCTCGGAGAGCGTATAGCCCTCCCTCTCGGCTCGGGTGGAGTCCGACAGCAGGAACGCGACCCCGCGGTTGCCGATCTCGGCGATGAGACCCAGGTCGGCGCGCCTGCC
>JBDSGF010000103.1:0-8480 GCA_039919135.1 Candidatus Limnocylindria bacterium | reverse complement strand
TCTTCGCGGTCGCGCTCACGATCAGCGGCGAGCTGGTCGTCCGTCGCGTGGCGACCAGTCATGATGTCCGCGCCATCCGCACGACGGTTGAGCGAGTCAGACCGCTGGGGAACATCTCGACCATCCTCTTCCTCTCGGGGGCCGCCTTCGGCATCGTGGCGGCTCTTACGGGCCAGATCAACCTGCTCGCTCCGTGGCTGATCCTCGCCTATGTGGCGTTCATCGGCGCCATCCTGACCGGTATTTTCATCACCGATCCGTGGGTGGGTCGGCTCTCGAAGGCCGCCGCCGAAAGTCCGGATGGCGAAGCGTCGGACGGCCTGCGCGCAGTGATCGCCGATCCGCTGGCCCGATCGGCAACGTGGGGCCTGATGGCCATCATCGCGGCGCTGGTGTTCATCATGGTGGTCAAGCCACTCGGCTGATGCGGACCCTTGCGGACGGGTCTACGATCGGTCCATGCAATCTGATGCGCCGCCAGACGAACGCGAGCTCTCCGGCGAGGCCGAGGCCTGGCACCGGCTCCATGCCGTGATAGATCGGATCACGCCTGAGATGGCCGAGCAGCGCGGTTACTTCGAGGAGGGCTGGACGGCCAAGGACGCCGTCGGGCACCTCGGCACCTGGATGGCGCGCGGGGCGACGATGCTCCGGCAGATCGCCACCGGCACCTACCGTGAGGGCGAGATAGACATCGACGCCGAGAACGAGCGCTTCCTGGCCGCCATGCGCGACATTCCCCTCCAGACCGTGCACCTTCAGGCGGCGGCCGCGCACGCCGAGCTCCTGCGCGCCTGGGCTCAGTTGCCCGAAATTACGCCGCCTGCCTCCTACTGGGTCCGCAAGGCCGGCCCGGAGCACTACGCCGAGCACCTGCCCCGCCTCGAGGCGTGGCTCGACGAGCTGACCCGCAGCCGAGGGTGAGCGTCGGAGGCTTCAACCGCCCGCCGGAGTGAACCGGAAGCTGTCGAAGATGACCACGGCTGGTTGGCCATTGGTCGGCGCGGCACCGCGGAACAGCCACAGGTTGATGCGCGGATTCTCGCCGCCAGGGACCGGAACGTCGGCACCGGGGTAGGTGTACGAGGCGATCGGCAAGCCGTCACTCGTGGTGCTCAGGAAGTCGACTTGGCCGGGTGCCCAGGTGAAGGAGTGGATCGTGTTGGTGAGCCCCTGCCCCTGTGTCCAGCGATAGTCGTGATCGGGCGAATCCCACGGCTGCACCGCGTACTGGGCGTTCGTCGGGTCGGCAGCATTGCCCCATCGCGCGTACTCGATGTCAATCTCGCGATGCGCGTAGGCGGGGTCGTCGTCCCAGGTGAACATGCCGAGCACGACGTTCGGGTCGAAATCGGGCGCTGATCTGATGGTCCAGGTGTAGGTCCCATACCCGAGACTTGCGTTCGCGATGACCTCCGCGGTCGTCCACTTGCTGCCGGAGCGCTGGATCGTCAGCCGCAGGTCATCTTTCTCTCGGTCGACCGACACGTTCTCGGCCGCGAAGAAGTTCGGGCCGGGACCGATCTTGCGGTTGTACGACTTGACTGTCCAGGTGTATCCCGACCAGTCGATCGTGGCGGGTCCGGGAGGCGCGGGACGCGCAGCGGCGACCGGCATCGGGACAGCCGCCAGCAGCATGACGGCGGTGAGGACTGCGAGGGAACGGTGGGCTCGGGGTGGCATGGTGGCAGTACGTTCGTACGGGTCGGGCTATAGGCTGCGGCAGATGACCCCACCTGTCCAGCCCTATTTGTCTGTTCGCGGTGCGGAGTCGCAACGCCGGATGATTCAGCCTCGCGGCCTGCCCGGCGCGAAGAACTTGCCTCCACCCTGACGCTGGACGAGCGCCATTTCCGGACGCTGCGGGTCCCGAGCGGCAAGCGATTCCGGCTGCTCCCCGCCGATGCCTGAGCCCCTCGCGTCGTTTCACCGGGTGAAGCTAACGACCACCTTGAAGCCCCTTCCTGGCCGCACGTTTCATGGGGTGACCGGAACGGCGATCCAGGAGGCCGAATCGGTCGCTTCTTTGCCGTTACCTTCAGCCCGTGAAAAACTACGCTCGCCGATGCTTGACCCGCTCCGCAGTCTTGCCGCAGGGGTGGTGCGGCACGGTGGGCCGGTATCAAGCAAGGGAGAGGCATACCCCATGGGACTGATGGGATGGATTGGCAAAGTCATCGCCACGCTGATCGGCGGTCCGGCCGTGGCGGTCATCGGTGATCCGGCGGAGCCGGCTGCCGGCCGCGTGTCGTGGGTGGTGCCGGTCGCAATCGCCGTTCTCGTCGTCGTGTTCGCGCTGAGCATGTACTGGGGACGACCATGAGCTCGGACCGTTCTCTGTTCGCCATAGGCGGAGGTGTGGTGGCCCTCGCGATCATCGCGGTCGTCGTTGTTCTGCTGGCCGGCGACCGCGAGAGCGTCGAGTTCGGTGAGGATACTCCGGAGGGCACGCTTCAGCGCTATCTCGCTGCCTTCGACGAAGGCGATCTGGCGAGTGCCCACGCGTACTTCTCGGACGGGGTTCGCGATCAGATGGATCTCGACGCCTTCGAGCGTGCTGTGAACGCTCAGGAGGGCGACTTCGGCGCCGAGCGCACGCGCCGCGCCCTGTTCGACGGCCGCTCCGGAGATGGCGACAGCGTTCGGCTGGAGCTGACCGTCGAAGAGTTCACCGGTGAGGGCCTGGGTGCCTCCTCCTACAGCTACCAGGTCGTGATCCCAATGGTCCGCGAGGGAGACGCGTGGCGAATCGACGAGCCGCTCGTCTGGCTCAATTCCGCACCCCTCGAACCACACTTCTGAACGCAGGAGCCAGACCGATGCAGATTGCCCGACGCCTTTACATCTACCTCCTCAGCGGCATCAGCCTGGGCGTGCTGGTGGCCGGGCTGAGCATGCTGCTGACCGTGCTGCTCGAGCGGATCGGTTTGGGCTCGAGCGGCGCCCAGCTGTCCGGTGGCGACGTTGTCGGCCAGCAACTGACGCTCGCATCGGCGCTTGTTGTCGTGTCCCTGCCGGTGTGGCTGATCCACTGGTCCGCCGCGGAGCGGTCCGTCCGGCCGGACCGGGAGACCGCGCCAGCCGAGCGCACCTCCGAGGTTCGGGGTCTTTACTTCGCGGTGGCCATGGGTGCGCTGCTGCTCGCGGCCGGGACCGGGGCGGCGTCGATGCTCGAGAGCATCGTCGTGCGCCTGGCCGACACCGACATCGGCTCGCGCAGCATCGGTGGCGGATTGGCGCTGGCGGTCGTGGCCGGCGCCGCCTGGCTGTATCACCTGTGGATCCGAAGCCGCGACTGGGCGCGCGGGCCGATGACGGGTGCGGGCGCCTGGCTGCCGCGCACGTACATGTACGTGGCGGCCTTCGTCGGCCTGATGCTCCTGCTGGCCGGCGTGGGTGGCCTCATGGAGGTCTTGGGGCGGCTGGTGCTCGACGAGCCGCCGCCGTACAAGGATCCGAGCGTCTCGAGCTGGTGGGCGTACCCGCTCGCCTCCTCGCTCACCGGAATCCTGGCCGGCGGGGGCGTCTGGGTCGGCCACCTGGTGTATGCCAATCGGCTCGTCGATGATTCCGGCTGGCGTGGCGCCAGCGAGCGCCCGGCCAAGCTGCGGCTGGCGTACTTCGCGGCGGTGCTCATCGCCGCCTCGGCTGGCACGATCTTCCTGCTGGCCGAAGCTGTCGGCAATGGGCTCGCGGTGCCGTTCGGCATCTCGGACGGCGAGGACACGCCCCAGGTCATCGGCCTCATCCTCTTTCCGCTCCTGAGCGCGGTGGCGTACGCCATCGCCTGGTGGCTGCACGGTCAATGGATGGAGGCCGAGGCCGTCTCGTCGGGGTCCGATGAGCGCGTCGAGACGGAGGATCGGCTCGAGCATTACCCGGTGGCGCTCGTCGGCCTGGCCTTCAGTGCCACGGCCGTCGCCTGGATCATCGGCGTGCTGATCGATGCCACCTTGGGCGGCGGTCGAGCGCTCAGTGGCGGCGATGTGTGGCGGCGTGAACTGGCGGAGTGGATACCGCTCGCACTCATCGGTATTGCGGTCTGGATCTGGCGCTGGCGCAGCGTCGGCGATCGATGGGCGGTCGATCCCATCGGGGAGGCGGCATCCACCACGCGCCGCGCGATGCTGCTCATCACCCTGGCCGCGGGCGTCCTCGCGGGGATCGCCGCCGCGGGGCTCATCCTCTACCGCCTATTCGGCAGCGTATTCGGGATCAGCCAGGCCGGCGATCCGGTCTCTGAGCTGAGCACGCCGGTTGGCGTCCTCCTCGTGGGGGTGGCCGTGGCGGCTTACCACGGGGTTCAGCTGCGGCGCGATCAGTCGATGCGGACGGACCTCGACGCGTCACGTGGAGAGCCCGTGGTTGCGGCGCGGATCGACCTCAGGCTCTCGGGGCCACCCGGTGCCGACCCCTCCGGGGTGGTCGCCGCCTTGCGCCAACAGCTTCCGCCCGGGTATGTGCTCGAGACAACCGAGGAACGCTGACGCCTCATCGGCCGTCGGGCTGGCGGGGACGCCTGGGGAATCGGTGCACACCAGCACCGCGAGCACGTGGTCAGGGTCTGGACGCAAGGTCCACGGTAAGGTTCAATGTCTAGGCTGCCCTAGATCGAACCAAGGTAGGAGACATACCGATGAGCCGAGGCAACCGGATTGCGCTGATCGCCGCGGCCGCGCTTCTCGTGGCCGTGACCGGCACCGTCGTCGCCACGCGCGCGCCGGACGGCGAAGACGAGCCGGCCCAGCAGACCCAGGACGGAGAGGACGCGCCGCCAACCGCCGAGGACATCGCTCACGCCGTGGAGCGGCTGCAGGCGAGTGACCTCGACGTCGAGCCGTCACTGCTCACCGAGCTCACGGCCGAGTACGGGCTGGGTGGTGCGGTTCGGATCGTCGCCTGGTCGGCCGACAATGCCAAGGAAGCGGACATGGCCGCCATCCGTGCCATGCGCGACGGCGACGGCACCGAGGGCAGCGGCATGGGCTGGGGCCGGATCGCCAAGGAGCTGGGAGTGCATCCCGGCATCGGCTCGATCATGGGCAACGGCGGCGGCCACGGTCGCGGGGATGCGCCCGGCCAGCAGAAGGACCGCGGCGGCGATGAGGGCGACGCGTCCGGCGGCTGAGCCATCGGCTTCTCCTGCCCTCCATTGGAGCTCTGACGCGCGGCGTTGGCACCATCCGTGCAAGGGAGGAGACCGACCGAGTTCCTTCAGGCTGCACAGACCATGGTCCGAGAGACTTGGCGGACGGGGTTCGCCCGCAATAGTGACTTCGAGTTCCGAGAGCTCCTCGAGCGGCTGCCGGCTGCTGCGTACACGACCGACGCCGACGGGCTGATCACCTGGTTCAACCAGTACGCGGTCGACGTGTGGGGCCGCGAGCCCCGACTGAACGATCCGGAGGATCGGTTCTGCGGCTCCTTCCGCCTCTTCCACATCGACGGCGAGCCGATGCAGCACGCCGAATGCTGGATGGGCCTGGCGCTACGCGACCGACATGCATACAACGGCCACGAAGTGGTCATCGAGCGCCAGGACGGAAGCCGTCGCGTTGCGCTCGCCCACGCGAACCCGATCTTCGACGGCGATGTCCTGGTGGGCGCCGTCAACGTCCTGATGGACATCACCGATCGAAAGCATGCCGAGTTCGAGCTGCAGGAGGCCAGCGAGGCCAAGACCCGCTTCCTGGCCGTCCTCGCGCACGAGTTGCGCAACCCGCTGGCGCCCCTGCGAAACGCGTTCGAGCTGATGCAGCGCGGTGGCGACGAGCCCGCCGTGGAGCGAGCGCACGCCACCCTCGACCGCCAGCTCACGCACCTGACGCGCATCGTGGACGACCTGCTCGACGTGGCACGCATCACGCGCGGCAGCCTCGAGCTGAGGCGATCGCGGGTCCAGCTCGCGCCGATCCTGAGCCAGGCCGCGGAAATGGCGCGACCTCTCACCGAACCCAAGGGCCAGCGCCTGGAGGTCCATATCCCCGATGAGCCGATCGTTGTCGACGGCGATCCCGTCCGCCTGGCGCAGCTGATCGGGAATCTGCTGGCCAATGCGTCGAAGTACAGCGCCGCCGGCAAAAGCATCGACCTCCGTGTCGAGCGGATGGGCAGCGATGTCATCGTCTCGGTCCTGGACGAGGGAATTGGCATCCCGGCCGAGGCTCTGCCAACGATCTTCGAGATGTTCTCGCGCGGGACGGCATCCTCGTCGCAAGACGGTCTTGGGGTTGGCCTGACGCTGGCCCGACAGCTGGCCGAGATGCACGGCGGGTTCATTGAGGTGCGCAGCGCCGGCGCCGGAGCGGGCAGCGAGTTCCGTGTTCACCTGCCTGCCGTGCTGGACATGCGGGAGCCGGCGGTGACGGGTCCGGCCGAGCCGCAGCGCACGCGGGCTCCCACCGGGCGCCGCGTGCTCGTGGTGGACGACAACCGCGACGCTGCAAACTCTCTCTCCGAGCTTCTCAGGGTCGACGGATACGAGACGCGTGTCGCCCACGACGGTGCCGCAGCGGTGGAGTTGGCGGAGTCGTGGGGGCCCGAAGTGATCCTGCTCGACATCGGACTGCCTCGGCTGGACGGCTACGAGGCGGCGCGCCGCATCCGGGCGCTGGAGCGAGGTAGCGAGATCAGGCTCATCGCGGTGACCGGTTGGGGCCAGGCCGAAGACCGCGCAAAGTCGGCCGCGGCGGGCTTCGATCATCATCTCGTGAAGCCGGTCGACCTCCCTACCTTGTCGGAGCTATTCCAGCCCATCGTCTGAGGCACCGAATGGACCGAACCCAGCTTCTTGACCGATTCCGCGGCGGCTTCGCCGATGTGCAGGCCGCAGTCGCCGGGATCACCAATGCCGAGCTCGACCAGGCCGCGCCAGACGGCGGCTGGACCCCGCGTCAGGTGCTTCACCACCTGGCCGACTCGGAGACGATCGCCTATGTGCGGCTGCGCCGGCTGATCGCCGAGGACGAGCCGACCATCGTTGGCTATGACGAACCTGAGTACGCCCGTCGCCTTCACTACGAGCGCCCGGTCGACGCCTCTCTCGCGGTGCTGGCCGCCGTGCGCGCCGCCAGCCTGGGTCTGCTGGAGGCGCTCTCGCCGGCTGAATGGGAGCGGCGCGGGACCCACACGGAATCGGGACCGTACTCGGTTGATGACTGGCTGGGCATCTACGCGGAACATCCGTACGACCACGCCAACCAGATCGGAGCGGCACGCGGAGGCGGCCGAGTCCCTAGCCGGGCCAGCGCTCGCTGAAGACAGTCTCCTCGCGTGGGAGCCGCGCCTCGCCGGGCGCCGACTTCGGCTTGCGGGCGGCATCGGTGGGATGACCGATGGCGACGACCGTCCGCACGAACCGATCCTGTGGCAGGCCCAGCAGCCCAGCTACGGCGGGGCGTACCTCTGAGCGGATCCAGGCGATTCCCGCCGCCAGGTCGAGGAGTGAGGCCGCGATGAGCATGCGCTCCGCGGCACGGCCCTCGTCATAGCCGTGCACCACGCGCCTGCCCGGCTCCGTCGGGAGCGCGATCGCGATCGCCGCTCCGGCCGTCGCCAGTGAGCGCGTCTGCGGCAGCCCGGCCTCGGCGAGGGCGCGCAGCGTGGCCGGCTCGCGAATCACGATGAAGCGCCATGGCTGCGTGTTGCGGCTCGATCCGGACCAGCGAGCCGCATCCGCGACCGCGTCGAGCGCGGCGGGGTCGACGGGCGCATCCGTGAACTCGCGCACCTGGCGCACGCGCAGGAGCGGTCGGACGGCCTCGGCGGCATCTGTCATGCGTGCAGGGTAGCCTTTACGATGCCGATGCGGACCGCGCACCGTCGAGGACGCTCGCGCTTGGGTCGAGCGCGCCGCCGCCTACGTCCGCGGCCTGCCGCCAAAGACTCGCTGACACAACCGAAGGTCCGACGGGCGGCTACTGCGTGGTGCGGCGGTTGTAGAGCCAGAGGCCGAGCGGGAAACTGACCACCAGGATCGCCACCGACCAGATCACGGACGGCAGCCCGGCCGCGTACAGGTTCGTACCGAGCGTCAGGTCGCGCACGGCGTTGACGACCAGCGTCATCGGCTGGTTCTCGGCGAAGATGCGCATCCAATCCGGCATGGTGTCGGTGGGCACGAACGCGCTGCTGACGAAGGTGAGCGGGAAGACGGCGGCGAAGATGATGCCCTGGAGCGCCTCCGGGGTGCGCACCAGGGCGCCCGCCGCCACGCCGACCCAGGAGAGCGCGAAGCCGAACAGCAGCATGAGCGCCACCGCGGCCAGGTTGCCACCGATTCCGCCTTCGGGTCGGAAGCCGACGAGCATGCCGACCACCCACATGATGGCGATGGCCAGGGTGGCGCGCATGAGATCGGTCAGGGTTCGACCGGTCAGGACCGACGATTGCGACATCGGCAGCGATCGGAATCGGTCGATCATCCCCTTCTGGAGGTCGTTGGCAAGCAGGACCCCGGTGTAGATGCCGGCGAACGCCAC
>JBDSGF010000102.1:0-8142 GCA_039919135.1 Candidatus Limnocylindria bacterium | reverse complement strand
CCGTATGCGGTCTTCGACAACGCCGGCCAGGACTGCTGCGCCCGCAGCCGGATCTTTGTCGAGGCGAGCGTGCACGACCGGGTGGTCGAACTCTTCACCGAGGCGACCAGCCGCGTGGTGGTGGGCGACCCATCTGACGAGAAGACCGAGATGGGCAGCCTGGTGAGCCAGCGACAGCGCGAGCGCGTGCTCGACTACATCCGCATCGGGCGCGACGAAGGAGCGGAGCTGACCTACGGCGGGGAGATTCCGACCGGTGACCCGTACGACGCGGGGGCATACCTGATGCCGACGATCTTCGACGGCTGCCGGGCCGACATGCGGATCGTGCGCGAGGAGATCTTCGGCCCGGTCGTGGTCATCGTCCCGTTCGGCGACGAGGCCGAGGCGGTGCGGCTGGCAAACGACACGCCGTATGGCCTCTCCGGCTCCATCTGGAGCCGCGACATCGGCCGCGCGCTGCGGGTGGCGAAGGGGGTTCGTGCCGGCGTGCTTTCGATCAATTCGAATACGAGCGTCCACACGGAGGCGCCCTTCGGCGGCTACAAGATGTCCGGCATCGGCCGCGAGCTGGGGATGCACGCCATGGAGCTCTATACCGAGGTCAAGAACGTCTTCGTCGACCTGACCTGACCTGACCGCTGCTTGCCGCCTCCGCCATCCGGTGCGAGGATGCGCGACGATGCAGCTCCCGCACTTCCCGCTTCACGCGGTGCTCTTCCCGCACCTGCCGCTCCCGCTGCACATCTTCGAGGAGCGCTATCGGGCCATGGCCACCGACCTCATGGACGAGGGCTCTCCGTACGGAGGCCGCTTCGTGGTCAGCATGATCACCGATGGCCCCGAGGTGGGCGGTGACGCCGCCACGCGGCGCATCGGTACCATCTGTGAAATCCACAGCGCGGAGCAATTCCCGGACGGCCGCTGGCTGCTGCTCGTCGTGGGCGTGGCACGGGCAAGCCTTGGTGATGTCGATCGCTCCGGGCCCTACGCGCTGGTCGAGGCCGCCGAGATTGCCGAGCCGGCCGGTGAGGCTGCCGATCAGCTCCTTCCGCGCGTCCAGGCCGCCCTCGACGCCTACCTGGCCACGGTGAAACGTTTCGTTGTCCGCATCGCGTCAGTGGCACATGCGCAGGAGCAATCAGACGTGACCGCCTCCCTGGACCAGGTCCTCAAGCCGATTCGCCTGCCCGACGACCCCGTCGCCGCAAGCTACGCGGTCGCCGGCGTTCTCCAGGTGGAGCTGACCCGCAAGCAGCAGTTGCTCGAACTCCCCGATGCCGCGGTCCGCCTCCAGGCTGAGCTCGACCTCCTCCGCCGCGAGATCCGCCTGCTCGGCGACGGTGCCATGCCGCCCATTCCCACCTCCGACCTCGGCTACCACCCGAACTAGACCGATGCGTCGCACCGCCTTCTTGCCGGGTGTGTTCGCCCTGCTCGTCGCAATCTCCGCCTGCTCCACGCCGGCCGTCAGTCCTTCTACCGCCGCAGTGTCGTCCAGCGCCGCCGTCTCCCCGTCCGCGTCACCCAGCCCGACTGCTGCGCCGAGCGCCACACCGACGGAGGCGCCGACCGCCGAGCCGACCGCCGAGCCGACCGCGCCGCCCAGCGCATCGGGCTGCACCGCCGGCAACCGCGTCGCAGCGGGATCGGCCCAGACGTTCCGCGCGATCCCGGACGCCGGACCGGGCGTGGCGCTCACCTTCGACATGGGCGGCCGCATGGACCCGGCGGTCGACATCATGAACTTCCTGGTCGCCAACGGGGTGTGCGCCACGATCTTCGCCACCGGCGTCATGAGCCAGACCGAGCAGGGACAGCAGGTCATGGCGATCATCCGCGCTCATCCCGAGCTGTTCGAGATCGCCAACCACACCATGTACCACTGCGACCTCGTCCGTGGTGGCGGGGGCTCGCCCACCACGGCACCCTGCGTCGGCGGTCCGTTCAGCGCCGACCGCATGTACAAGGAACTGACCGATGCGGACGCCATCCTGCGCGCCGGCACGGGCCAGGAACCGCAGCCCTACTGGCGCCCGCCGTACGGATCGGTCAACACCGCGGTGCTCGACGCAGCCGCATCGGCCGGATACACGAAGACTTTCCTATGGGACATCGATACCATCGACTGGAAGCCGATCACCGACGGCGGCCCGACCGCCGGGCAGATCGCGGCCAAGGTGGTCGGCAATGCCGTGAACGGCTCGAACGTCCTCTTCCACCTCGGCGGCTACGAGACGCTCGACTCCCTGCGCCTCATCGTCCCCGGCCTGCGCGACCGCGGCTTCACGCTCACCAGCCTCTCCGACCTCCTGAACTAGGACGTGTCCCCGCCGGGTCCGTGGCCGGCCGATCGTGCGCTGGACACGCAGGTGCGCGAGCAGCGGCAACATCATCGGCGCGTCACCGGCCTGGCCGGGGTGAGCAGGATGGCCAGCGGGCGGCCCCGTCCGTCGACCAGCGCCGGTCACCGAGCCGCACCTAGAATGACCGCCATGGACATCACCATTCACGCGACCCTCCTCCCGCACAACGACCCGGACGCCTCCCTGGCCTTCTATCGCGACCCCCTCGGCTTCGAGGTCCGCAACGACGTCGGATACGGCGGGTGTCTTTAAGCCCGACAATCCCACCGGGTCGATGTGACCCACGACTTCAGGATTGACCATGACCGGCTCTTCCACCCAGGGAATCAAGACCGTGCTGCATCCCGTGTCCGACCCGGCGACGGCCAAGGCGGTGTACGCCGCCCTGCTCGGCGTGCCGCCGCAGACCGACGCCTACTACGTCGGCTTCGAGGCCGCGGGCCAGCACATCGGGCTGGTGTCGGGCGGTGGACCGCAGGGCATGACCTCACCGGTGGCCTACTGGCACGTGCCGGACATCGAGGCGAAGCTGGCCGAGGTGACCGCCGCGGGTGCCACCGTGAAGGAGCCCGCGCACGACGTCGGTGGCGGCCGCCTGGTGGCCACCGTCACCGACCCCGATGGCAACGTCCTCGGGCTGCTTCAGGACCGATGAGTGCCGACCCCCGCTCCCACGCTCAGCGTCGTCGCGACTCCGAGCATCGGCTCACCCAGGTCACGACCGAGCAGTTTCGGAGAGGCCGCCACGGCGGCGGCTCCCTAGCATCAGGGTCGTCCCCATCAGATCTCGCAGAGAGGAACCTGCAATGAAGGACACGCAGAAGTCCGCCAAGAGCACCACCGCGATCGACAAGACGTCCAAGGGATTCACGGCCGAGGAACGAGCCGCGATGAAGGAGCGCGCCAAAGAGCTGAAGGCGGAAGCGCGCGCGAACAAGAACAAGGCGGAAGGGGAAAGCGACGTGCTCGCGAAGATCGCCGAGATGCCGGAACCGGATCGCGCCATGGCCGAGCGGCTCCATGCTGTCATCAAAGCCAGCGCGCCAGCCCTCTCGCCGAAAACCTGGTACGGAATGCCCGCGTATGCCAAGGACGGCAAGGTCGTCTGCTTCTTCCAGAGCGCGCAGAAGTTCAACACGAGGTACGCGACGTTCGGCTTCAGCGACGAGGCGAACCTCGACGAAGGCGCCATGTGGCCGAACGCCTACGCCCTGACGGAGTTGACCGCCGCCGACGAGGCAAGGATCGGCGCGCTCGTGAAGAAAGCGGTGAGCTGAGGACTGAGCTCGCCACTGGGCCGCGCCCTAAGGGGGACGGCCTGAGCGGTCACGTCTGGCTTCTAGTACGACCAAATGGACGTCAAACCCACGACAAAGACGTCTGGGTGGCCAGTGCCTCGGCGGACGGTGCGCCGTACCTGGTGCCCGCGAGCTAATGCGCGAAGCTGGTTAGATCGAGCCAGGCGACGCCGACGGAGACCGCGAAGGAAGAACCGAGCATTTCTGGCCGTGGAGGAGCTCTTTTGCACCGATGCGCCACTGGGGCTGGCGCCATCGCATCGACGCGGGACACGCCGACAGTCAGGCGGCGGCGACCGCCTCGCCGAAGATACGGACGGCGGTGTCCACCGACGCGGAGTCCACGATCAGTGGCGGCGAGAAGCGCAACGAGGACTCGCCGCACTCGAGGGTGAGCAGGCCGCGCTGGAAGGCCGCCTCCTGCACCGCCTCGGCAGCCTCGTGCGAGTCGAACTCGACGCCCAGCATCAGCCCCGCGCCGCGGATGTCGCGGATGGCGGCGACATCGGCGGCAACGCGCTCTAGTCCGGAACGCAGCCGCGCACCCATGGAAGCGGCATTCGACAACCCTTCGGACTCGATGATCTTCAGCGTTGCCAGGCCGGCGGCCGCGCAGACCGGGTTGCCGGCGAAGGTCGAGCCGTGAGCGCCCGGCGGCCAGGTCCAGATTGAGTCGCGCGCCATGAACGCACCGATGGGCATCCCCGACGCAATGCCCTTGGCGGTGGTGAGGATATCGGGCTCAACGCCCATCCCCTCGATCGCCCACCACGAACCGGTGCGGCCCATGCCGGACTGGATCTCATCGGCGACCAGGAGGATGCCGTGCTCGTCGCAGATCGCGCGCAGTCCCTCCATGAAGGCCTTCGGCGCGGGGAAGTAGCCGCCCTCGCCCTGGATCGGCTCCACCACGATGGCCGCCACGTCCGACGGCGCGATGATCCGCCCCAGGATCGAGCGCCGCAGCACCTCCAGCTCGGCCGAGCCGTCGCCGCCGGAACCCTCGCGCCAGGCGCGCACCCGCGGGAATGGCGCGTGGTGCACCATCGGGATCAACGGCCCGAAGCCAGCGCGCTGCCTGATCTTCGAGTTGGTCAGCGAAAGCGCGCCCATGGTGCGGCCGTGGAACGCGCCCTCGAAGGCGATGATCCCTGGCCGATGCGTGTGATATCGGGCCAGCTTGATGGCTCCTTCGACCGCCTCGGTGCCGGAGTTGGTGAGGAAGACGCGCGCCTTCTCCCTGAAGGGAGCAATGGCGGCCAGGCGCTCCATGAACTCGAGGTAGCGCGGCTCGTAGAAGTCGGTGGCGGCGATGTGGATGAGCCGATCCGCCTGCTCCTTGATGGCGGCGACCACCTTCGGGTGCGAATGGCCGGTGGAGCAGACGGCGATGCCGGCGGCGAAGTCGAGGAATCGGTTGCCGTCGACATCGGTCACGACGCAGCCGAAGCCCGACTCCGCCACGAGCGGATACGCTCGCGTGAGGGATGGTGAAGCCACGGCGTCGTCGCGGGCAATGAGGTCGCGCGCCTTGGGGCCGGGGAGCTCCGTCTGAATGTGCGGCGCGCCCAGGTTCTGGGCAGCCGCGTCTGAGGGGGTTGCTTCCATGGTGGTCATGTAGCACTCCGGGTTCGGAGCGGCGCGTCCTGCCCGCGCACCTTGGCTAGACCGATGCATCCTAGCAGGCCCTACCGAGTTACTTGCGCTGGGGCGCAAACTCGGGCGCTGCCGCCGTCTCGCCGATGAGACCCGGTCCGGCGTAGACCATCCCGGTCCACAGCTGCACGAGATCCGCACCAGCCTGGAGCAGCCGAGAAGCATCCCGCCCCGAACCGATGCCGCCCGACGCCACGACCACCAGGGGCGAAGCTGCCGCGCCACGCACCGACTCGAGGGTTCGAGCGAAGAGCGGTCGCCCGGAGAGGCCTCCCGCCTCGGTCGCCGAGCCGATGGAGGCTCGATCCGTCGTGGTGTTCGAGAGGATCACGCCGGTCGCCGGTGAGTCGGCGAGCGTGTGGAGGAGCACTTCGCGATCTTCATCGGCCAGGTCTGGTGAGAGCTTGACGAGGAGCGGACGGCCGGGTGCGGCGCTGGCAACGCTCGCCAGGAGATCCAGCAGGTGCGCCGGCTCCTGGAGTTCGCGCAGGCCCGGCGTATTGGGCGAGCTGACGTTGATGGCGAGGTAGTCGGCGACATCGGCCACGGCACGCGCGGCCGTGGCGTAGTCCGGGACTGATCCATCGCGATTGCGGCCGATGTTGACGCCGATCACGAAGCCATCCGGCAGATGCGGGCGCGCGGCGGCGATGTTGCGCGCCAGCGCATCGGCTCCGGCGTTGTTGAAGCCCATGCGATTGATCAGCGCCCGGTCATCAGGGAGCCGGAAGAGGCGAGGCCGCGGATTACCCCTCTGAGGCAGGGGCGTCACCGTGCCGAGCTCCACGAAGCCGAAACCCAGCGCCACCCAGCCGCGAATGGCCGTGCCGTCCTTGTCGAATCCGGCGCCGAGGCCGATCCGGTTGCGGAAGCGCAGGCCCATCAGCTCGACCGGGGACGCATCGGTGCCGGAGACGCCGGAGGCCAGGGGGGCGAGCGCGCGGCCGACCCGAGTGGAGAGCGCGCCCAGGGTCAGGTGGTGGATGGACTCCGGATCGGCCAGGAAGAGGAGGGGGCGGGCGGCACGGTAGGCCGCCAGGCGCCAGCTCCGCATGGGTCCGTCAGTCGTCGCGCGCGCGGGGAAAGGCCATCTCCTCGGGGTAGACCGGCGGCAATGGCTCGCCATCGTCACCGAGCGATGGTCGCGAGGGGTCGGGCGTCATGAACTCGTGCCAGACCTCGGCGCCGGCGTTCGGTGGATCATCGAGCTCCTTGATGGCCACGATGCCCTCGAAGCGGATCGAGCCCGCCTCGCCGTCATCGGTCTCATAGTCGTCTTCGTACTCGGGTGCAATCTCGACGGCGCGGCCGAGAGCGGCCTCCTCGTCGGACCCGTCGATGAGCACGACCCGGTCCTCGACGAGCGTCACCACCTCGGCCTCGCCGGCGAGGTAGGCGTAGCGCATCTGCACGGCGAACCAGCCGGAGGGCTCGACGATGGCATCGCTGTCAATGGTCACAGGATGGGTGGCTCCTCGTCACTGACGACAGTCTGCGACTGCTCGCGCAGGAATTGCTGGACGTAGTAGGGACCCAGGCCGCTCTTGCCCGACGAGCCGGAGCCTTTCCAGCCGCCGAAGCTCTGGATCCCGGGCCAGGCACCCGTGGTCGCTCCGGCGCGCCGGTTCACGTACACCACGCCGGCCTGGATGGTGTCCAGGAAGCGCTGCACGTCCGCGTCGTCTCTGCTGAAGATGCCTGCGGTCAGGCCGTAGGGGGTGTCGTTCGCCTCGTGCAGGGCCTGGTCCAGCGAGTCGACCTCGCCGACCACGAGGAAGGGCACGAAGAGCTCGTCGTGGAAGAGCCGATGCGCCAGCGGCAGCCCGGTCACGACGGTGGGAGTGGGATAGAAGCCGCGATCACCATCGGCCTCGCCGCCGATCTCGATGGTGCCGCCATCCGCCTTGGCCTCGGCGACCGCACTTGTAAATGTGTCGAGCGAGCGCTGGTTGATGACCGGGCCCATCCAGGTGTCGCGTTGAGAGGGGTCGCCGACCGTGATGCCGCGCGTCCTCTCCACCAGCTTCGCGACGAAGTCTTTGGCCACCGTCTGGTCCACGTAGACCCGTGAGTTGGCACTGCACTTCTGGCCGTCGAAGCCGAAAGCAGAGCGCATGACGCCCTCGGCGGCCTCATCGAGGTCGGCCGTGCGCATGACGATGGCCGGATTCTTCCCGCCCATCTCGGTGATGATCGGCCGCGGGTAGTTCTTCCTGAAGCTGCTTTGGAGCTTCATGCCGACCTCGTAGCTGCCGGTGAAGACCATGCCGTCGATACCCGGGTTCTCCTGGAGCTCGGCGCCGACCGTCTCGCCCGGACCAGTGACGAGGTTGAAGACCCCCGGCGGGAGTCCGGCGTCGCGCATGGCCTCCCCGAACTTCCACCCCATCAGCGGAGCGTCCGAGCTGGGCTTGAGGACAACGGTGTTGCCCGCGATCATGGCGCCGCCCGCCGGCCCGCCCGCGAGGGCCATCGGGAAGTTGAACGGGCTGATCACGCCGAAGACGCCATACGGTCTGAGGATTGATCTTGTCTTCTCTGCCGCCGAGAGCGAGCCCATCGGCTTCACGAAGCCGTCCGCCTTCTCGAACTCGTCGCTGTAGTAGCGCAGCAGGTCGGCGGTCTCCTCGACGTCGCCCAGCGCCTCCAGCCGGTTCTTGCCGACCTCCAGCACCATCAGCGCCGCATAGTCGAACTGGCGCTCGCTGATGAGGTCGGCCGCGCGTCGCATGATCGCCAGGCGGTCGCGCCATGGAGTCTTGCGCCAGGCCGGATACGCTTGGCGGGCGGCCTTGATCGCGTCGCGGACGTCCTGCGTCGTG
>JBDSGF010000101.1:0-5367 GCA_039919135.1 Candidatus Limnocylindria bacterium | reverse complement strand
ACGGGTTGTCGTCATCTGCTCATCACCGGCACGTTAGGCAGGTGTCGCACCTCCCGAGGGGCAGATGGCGACCACCTTCACGCTCACCGCGGCGTCTGCGGCTCGGCATTTTGTCGCTCAGCCTTGCCTACGGTGCTCGTGGTGAACAGATGACGAAACCACCGCAACGCTTCCCCGACCATCCTCGTCTGCACGATGGAACCCCATCAATTCTCTCCGCATGAGAATTGGGCACGCCCGCAGGGATCACGCCTGACCATCGGCTCCCATCTCCTCGATCGCGACCAGCACCGGAGGCAGGTTGCGCGGCTCCATGCGCGCCACCAGCGCATCGGCGAATGCACCGATCTGGGCCTCGCTGGCTCCGGCCAGGTCGTGCCCCGCACCGTCGATTTCCTGGAGCACCGACTCGTTGCCGCCGGCGCGCAGGATGGCGTCGAGCAGGCGTGACTCGTCAGGATCCGTCCACGCGTCGGCCGTCCCGTGGGCAATGACAACGTTGCGATGGAGCATGGTGGCCAGCGCCAGCGCCGGGGTGTGGAAGGCCTGCTCCCATCCAGCCAGCCCGAGATTGACCACCTCGTCGCCGATGCGGAACGACATGCTCGCCTCGCGCCGTTCTGCACGCTCGATCACCTCCTCCGCCGATCGGTCGAGCGCTCCCACCACCGGATGCTGGCGGTCGACGCCGGTGCGCGATCGTTCTGCCACCCCGCGTCGCAGCACGTCCCGAAAGGACCGGGCCGAAGGACCGATGAGGCCCACGGCGCCCACCGCCGGATCCCCGACGGCGACGCTGATGGCAACGGCCGCACCCTCGCCGTGCCCGACGATGGCGCAGCGCCGCAGGTCGAGCTCGCGCCGCGAGCGCATGGCGCCGATGGCGTCCCGCGCGTCGTCGATGCGGGTGAACAGATCGGTCTCCTCCCACGCGCCATCCGACTCGCCGCAGCCACGCGGGTCGTAGCGCAGGCTTGCAACGCCGCGCTCGGCGAGCGCATCGGCCAGGCGCGCGAACAGGCCAGCAGGCGCATCGGTGCGCATCGGTGCATACCAGCTTGGATGGCCGCGGCGGTCCCATCCGCCGTCGCGGTCACGCGGCAGCCAGCTCGGGACGAGGAGCGCCCACGGCAGGCGTCCGTCGCCCTCGGGCAGGGCCAGAGTCGCCGCCAGCGTCAGGTCGCCGGCGCGAAAACGGAGGTCGTAGGAGCGTGGCACGGTCCGATGGTACGCTCGGCGACCTGATGCCTCAGTCCGAGCCCACTTTCGCGCCGCCGCCCGAGCCGGTGCCGTTCACGCCCGATCCGCGTGCCGAGCTGCCGGCGGCCGCGGAGGTGGTGGTGGTCGGTGGTGGGATGGTCGGCGCATCGGCGGCGTACCACCTGGCGCGGGCCGGGATGCGACCGCTGGTGATCGAGGCCAACGCTCCTGCGTGGGGTGCCTCGGGCCGCAATGCGGGCATGGCGTTGGCCGGGCTGGGCGGTCATTTCCCGCGCGTCACACGACTGGTGCAGGAGGCCGGCGGCCGCTCGATCCTCGATTACACGGCGCGCTCACTCGACATGCTCGAGGCGTGGGACGCAGAGCTGTCCGGCGGCATCGAGTGGGACCGATTCGGCTCGCTCGACCTCGCCGTGGACTCCGCGGAGGAGGCGCACGTGCGCCGCATGGCCGACCTCCAGGCGGCTGAAGGCCTCGAGGTTCTCATCGTCGACGGTTCGGAGCTGCGCGACCTGGCGCCGGGGGTGGCGGTGGACGAGGTGCGCGCCGCAAAATGGACGCCGCAGGATGCGAAGCTCAATCCGTTCCGCCTCTGCTACGGCCTGCTCGAGGCGGTGCGCTCGATGGGCGGAACGGTCGTCACCGGCGTGCGGGTGGATCGACTCCTTGCAGGCAGCGGACGAACGGCGGGCGTCGCGACCTCCCGCGGCGAGGTGTCCGCCGGCGCGGTGCTGCTGGCGGCGAACGCCTGGACCCCGGCGCTGGCGCCCCACCTGGCCGCCAACCTGACACCGATCCGCGAGACGGTGTGCGTGACCGAGATGCTGCCGTTCTCGATCGGGCGGCCGGGATTCGAGACGAACCAGTGCAATGAGTACTGGCGCCAGATGCGCAGCGGCGAGGTGATCATCGGCGGGTTCGCGGTGGCGGACGAGTCGATGGGGATCGGTTCGTATTCTATCCGCGTACGGCCTGACGTCCCCCCGCTCCTGGCGGGCCTGCTCGCGCGCCTGCATCCGAACGTGGCCGACGCGCGGATCATCCGCTGCTGGGCCGGGTTGCTGGACTTCGCGTCGCTCGAGATCCCGATGGCGGGCCCCCTTCCCGCCAAGGACGGCACCCCGCTACCCGGCGCCTACGTGGCCGCCGGTCTCACCGGCCACGGCCATCCCTACGCCCCGATCCTCGGTCTCCTGATGGCCGAGCTCATCAGCGGTGGCGAGGCTCGGACGCTCTCGCTGGCTCCGTTCGACCCGCGCCGCTACGTGGGTGCATCCCACGCTCCCACGTGGCTTGACCCGTTCAAGGGAACCAGGCCGATAGATCGGCGTCATCGGGCCTGAGAGCGCTCTCCGGCCAGATGGGACCGATACATCGGTCGAGTTCTCGCCCGGAGTGCGCCTCAAGGCGTCGGTCGTGCTCAATCTGAGCCGATAGATCGGCCTGGTCGCGCCCGGATCACCCGTCGGGGTTGATTCGATCGATAGATCGGCCCGACCCCGATCAAAACAGCGGGCGCCAGGTCCCCAGCGCGAGGCTGATGCCAACCGCGACCGCCGCCAGCAGCGCAGCCCCGGCGATCCAGCCCCAGTCACCCAAGGTCATGCGCTGCACTCGCGCGACCGTTCGGCAGGGTAGCGCGCCGAAGCCACGGGCCTCCATGGCAAGCGCCATCCGGCTTGCCCGTCGCACGGCACCCACCAGCAGCGCCAGCAGCTGACCTGCGAAGAGGCGTACGGCAGCGATCGGCGAGCGGCCGGCGTCGGCGCCGCGCGCACGGCGCGCCATCGCGATCGTCTGCCACTCGCTGGCCATCAGCGGAATGAGCCGCAATGCAGCGAGCGCCCCAACGGCAAAGCGCGGCGAAACGCGCAGCTGCTGGACCAGCGCATCGGCCAGCTCGGTCGGCTGGCTGGTGGCCGTGGCCAGGATCCCGGCCAGGGCGATCGCCACCAGCCGCGCGGCCAGCCCCAGGCCGTCCACCAGCGTCTCGGCACCGATGCGGATGGGACCGATTTCGAGCAGGATCGGCCCGCTCTGGCCAGCGGCGAAGAGCACGTTCACGACGCCGATGGAGACCGCGGCCAGCCCGATCAGCCACGCGCGGCCCGCGAGGGCGGCGGCCGAGAGGCCGGAGAGCGGCAGCAGTGCCGCCAGCGCAGCCAGCACGATGAGCGCGGTCACGCCATCGAGCGACGCGAAGAGGGCGATCAGCAGCACCAGCGCCGCACCCAGCTTGGCGACCGGGTTCGCCCGGGCGAGGGGCGCGCGCGGGTCCGGGACGAGCGGCGTGAGGAGCTGCATCAGCGGCGTCCCCGCAGCGCCAGCGTCCGGTCGGCCAGCGCGTGGACGAAGGCCCGATCGTGCGTGACGAAACAGATGCCGCGCCCGCCGTCCCGCAATCCGGCCAGGAGGTGGAGCAGCTCGGTCCACGTGCGGCGATCCTGTCCGAACGTCGGCTCGTCCAGAACGAGCAGGGCCGGGGCGGTCGCCAAGGCCGTCGCCACAGAGAGCCGCCGCTTCTCGCCCCCTGAGAGGGTGAAGGGATTGGCCCCCGCCAGGTGGTCCAGCCGCATTCGGCCGAGCAGCTCATCGGCGCGGCGCTCGGCCGCGGCGCGCCGCAGCCCGGCGCGCATCGGTCCCAGCAGGAGCTCCTCGCGAACCGATGCGGCAAGAAATTGGTGTTCGGGATCCTGGAAGACCGTGCCGATGCGGCGCACCAGCTCCCGGGCCGGCCAGCGTGCGATCGCCTCGTGGCCATGCCCGGCGGAGAGGGCCTCGCCGGCCATCACGCGCCCGACGCGCGGTGCCAGCAGGCCGGCCAACATCAGCGCCAGGGTCGACTTGCCGCTGCCGTTCGGGCCGACGATGGCCAGGGCCTCCGAGGACCGCAGTTGGAGGTCGACGCCATCCACCGCATCGACCGGCATCCCGGGGTAGCGGAAGGCCGCACGCTCGACGATCACCAGTGTCGCGGACGCCGGCCGCTCGCGTCGTGGCGGTGCCGGGGGCGGATGGTCGGGCACCCAGACACCGGCCTCCGCCAGCTCGGCTCCACGGATCCGGAATACCTCGCCGGGCGGACCGTCGGCCACGACGCCGCCAGCGGCCTCCAGGACGACCACGCGGTCCACGAGGGAAACGGCCTCGTTCACGCGGTGCTCGACCAGCAGCAGCGTCGCCCCCAGGCGATCGAGGACGCGCGCAAGCACCTCGCGCACCTCGGCGGCGCCATCAGGGTCGAGGCTGGCGGTCGGCTCGTCCAGCATGAGCAGGCCCGGTCGGAGGGCCAGGGTGCCTGCCAGCGCCAACCGCTGCTGCTCACCGCCGGAGAGCGCGTGGGTGGGGCGGTCGCGGCCATACGGAAACTCGACGGCGGCCAGCGCGGCGTCCACGCGCGCCCAGATGCCCTCGGTCGGGATGCATCGGTTCTCGAGCCCGAAGGCGACCTCGTCGCCGGCGCGCCCCATGACGATCTGCGACTCCGGATCCTGGAAGAGCAGCCCGCTACGGTCGCGCGCGACGCGCGGATCGAGGCCGTCGACGAGCAGATGGCCCTCGGTCTCGGCGCCGCCGGCCGGATCGATCAACCCCGCAAGTGCCGTGAGGAGGGTCGATTTGCCGGCACCCGACGGTCCGAGCAGCAGGACCCGCTCACCGGCCTCGACGGTCAGGTCGAGCCCGCGCAGCGCCCACTTGCGTCGGCCGGGGTGGCGCAGCCCCCAGCCACGTGCCTCGATACGTGCCGGAGCCGCTGCCTCGCGCATGGCGGCATTGTCGGCGGTCGAGCGGTCAGACCTCGGGCTGATCGCGCCCTGCCGCGAACTCGTGCAGGACGCCGGTCGCCACGAGCGCCCGCAGGAGCAGCCACGATCCCAGACCGGCCACCACTGCCCCCGACAGCACCGTGGCGGCTGCGTACACCGCCTGGAAGTCGGTCCCGGCGTCGGGGTAGTACACGACGAGATCGTGAATGGCCGCGGCCAGGCCTGCGAGGGCGCCGGCGAGGAGGGCGAAGGGCAGGTTCCACCATCGGTACAGGCCGATGGCGAATGCCAGCTCCGCTCCGCCGCCCTGGATGGCTCCGGAGATGAGCGCGTCCGCGCCGTACGGCGAGCCGAGCAGGACCGAGACGGCCGCCGAGAC
>JBDSGF010000100.1:0-10401 GCA_039919135.1 Candidatus Limnocylindria bacterium | reverse complement strand
ATGCCAGAAATACTGCTGCGACTCGTGGTCCCACGTCCAGTTGCTGTTCTCCGTGTCGGTGAAGATGATGCGGGCATCGGTGTATTTCTGGTCGGTTTCGCTCCACACGTACCAGTCACGCTTCGGGTTCTTGCGGCTGGAGCGCGACTCAACGAACCACGGATGCTGGTCAGACGTGTGGTTGACCACGAGCTCGGTGATCACGCGCAGCCCACGCCGATGCGCCTCGCGCACGAAGGTGCGGAATTCGCGCAGGGTGCCGTAGTCGGGATGGACCATGGTGAAGGCCGCGATGTCGTAACCATCGTCGCGCAGGGGCGAGGGGTAGAACGGCAACAGCCAGATGGCCGTGACGCCAAGGTCGGCGATGTAATCGAGCTTCTCGCTCAGCCCGGCGAAGTCCCCCACGCCGTCGCCGGTCGAGTCGTGGAACGCCTTCACGTGGAGCTGGTAAATGATCGCGTCCTTGTACCAGTGCGGGTCGTCTCGCAGCAGCTGAGGCGCGCCGACATCGGTACGAAGCGGGGCGCCGCTCACGGTGGTCAACCTCCTGAGATGGTGAAGATGCGAAACGGCTCTCCGGCAGGGTCCAGGTCGAATGGCAGGTCGGCGCCGCGCTCGGTGGTCGTCCGACCCGTCATCAGGTCGGTCAGCCGGTACGGCTCGTCCCAGCCGATGCCGACCGCCGGGAGGTCGGGATGCAGAACGGCACGCTCGCCGCTGGTCGGATCGCAGTTCACCGCCACGTACACCGGGTTGCGCCAGCGGTGCGGGTATCCGGTCAGCGGGTCCACGCGACCATGCGGCAACGCCTTGCGATAGAAGATCGTCCGCGCGCCGGTCACGTTCTCGAAATGCAGGTTGTCGTAGCGCCTCAGCGCCGGGCGCTCGTGACGCAGCCGGTTGAGCTCGCCGATCAGCAGCTTGATGTTGCCCGTCGCCTCCCAGTCCCGCGCCCGGATCTCGTACTTCTCGCTGTCGAGGTACTCCTCCCGCTCGCCCAGGCGCGCCGACTCGCATAACTCCCAGCCGGAGTAGATGCCGTAGCTGGAAGAGAGCGTGGCGGCCAGCACCGAGCGGATGACGAAGGCCGGGCGGCCGTGGTCGAGCTGGTGAGGGTTGATGTCGGGCGTGTTCGTGAACAGATTGCCGCGGAAGAACTCGCGCATTTCCGACTGCGTGAGCTCGGTGAGGTAGTCGCGCAGCTCGGCGGCCGTCTCGCGCCAGGTGAAATAGGTGTAGCTCTGCGTGAAGCCGACCTTCGCCAGCTGCCGCATCATCTTCGGCTTGGTGAAGGCCTCCGACAGGAAGATCACCTCGGGATGCTCGGACTGGATCGCCGGGATGAGCCAGGCCCAGAACCCGATGGGCTTGGTGTGCGGATTGTCGACCCGGAAGATCTTCACGCCGCGCCCGATCCAGACGTCGAAGACGCGCCGCGACTCGTCCCAGAGCGCCTTTCGGGCACGCGCATCCTCGCCGCCGAAATCGATGGGGTAGATGTCCTGGTATTTCTTGGGCGGGTTCTCGGCGTACTTGATGGAACCGTCCGGGGAGTGCCGGAACCAGTCCGGGTGCGTCTGCACATAGGGGTGGTCGGGCGCCGCCTGGAAGGCGATGTCCATGGCCAGCTCCATGCCGTGCGCCTCGACCGCCTGCCGGAACGCAAGGAACTGCTCTAGTCCGCCCAGCTCGGCGGCCACCACGTCGTGGCCTCCGTCCGCAGAGCCGATGGCGTATGGCGACCCCACATCGTCGGGTGCCGGATCCAGGGTGTTGTTGCGGCCCTTGCGGTTGATCCGGCCGATGGGATGAATCGGCGGCAGGTACACCACGTCGAAGCCCATGGCCGCGATGTCATCCAAGCGCCATTCCGCCTCCGCGAAGGTCGTGGCGGTAGGCTGCTTCGGATCTCGGCCCTGCGAGCGCGGGAAGAGCTCGTACCAGGCGGAGAAGCGGGCGCGCTCGCGGTCGACGACTAGCGGCAGCTCCGCGGAGCGGGATGCGGCGCGCCGGTCGGGGTGGCGGCCCATGACCGCGCGCAGGTCCTCAGAATCGAGCGCAGCGACGCGGGTCTGCTCGGTGCGCGCGCGCTTCAGTGCAGCGAGCGACTGACGCAGCAGCCGCACGTCGCCGGCCGCCTCGGCATGCTCGGCGCGCTGGAGGGTCGCCTCGACCAGGATGCGTCCCTCGTCGAGCTCGACAGGCACCGGGACGTGGGCCTCCAGCTTGCGGTGCAGCCCGTGAAGCCAACTTCCGAACGCGTCACGCCAGGCCTCCACCGCGTAGCGGTGCCATCGGTTGCGGGTCAGCTCGACGTGCCCCGACCAGCGGTCGTTGTCGATCGGCCGCATGGGCAATTCGCGCCAGGTCTCCTCGTCGTCGGCACGGAAGAGGATCGCCGCATCCAGCAGGTCGTGACCGTCGGCGAAGATGTCGGCCGTGACGAGGAGATGGTCGCCGACCACGCGCTTCACAGGGTGGCGGCCACCGTCGAGCTGCGGGCTGATCCGCTCGATCACGATGCCGCGCCGCGTCCCGACCGCACCGGCATCGGGCTCGCGCGCGTCGATCACCGTGTCGACGGCGCGGCGCAGGCTCTCCTTCATCGTCGTCATGGCTGTGGCGCAACCCTACCCGATCGGCCCACAATGGGCCTGATGTTGCTGCCCCGGCGTCTGCTCATGGTCGTGGTCATGAGCGTTCTTTTCGCTGCATGCAGTGCGCCACTGGGGTCACCCACCCCGCCCGACCCCTCCATGGCACCGACGGCGGAGGCCACCCGGACGCCGGTTGACCCCGGCGCCAGCGAGGCGGCCGCGCCGAGCCTTGCGGCGACGCCGGACCCCATCGCCGAGAAGCCGCCGCCGCTGGCACTCGAGGCCGTGGCCAGCGGGCTGAGCGACCCGATCAACATCGCCGTCACGCCGGATGGCTGGCTGCTGGTCAACGAGCGCAGCGGGCGCGTGATCGCCGTGAACCCCGACGGCGGCGAGACAACGGTTGCGCTGGACCTGACCGATCGCGTCCTGGGCGAGAGCGAGCGCGGGCTGCTGGGACTGGCGCTGCACCCGGATTGGCCGGAGGTCGGGCGCGCCTTCATCCACTACACCGATCGCAACGGCGACTCCGTCCTCTCGGAATTTGTCGCCACCGGCAGCGAGCCGCCGGCCTTCGACCCGACCTCTGAGCGCGTGCTGCTCCAAGCCGCCCAGCCGTACGCCAACCACAATGGCGGGCAGCTCGCCTTCGGACCGGACGGCTACCTGTATTTGGGCCTGGGCGACGGCGGATCGGGCGGCAACCCGCAGGGCAACGGTCAGAATCCGTTCACGCTCCTGGGCGCCATCCTGCGGCTCGACGTGTCCGAGCCGGGCGCGTACGCCATTCCGCCGGACAATCCCGTCGCGGACGGCAGCGCTGGTGCTCCAGAGGTGTACCTGTGGGGCCTGCGCAACCCGTGGCGCTTCAGCTTCGACGCGGCCACCGGCCAGCTGTGGATCGCCGATGTGGGCCAGGGTGCGTACGAGGAGATCAACCGCCTCGATCCGGTCGCCGATGCCGGCGCGAACCTGGGATGGAACGTGATGGAGGCCTCCCATTGCTTCGCCGGTACCGACTGCTCGTCCGACGGCCTGCTGCTTCCGGTAGCCGAGTACGGCCGCGACCTCGGCTGCTCCATCACCGGCGGCTACGTGTACCGCGGGCAGGCGATCGACGACCTTGCCGGCTGGTACATCGCCGGCGACTACTGCACGGGCCTGCTCTTCGGCATCCGCTCGGACGTGGCCGGCGAGGTCGTCATCCCGCGCGTGCTGCTGGAGACGGGTGCCAACATCAGCAGCTTCGGCGAGGGTCCTGATGGCGAGCTGTACGTGGCCGACATCACGTCCGGCACGATCTACCGCATCGTGGCCGGCGGCTGATTCAGCGCGCCAAGCGCACGGAGGCTGGTCCATCGCCCGCGGCCGATGACCACGTGGTCGAGCATCTCGATGTCGAGCAGGCGCCCGGCGTCGGCCAGCTCGGCGGTGATGCGCAGGTCCTCGCCGGACGGCGACGGATCGCCGCTCGGATGGTTGTGGGCCACGATGACCGCCGCCGCGCAGGCGCGCACCGCGTCGCGGTACACCTCGCCCACGCGAACCGACGATCCCGCCAGGTTGCCGCGGTAGACCGTCCGCTCGGCCGTCACCACGTTCTTTGTGTCGAGTAGGAGGACCCGAAGCTCCTCGCGTTCGAGCGACCCCATGGCGTCGACCAGCGGCTCGGCCACGTCGGACGGCGTCCGGATCAGCCACGGTTCGGCGGGCGGGCGGCGCGCGATCCGCAGCCCGAGCTCCGCTGTGGCGGCCAGCCGCGGCACGATGGTCGAGCCCAGGCCGGCCATGCGCAGCTCCGCCGGATGAGCACGGACGACATCGGTCAGCGAGCCGAAGCGATCGATCAGGCGCCGCGCCGTGCGCCGGCCGGCTGCGCCGCCTCCCAGCGCCATGCCCAGAAGCTCTTCGTCCTCGCATGCCTCCGCACCCAGGCGCTCCAGGCGATCGGTGGTGGCAGTCGCGCGTCCGGCGCGACGTTCGAGGGGGATCGGCTGCATGTTCATGGTCGCCGACAATAGCGAATCACCGATCACCGGCCGCTTACCAGCGGCTTACCAGCCGCTCTAGACGGGCAGGCGGACGACGTCGAAGCGGACGAGGAGCGCGAACGCGACCGAGATGCCGTTGACGGTGGCGTGCATGGCAATCGGTGCCAGAAGGTTGCCGGTGCGCTGGTAGACCCAGGCCAATGCCAGGCCCAGCAGGAAGATCGGCAGCAGCGAGACCAGCGAGAGGTGAATGACCGCGAAGAGGGCCGATGAGCCGATGAAGGCCCAGCGCCGGCCTGCCTCGCGCAGCCAGGCGTTGAAGACCACGCCGCGGAAGAAGACCTCCTCGGCGATGGGGGCCAGGATCACGACCGCCAGGACCACGAGCCAAGGGTCCAGCAACGCGATGGCGCGCTCGGCAGCCTCGGGCTGCGGTGGCTGACCGATCCGCTCCAGGAGCCACACCACGGCAAGGAGCACCAGCGTGGAGCCCAGCCATGCCAGGGCTCCCCAGCCAATGCCCGAACGAAGGGCGCCTGCCGGATCGCGACCGGGGAGCGACGGCAGCCCGGCCAGTGCTCGTGGCCGGTGGACGAAGAGCCAGCTCACCAGCAGGAGCGCCAGCCCCGTCGAGACGAGGATGACGGTTGCGCCCAGCAGTGTCAGCTCGCCCTCGCCGAACATGAGGGCGGCCGCATCGGCGCCGAAGGGCGCATTGGCGACCGAGGCGAGGACCAGTACGAGGGCCAACAGGATGAGCACCGATGGCCCGCGATAGCGCTCCGGTGGCAGGAAGCTCCGCACCCGGATCTGGCGGACGGCGCTGTACACCAGCCCGGCAGCGAACGCGAATGCGCCGATGAGCGCCAGCGGCGCGAGGATGGACCGGTCCATCTGGATCTGGCCGCTCAGCACCAGCGAGCCCGCGATCAGGGCCCCGATCGCCACGAGCGCCCCGCCGATGATCAGCAGCGGCCCCGGCCAGCGAGGCATCCTGACGGTGTGCGGGCCGATGGTCGGGTGCGGGCCTGACGACAGCGAGCCGGGCGGTCTCTGCCCCTCTGGTTCCACGGAGGACTCTGGTTCCACGGAGGGCGGGCGGGGCGTCAGGTGTTAGTTGCGCCGCGCAGGCGAGTGTGCTCGGCCGTGGCGTCGCCCGTGGCGTCGCCCGAGTCGCTGGCCTCGGCGGCCGCGATCGGCTCCTCGTCGACCGTCCTCGTGCGCGCCCGCGAGGCGGCGCGCGACGGCCCGCGTTCGAAGTCACGCCCGCAGAAGGCGCACAGCGGCCACCCGGGCTCGGCGAGGCGGTTGCACGACGGGCAGACCCGGTGCAGTCGCGTGCGGCAGTTCGGACAGACGAGCCACTCGGAGTCAACCCGGTCGCGGCAGACCGGACACAGCTCGTTCTTCTCGACTTCCGCCAGCAGGCTTTCCTCGGCCAGCGAACGCTCATAGACCTCGGCCAGCGTCTCGCGCGGTCGAACGATGAGGTAGAGGACGACCGCGAACATGAACAGGAGCGGCGTGAAGAAGATGATGAGGGCGGCGGCAAAGTACGGCAGGATCGGGTTCTCGGTGCGGGCCTGCATGTCGCGGAAGGCCCAGTACGCGGTGCCGAGCCACAGGAGCACGACGTAGATCACGATCAGCTGGCTGGCCAGCTGCACGATCGGGTTGCCCAGGAACCCTTCCCAGAACTGCCCAATCGGATCAAGAATCGCGTCCATGGAACCCTGTGATCCTCACCTGCGGGGGATGTGCGCGCCGAGAGGCGCCGCCGGCCATCCTAGCACGGCTCATGCCGGGGTGGCCCCAGCCCTCGGGGCCGCGGGACGTTGCTGCACCGCTCAGCGGCGCCAGTGGTGAGGCGGACCAAGCGTCGCCGGCCTCACTTGCGATGTCAGCCGCTCAGCGACGCCACCGACGAAGGAGACCCAGCATCCGCAGGCATGCAATGCCATCGCTCTCAGTTAGCGCCGGTCAGCGGTGGCCGATGGCGCGCGCCCCATCGTCGTTGCCCGCCGCACGCACGCCTTGGACGCGCTGACCTCGGATCGTCGTCAGACGTTCACCAGATGCACATGAGGCGAGCGTGGAGTCCGGATTCGGACCGTTGGCGCGCCGTCGCCGCGTTCGGCGCGGGCCGGGACCGTTTGCAGGCGGTGCTCCGCCGCCGAACTCGCCCAGCGTGCACCCCGCGCCAGAATGACGATTTCACGGCCCGCAGCCGCGCAGCACGTCATCTACGCCGATCGACCGCCGAGCCGGACCAGCGGACCGACACATCGGTCTATTCATGCCTGAGCCGGCCCTCGGGCTCGATTGGACCGATACACCGGCGCGTCAGACCCGATCCGCAGCGATCCTTCCAAGCGTGGCCACGAGCAGCCGATGCTCGGCGGCCAGCACGCGGGCGGCCAGCGTCTCGGCGTCGTCCCCGGCCAGGACGGGCACGCGCGCCCGCGCCAGGATCGGTCCCGCGTCGAGCTCCGGCGTCACCTCATGGATCGACACGCCCGTCTTAACATCGCCCGCCTTCAGCACGGACCGATGCACCGCCATCCCCAGCATCCCAGCGCCGCCATGCAGAGGCAGCAGGCTCGGATGGATGTTGATGGTGCGACCGCCAAAGGCGGCGAAGTACGGCGGCCGCAGCTGTTGGTCGTAGCCGGCCAGCACGGCCAATTGCACGTCGGCATCCGTCAATGCCTCACCGATGGCCCGGTCACGCGCCCCGGCGTCGGGAAAGTCGACACGGCACAGCACGCGGACCGGCACGCCGTGCCGTGCAGCCACGTCGAGCGCACGAGTACCGAGCCGGTTGCTGATCACTAGGGCGACATGGAGCCCGGCCTCCAGGACCGCCTCCAGGTTCGATCCGCGCCCGGAGACGAGGACTCCGAGCCTCATGCGAATGCGACGCGGGGCGTCCCTGCCGGCACCTCCACCACCCGGCCAATATGCCGAGCCTCGGGCAGCGCGGCACGTGCCGTCTCGACTGCATTGGCCGCGACGACGATGGTGAGCCCGATCCCGACGTTGAAGGTGCGCATCATCTCCTCATCGGCAATGTCGCCGCGCTGCTGAATGAGGCTGAAGATCGCGGGCACCGGCCACGAGCCGGTGTTGACCTGCACTCCCAGGCCGTCGGGCAGGGTACGCGGGATATTGCCCTCCCAGCCGCCCCCGGTGATGTGCGCCATGGCGTGAATGTCGGAGCCCGCCTTGCGCAGGGAACTCCGCAGGATGCGGATCTCGTCCAGATAGGACCGATGCGGCTCGAGGAGCGCATCACCAATGCTGCGCTCCCCCATCGGCTCGGACCAGATCGACTCCGGCAGGACGCGCCGGGCCAGGCTGTAGCCATTCGTGTGCAGCCCGGAGGAGGGAAGGCCGATGAGCGCATCGCCCGCGCGCGCGAGCGAGCCGTCGATCAGGTCGGCGCGCGCCACGACCCCGACCACGAAGCCGGCGAGGTCGTAGTCCGCGCCGCGGTACAGGTCGGGCATCTGCGCCGTCTCGCCACCGATGAGCGGGATACCGGCCGCCGCGCAGCCGGCCGCCACGCCCCCCACGATCTCCTCCACGACATCGGCTCGAAGGTCGCCAATGGCCAGGTAGTCGAGGAAGAAGAGCGGGTCCGCGCCGGAGGTGGCGATGTCGTTGAGGCAGGCATTGACGAGGTCGACGCCGATCGTGTCGTGCCGGCCCAACGCCACGGCCACCTTGAGCTTGGTGCCCACGCCGTCGGTGCTGCTGACGAGGACCGGCTCGGGATGCGTCTCCGCGTCGAAGCGGAACAGGGCGCCGAAGCCCCCGACGCCGGCCAGCACCGCGGGCGTCAGGGTTGCCCCCGCGGCACGCGCGATGCGCTCGACCGCGCGCTCGGCCTCCTCGACGTCCACGCCGGCCTCACGGTACGTGCGCGCCATCGGTCAGTGACGCTCCAGGGCGAGCTTGTCGAGCTCCATCGGCACATCGGTCGGGTAGACGCCATCGAAGCAGGCCGTGCAGCGAGCCTCCTTGCGGCCGCCGACCGCGGTGAGCATGCCCTCCTTCGAGAGATAGCCGAGCGAATCGGCGCCGATGGCGCGGCGAATCTCGTCGGTCGTATGCGTGGCGGCGATGAGCTCGTCGCGGCGTCCGGTGTCGACGCCCATGTAGCACGGGTGCTTCATCTGGGGCGAATGGATGCGGACATGCACCTGCGCCGCGCCGGCGCGGCGCAACATGGCCACGATCGGGCCGGTCGTCGTACCGCGCACGATCGAGTCGTCGACTACCACCACCCGCTTGTTGCGCAGCAGCTCGGGCAGCGGGTTGAACTTCAGGCGCACCGACTCCTCGCGGCCGGCCTGCGCGGGCTGGATGAACGTGCGGCCGACGTAGCGCGACTTGATGAGCCCCTCGCGGTACGGCAGGCCCGCCTCCTCGGCGTAGCCGATGGCCGCCGGGATGGCCGAATCGGGGACGGCGATCACGAGGTCGGCATCGGCCGGGTGCTCGCGTGCCAGGGCCCGACCCATTTCCAGGCGCGCCTCGTACAGCAGCCGACCCTCGATGACGCTGTCCGGCCGGGCCAGGTAGACGAACTCGAAGACGCACAGCCGCTCGCGCTCGGGGCCCGCCTTGGCGGAGCGGAAGGAGTCGACACCACTGTCCGTGATGGTGAGCACCTCGCCGGCCTCAACGTCGCGGACGAAACGTGCGCCCATGGCGTCGAGGGCGCAGCTCTCGCTGGCCACCGCCCAGCCGCCATTCGGCAGCCGACCCAGGGCCAACGGCCGGAAGCCAATCGGATCGCGCGCCGCCACGAGGGCGTCGGCGGTGAGCATGGTGAACGTGAACGCCCCGGTCGCGCGGTGGAAGGCATGGTCGACGCGGTGCGCCCAGCTTCGGCCGGGGGCATGCGCGATGAGCTTGGCGAGCACCTCGGTATCGGACGCGGAGGCGAACTCGACGCCCTGCTCGGTCAGGTCGTCGCGGAGCCAGCGCGCATTGGTCAGGTTGCCGTTGTGCCCGAGCATGAGCTCGCCGCGATCGGTCTGCGCGTAGACGGGCTGGACGTTCGGAAGCGTGTTCGAGCCGGTGGTGCTGTACCGCGTATGACCGATGGCCGCAACCGGTGGCCGGGCGGGATCGTCACCGCCCTCCAGCCGCAGCAGCGTCTCCTCGTCAAAGACCCCGCTCACCAGGCCCAGGCGCTTGTGAAGGGCGAGCTGTGCGCCGTCGCTGACGGCGATGCCGGCCGATTCCTGTCCGCGATGCTGAAGGGCATGGAGCCCGACGTACGCCAGGCGCGCCACCGGCGCACCGGGAGACCAGATGCCGACCACGCCGCACTCCTCGCGCGGGCCGTGCGGCTGATAGATGGGTAGCGCCTCTCCGCTGGACCGGTGCGGGATGCCGATGGGCAAACGCACGGGGCGGATCAGACGACTCGGTGCTGAACGCGCACGTGGCCATGATAGCGAGCCGCGGCGCTGCATCGGCCCATGGGCGCGCATCCTCAGCGAAGGTACCGCGGGGGTACTGCACCGTTCCGCACCACCGCCGTTTTTGCGCCGATCGCGTGTGTGCCGCCGCGTGCCGCCGGACCATCGACCCATGGCCCATCGGGACCCGTCGCCTCATTCTCTGCTTCAATGCTCAGCCTTGTTCGAGCCCTCGGGTTCCTCGCTCCGCTGGCGGTGGCCGCGCTGGTGACGATCGCCCTCGCCGCTGCCGCCAACGTCGAGCCCGACCAGCGGCCGACCCTGAGCGGCGTCCTCGGCGTGGCGGCGGCGGCCGGTATGACCACCATGGCGCTG
>JBDSGF010000099.1:0-7087 GCA_039919135.1 Candidatus Limnocylindria bacterium | reverse complement strand
ACCGGCTCGGCGGGCGCCAGGCGCGTCATTGGTCGGGATTCGGCAGGAGCGCGTCGGAGACCAGGTGCAGCAGCTCGTGGTAGGAGGCGATGAATGCGCGCAGCGTGCGCACGGTCGGACCCCAGGTGTCGAACTCCGCAACCGAAAGGCCGTCCGGCTCGTGGGCGCGCACGAAGTCCGGCAGCGCGCGCGAGAGCTCGTCCACGTACGGCACCGGCTCGCCCATGCGGCGCCGGACCTCGACCGACGACGCGTTGAAGCGCTTCTGCCACGACGAGGGCATGGTGATCACGACATCTCCGCCGATGAGCTCCGACCAGTGCAGCTGGTGACGAATGGCGGCACCCAGCAAGCGGGCACGGAAGCCGCGTGACTGCCACTCCGCGTAGGCGCGCTTGAACACGGCCACGCCGCTCCACGCCAGTGCCGCGGGATCCAGAACCAGGCCCTCGCGCTCGACAACGAAGCGCAGCCAATCCTCGAGGCGGCCCATCATGATCGTGATCACCGGGCCCATGTCGTCCGTGGGCAGGCCCTCGGCCTCGCGTCGCTCGATCCCGCGCTGCACGGCTTCCGCAGCAGCCAGCGCCTGGGCAACGCTGAACGAAACGGTGGCGTTGACGCTGATGCCACGGTACGACGCCTCCTCCATGGCGGCCAGGCCGGCGACCGTGGCAGGGAACTTCACGATCACGTTCGGCGCCAGCCCGGTGAAGCCGAAGGCTTGCGTGACCATGCCGGGGGGGTCGCGGAAGAGGGTCGGATCGGTCTGGACCGATAGCCTGCCGGCGCGACCGCCGGAGGCCTCGAAGGCCGGAAGGAGGAGCGGCGCGGCGCGCACGCTCATCTCGGCCACGATCCCCCATGCCAGCTCGCGCTCCGAGAAGCTCGGCTCCTGCCCGGCCAGCTCGCGGACGCGGGAGATCCAGCGGGCAGGCTCCTTTTTCCAGTTGTCGACCACGATGGTCGGGTTAGCCGTGGCGCCGACGGCACCGAATGCGACGGCGTACTCGAGCTCGTCGAGGGCGCAACTGTCGTTCCAGATATCGGTGGCCGTATCGGCAATGGTGCGGCCGAGCGGCGTATCGGTCAGGGAGGCTGGCATGGGCGATCACATGGTAGCAATCGTCCGGCCGGCGGCCGATAGAATCGGTCCATGCCGGCCCAGCGCCTGACGGGCGCCGAAATCGTGGTGGACCACCTGGTGCGCAACGGCGTTCGCCACGCGGCCGGCATTCCCGGCCACGGCTGCTGGAAGCGGCGGGCCGATGCTGGCCTTCACCTCGGTCGGTCCGGGAGCCACGAACACGGTAGTCGGCATGGCCACGGCGTACGTGGATTCCACGGACGTCGCCCTCTTCACCGGCTCGCCGCATACGTACCTGCGCGGCCATGGCCTGCTCCAGGAGCTCCAGCGGCGTCACATCGAATCGCCGATGGGCCGACAGATGTCCACCCGGCGGTGGAGCACGCGCTGGCATCGGGCGGGCCGTCGCTGATGCACGTGAAGGTCGATCGCGACCTGGCCGTGGCCGGACCGGACAAGACCGGCTGGTGGGACGTGCCGGTGCCCGAGGGCCGGCCGGCGTACGCGGACCAGGCCGCCGGGCGGGCCGAAGAGCAGCACCGGTGAGGGTCTCCATCGGCTGCGTGCCGATCGTCTGGAACAACGTCGACCTGCCGGACCTGGGTCCGCCCGTGCCGCACGCCATGATCCTGGACGAGCTGGCGCGCCTGGGCTACCAGGGCTGCCAGCAAGGCCGCGGCTTTCCCACCGGCGACGAGCTGCGTGCCGCGCTGGAGCAGCGCGGGCTGCGCCTGGCGGAGTGGTACTGCGCACTGGAGGCGGATGCCTCCGGACTGGTCGACGGCGCGGAGGAGGTGGCGCGGGCCACGCTCGATCACCTCGTGGCGTCCGGCGGCGAGGTGCTGGTGGTGGCCATCGACGGCTCGCCGGAACGCGATCCGTGGTGCGGGCGGGTCTCGTCCGGTGCGCCACGCTGGGACGGCCCCGCCTACGACCGCCTGGCACGGCTCCTCGGAGATCTGGCGACGGCCGCGCCCGACGGCGTGCGCATCGCCTTTCACCCGCATGCGGCCACCTGGATCGAGGCACCCGACGAGGTGGACGCCATCGCGGCGCAACTGCCGGCAACCGGCGCCGGACTGTGCCTGGACGTCGGCCACTACCTGGTCGGCGGCGGCGACCCGGTGGAGGCGATCCGCCGCCACGGGTCGCTGATCACCCACGTCCACGCTAAGGATGTCGACCTCGCGGTGCTGTCGCGCCTGCGGTCGGGCGATCTCGTCGGCTTCAACGACGCGCTTCGCGGCCGGGTCTTCACCGAGCTCGGCAACGGCGCGCTCGACCTGGGCGGCATGGCCGAGGCGCTCGAATCGATCGGCTACGTCGGCTGGCTGATGGTCGAGCAGGACTCGTCCTGGATGCCGCCGGCCGACGCCGCCGAGATCGGGCGTCGGGCGCTGCGCCGGGCGCTGGCTGCCCTGGACGCATGAGAATCGGCGTCTTGGGTGCCGGCAGCATAGGCGGCATGCACGCCCAACTGCTGGGCGGCCTGCCCGACGTCTCAGAGGTGCTGGTGGTCGACACCGATCCGGCGCGCGCGGCGGCGGCCGCGGAGAATGCCGGCGGCCGCGCGGTCTCGCATTCCGAGGCGCTCGACCAGGCCGATGCGCTCGTCATCGCCACGCCGGCCGGCCTTCACGCCGATGCGGTCGAGGCCGCGCTCGGACGGGGTCTGCCCGTCCTGTGTGAGAAGCCCCTGACCGATGACATGGCCTCGTCGGCCGCGCTGGTGCAGCGCGTCGAGGCCGCCGGCGCGCACGTCGAGATGGGCTTCCAGCGCCGCCACGATCCCGGTTTCGTTGCGGCACGCCGGCAGGTTGCAAACGGCTCCACCGGCCGAATCCATCTCCTGCGGCTGACCGCCTTCGACCCGCGGGTGGTCGACCGTCCGCCGGAGTCCTGGCCGGCAGGCGAGATCGCCCCGCTCTTCCTGCACTCATCGGTCCACGACTTCGACTTCGTGCGCTGGATCAGCGGGCAGGAAGTGCTGGCGCTGACGGTGGATGGCACGCGGCGCGACGAGACACGGCCCGCCGATGCGCGCGGGATCGAGACGGCGGTGGTGAGCATGAGCCTGTCAGGCGGTACGCTGGCCATGCTGGAGGCCACCTGGCTGCACCCCTCCGGCTACGACATCCGCGCCGAGCTGGTCGCCGAGCACGCGCACCTCAGCGTGGGACTGTCACCCCGCACGCCGGCGCAGCACCTCGACTGGACCGATCCGCACGATGCCTGGACCGGTTACCTCGAGCGCTTCGAGGTGGCCTACCGGGCCGAGCTCATCTCCTTTCTGGCCGCCGTGCGCGGCGAGCGCCGGCCGGCATCGGCCGCGCGGGACGGGCTCGAGGCGCTGCGCATCGGCGTCGCCGCCACGCGGTCGTATGCCGAACGGCGCCCGATCGAGATGGCGGAGATCCCTTACGGGGCGGTGTAGGTGATGGTGTCTGTCTGCCCGACCATGAAGCTGCCCAGCGTGGTGACGCGCACCGCCTGGACTCCAAGCTGGTACGTGGTGCCCGGATGGAGCGCATCGGTCTCCAGGCTGGCGGTGTCCTGGTCCGAGATGACGCTCAGCACCGAGCCTCCTGACACGACCCGGTAAAAGCTGAAGCAGGTCGGGGAGCCTGCGTACGGCGGCCACGCCAGTCGGTTGCCTTCCGGCGTCGAGGTCACGGTCAGCTCGCCGAGGTCGACGATCTCGCTGATGCGGCCGGACCGGATCGTCGACGCGCTCACCACGCGACCGTCGACGTCGTACGCAATGACGCGGTAGTTCCAGCTTGTCGGCCCCGGAAGGATGCTGGCGTCGACGGCGGAGGTCACGAAAGGATCGGTCTCGTACGTGTCGCCCCAGTCGACGGCCGGCGCGATGGGCGGGTATGCGGGTGCGATCTCAGCGTTCGGACTGCGCAGCGCGATGTAGTGGTGAAAATCGGGATGCGTGCTGGCCGACCAGTCGAGCACGACGCCTCCGGGACAACTGGTGGCTTCGAGTTCCATGAGGCTCGGATCCGGCGTCGCGGTTGGCGCGGGCGTCGGCGTCGGGGAGGGGCTCGCGGTGGGAGCGACCGTCACGGCCGGCGTCGGTGGCGCCGTTGCGGCGGCAAGCGACGGGATCCCGGTCACGGACGGCACGCCAAGCGAGGTGCAGCCCGACATGAGGAGAGCAAGCAGCGGCAGGCATCGACGCAATGGCCCGGGCATCGGCCTGACCCTAGCACGGCGGGTCAGGGGGCGATGTACCAGGTGAAGCACGCCGAGCTGCCGCACGGAAGACGCGCAAACCGGCATGCGGCTCGCCCGGCGGGGCTAATGACCATCGAGCAGCCGAAGTCGTGGGGCTCCGTGACGATCTGACCCGCGCCACGGGGCTAACAACCATCGAGACGCCGGAATGGTAGGGCTCCGTCGCGATCTGACCCGCGTCACGGGTGAAATGCGTCTGAGGTCGCGTTCGTTGGCCGATAGCCCCGTGGAACGGGTCAAACGACCTCGACGACCTGCCAATGGAGCGGCTCCTCCAGCTCGTCCGCGCGGCAGCTGATCGGGCGCGGCGGAGTGGAGCGGAAGGCACGCAGCTCAACGCGATGCGCCACGCCGTCAAGCGTGGCGAGCGTGACATCGGCGCGCGAGCCGTCGATATCGGCCTCCAACAGGGTCAGATCTTCTATCCCATCCAGGCCCAGGAATCCTCGCAACGCCTGTTCCGCCACCTGGGCCGGCGCGGGCCAGGCGGATCGTCCGCGCAACAGCAAGGGGTCCAGGCGGCCGTCAAGGTAGGCATCGGCAAGGCGCGGGCCGTCATCCGCATCCACATGCCCGTACACAATCCCGTGCGGCAGGCAGACGAGGTTGGCCGCGAACCTATGGCCGCCGAGGTGCGTGCACTCCCACACCCGCTCAGCGTGGTCAACCCCCAGTGCGCCGATCAGCGCCCGGCCACGGAGCGCGCAACACGCGTCGCGCTTGCCGTTCGTGCAGACGAGGAACATCGGATCCGACATGGGTGCGCCGAACTCCGCAACTGGCAAGGTCGCGGCCCTCTCGACTGACAGCTCGGCCGGATCGGTGATGGTGCGGATGGCCATCGCACCGCTGACCGTGTCGACCAGGATGGCGCGACGGATCGCATCGGCCGCGGGGTCGCCCTCCTGGCGCCGCACCAGCAGGATTCGCAGCCGCAGCTCCTTCGCGCGGGCAACGACGTCGGGCCCGAACAGGTCTTGAACCGCATCCCGACCCCAGGCGCTGCGATCCTCCACCAGCAGCCAGCGCAGCCGATGGTCAACCGAGCCGATCATCGGCTCATCCAACTGCTCGGCCAGCGTCGAGCAGCGCATCGGTGCCTGGAGGGTCAAGACGACTCCGGGATGCGCTGGAGCGTCCGAACCTGCGAGAAGAAGACGGGCAGGAATCCGAGGAATGAGCCGATGGCGCCCACCCAGATGGTCGCCTGGAGGCCGATGAGCCCGCCGAGGAGACCGCCGGCAATGGAGCCGATGGGGATGGTGCCCCACACGATGAAGCGCATGGTCGCGTTCATGCGGCCCAGCATGCGCTCCGGCGTGATTGCCTGCCGCAGGCTCACCTGGTTGACGTTGTAGATCACCGCCGTCGCCGCACCGATGATGCCCGAGGCGACGAGGTAGGGCACCGGCGCCTCCCGCGGCGCGATGGCGACCGGGATCAGGGCAAAGCCCGAGATGAAGGCGCTCCACACGATGGTGGGACCTATGCCGATCCAGCGTGCCAGCCGCTCCGCGGTCAGCGCCCCGAGCAGCACTCCCAAGTTGGCAATGGCGAAGATGATGCCGACGGTCCCCGCCGTGATGCCGAGCTCGTTGATGATGTAGATGAGCAGGATCACGCCGCCGATGTTGCCAAACAGGTTGAGCGTGCCCGTGCAGGCCGCGATGTTGCGCAGGTACCGATGGCCCAGCACGTAGCGCAGGCCTTCGACCGCCTCGGTGCGCATGGACGGGCGCGGCCCGGTCGCCGCGTCATGCGGGGCGGGCGGCACCTCGGGACGGCGGATGAAGAGCAGCATCACCACCGCACCCAGGTACGAGAGGGCGTCAAACAGGATGGCGAACGGCGCCCGCACCAGCTCCACCAGGAATCCGGCTACGCCAGGACCGATGACCGACGAGACCGAACTCGACAGCTCCAGCTTGGCGTTGCCTTCGGTGAGCTGGTCACGCTCGACCACCGCGGGGAGGTACGACTGGTACGCAACGTCGAAGAAGACCTCCAGGCAGCCGACCGCGAAGCCGACGATGTAGAGCTGCGGGATGGAAAGCCAGCCGCCGATGAAGGCGACCGGGATGGAGGTCAGGAGAAGCGCGCGGCCGATGTCGGCGCCGATGAGGATTGGCTTTCGACGCATGCGGTCGACCCAGACGCCGGCCGGGATGGTGAGCAGGATGAAGGGCAGGAACTGAAAGGTGCCCAGAATGCCGATCTCGAGCGGCGTGGCACCCAGAGTGATGATGGCCACCAGGGGCAGCGCGAGGCCGGTGACCTCGTCGCCGAACTGGCTGATCGTTTGCGCTGACCACAGCTTGACGAAGTCACGGTGCCGCCAAAGTGACGGCCGCCTTGGCGCGGCGGCGGCCATCTCGGCGCGCGACGGCTCGCCGGGGGTCGGGGTCTCCAGCGACATCCGCCGCCTATCGCACCCGGGCCATGGTCAGGCCGTCGGCCAGCGGCAGGAGCGCGTGGTCGACGCGCTCATCGGTCGCGATCTTCTCGTTCAGGGCGCGGATTGATCGCACGTCGTCATCGTCGACCGACGGGTCGGCGACCTTTCCACTCCACAGCACGTTGTCGATCAGGATCAGCCCACCGGAGCGCACGACGCGCAGGCAGCCCTCGTAATAGGCGTCGTAGCCGCTCTTGTCGGCATCGATGAAGGCCAGATCGAAGCTGTCGTCCTCCAGCGTCACCAGGGTCTTCGTGGCGGGCGCCAACCGAAGCTCGACCCGATCGGCGACGCCCGCA
>JBDSGF010000098.1:0-4899 GCA_039919135.1 Candidatus Limnocylindria bacterium | reverse complement strand
CCGCTCATCGGTGCCTGGGCGCTCGTCATTCTCATCGGACTGGTGGCTGCCTGGAAGGCCGGGCGCTTCACCCGCCCGGTGACGCGCGGGCTCAACCTCGTGGCGACCCTGGCCCTGCTGCTCAACGTCTGGGCCGTGGCCGGCAGCATGGTGACATTCGGCGCCGTGGACGCCACCGACAATGCGGAGCTCTCCGAGTTCCAGCTCACCCCGCCCGATCCCGGCGATCTGCCCGACGTGTACTACATCATCCTCGACCGCTACGCCGGATCGACGGCGCTCGAGGAGACCTACGACTTCGACAACGAGCCGTTCCTCACGGCGCTCGAGGACCGCGGCTTCGACGTGGCGCGTGAGGCGCACAGCAACTACATCAAGACGCCGCTGTCGCTCGCGAGCTCGCTCAACATGGACCTGCTCGACACCGATGCATTGAAGGACGAGGCGACCGAGGGCAAGGACCGCGAGCCGATCCATCGCGTGCTGCGCGAACACCTCGTGGTTCCGACCGCCCTCAAGGAGCTCGGGTATCGTTATGTCCATGTCGGGAACTGGTGGACGCCGTCGGCCACGAACGTGGATGCCGACCGGACCTTCCATTACGAGGGCCAGGACGAGTTCTCGACCGTGCTCGCGCAGACCACGCTGCTGCGCGCCTTCACTGAGCCCGAGTCCGCGCCGACCGATCCGTGGGACTGGCGCGTCCTCCGAGCGCACACCCTCTACGGGCTGGACCGCCTGGACGAGATCGCGACGACGCCGGGGCCGAAGTACGTCTTCGGGCACCTCCTGCTGCCGCACTCCCCGTACGTCTTCAACGCCGATGGATCATTCACCGGCCGCGAGCAGGTGGCGGAGCTGGGCCAGCCGGAGAGCTATCGGCGCCAGCTTTCGTACGCGAACTCTCGGATGCTTGCGCTCGTCGACCGGATCCTGGCCGAGTCCGAGGATGCCGTGATCATGCTCCAGGGCGATGAAGGCCCCTTCCCGGCGCGCTATCGGGCCGACGAATGGCGCTTCGACTGGCGCGACGCGACCGACGCGGAACTCGAGGAGAAGCTGGGCATCCTGTTCGCCATGCGCGTGCCGGGAGCCGATCTCGAGGCCGAGGGCTTCCACGACGCCATCACCCCCGTCAACGCCTTCCGCATCATCTTCAACGCCCGCTTCGGGACCGATCTTCCCCTACTCCCCGACCGCACGTGGGCGCACGAGGACCTCTACCACTTCTACGATTTCTTCGAGGTCACCGATCGACTCGGGTTGTAGGACCGAGCCAACGAGCCAGGGGACTTGGTCGTCAGCCGAGACGACCGACGCCTGGCCGGGATTGTGCCGGCCCGGCACGCATCGGCCAACCAACGGGTCCCCCACGGCCGATCTCGACCGCTCGGTGGCGGCGATATGCCGGCAGAGCATGAATCGGCCGGACAAGGCGGCCCAACGGTCCAATTCGGGCGGTTCGATGGCCGATGCGTGCTGTGGCGGCACAATTCACTCGCGGAGCGCCTCAAGCGCATGCGAACTCCCGGCCGCGGCTCGTGCCCTGGTCGGCCTTTTTCTCGGGTAACCAAAGTGAGATTTCAGGCGGTGGCGAGCACCGCGCGCTCGGCGAGGGCGATCGGCAGGCCGCCCGAGGACGTGATGCCGTCGTGGAAGGCGCGCAGCGCATCGGTGTCTGATGAGCCGTGCTTCGCGAAGAAGGCCTCCCGGATTCGGACGATCTCCAGGCAGCCCGTGAGGTAGGACGATGCTTGCGTCGGCCAGGCGCAGTAGCGGGTGACCTCCGCCTTGGCAGTCGGCTCCGTCAGGCCAGTCTTGGTGGTCATGAACGTGACCGCCTCGTCCCAGGTCATCTCGCCCATGTGCAGGCTGGTGTCGACCACGATCCGCGCCGCGCGGAAGATGGTGGCCTCGTACTGGTTCATCTCGTGGCGCAGATCGGTGAAGAAGCCCTGCTCCCGCATCATCCGTTCGGCGTAGAGCGCCCAGCCCTCGCTGAAGTACGGCGTGCGATACACCTGGCGCAGCCGGGACGGGTTGGCCTTCGACATCACCAGGTGCCAGTGGTGACCGGGGTAGGCCTCGTGCACGGCGGTGGTCGGGATGCCGGGGTAGGAATTCGAGGCCAGGCGCTTCTGGATCTCATCCTCGGACGCGCCGTCCGGCGGATATGGCACGAAGAAGTGGCCCAGCATCTTGTCGCTGAACGGCGGAGGCGACATGTACGACGCCACCGCCAGGACGGGGCGCTGGAAGGGCGGCGAGGGCACGACGGCGCACTCCTCGCCTTCGGGGAATGACACCAGCCTGTGCTCGCGCAGGTAGACGCGTGCGCGCTCCGTCCACTCCTCGTAGCCGATGCGCATCTCCTCCGGCGTGCGGGGGTGGTCCTCGTTGAGCTCGTCGAGCACCTGCTTCCAGTCGTCCGTGCCCCGCAGCTCGCGGGCGCATCGGGTCAGATCATGCGCCAGCTCGTCATAGGCTCTCTGGCCCTTCTCGCGCAGCTCCCGAGCGCCGAAGCCGAGCAGCTCCTTCTCTTTCAGCAGGGCGGAGTAGCGCTCCTCGCCCAGCTGGTAGTCGCCCGTCGCATCCGGTCGCATCTCCTCCAGAAAGGCGACGTAGTCCTCGTATGCCGATGCGGCGGCCTCGCCCGCATCGGTCAACCTCGCGCGTTGCGCGCCGTCCTCGACCTGTGCGGGGAGAATCTCGCGCACGTATCGGGCTCCGGCGCGGGCCTGGTTCGCCGCGCGCTCCAGGAAGATGGCGGGCACCATCTTCGGCCGCAGGTTTCGCCTGCCGTCCTCCAGGTTGCGCGGAATCAGATTCATGCGGGCGACGGCTGCGTTCACCAGCTCGTCCATCGGTCGCAATCGGTGCAGGAAGAGGCTGAAGATGCCGCCCATGCCGGGGTTCAGATACGTGTCCGGCTGGCGGCGCCAGACCTCGAAGTCGTCCACGATCTGGCGGCCGCGCAGGATGCTGATCACCAGATCGCGGTCGATCAGCTCGTCGAAGCTGAGCGCCGCTGCTTCAACGTTGCGGAAACCGTCGAGCCACTGCGCGTCCGTCGTGCTGCGCCGCTCGAACGCCGCTTCCGAAAGGTCGTCGAGCTGCTCGTCATACTCGGTCAGGCCCAGGCCGCTGGCCCGGACGGGCGAATCGGCGAACTCGGCGTCGAGGAACTCGTTTGTCAGCTCGGCGAAGGACGGCATGCATCAACCTCTTTGCGGCGCGGGTCGTCAAGTCTAGCGCGGGGCGCGTGATGACCGCCCAACGGGGCTAATGACCAAGCAGGCGATGAGCCAATCGGCATCCGCCCGCCCAACGGGGCTAACGACCAAGGAGCCCGACCTCTGGTGCGAATTTGGTGCGAATTTCCCGCACCACGGGTCAAACAGAGCGCGAGCCCGACGCGTTGCCTCGTTCGTTGGTCGATAGCCCCGCGGTACGGGTCAAGCGCCTCCGGGAGATGATCTCGAGCACCGTGCCGTCCGGCGCGCGGAAATGGCACCAGGCAGCCGTCTCCGTCCGCTCGATCTCGTTCAGCATTTCCAAGCCCGCCGCTTCCATCCGCGCGCGCGCGGAATCCACATCGTCCACTCGCAGGCCGACGACCGGGCCAGTGGTGAAGAACGCGTGGTCCGGGTCCGTGTCCGCATAGATGTGGAGCTCGGCGTCGGTGCCGAGCCGGAACCAGGTCGCGCCCGGTGCCTCACGCAGCACCGAAAGACCGATGAGGTCGCGGAACAGACCGACCATCTCGTCGAACCGATTCGTTCGAAAGCCAATGAAGCCGATGCCATCGGCGCCCCGCCACGCCACCTCGCGGAGGTGCCGCACTCGCGGGCCATCCTTCGGACGGCGCGGACTGGTCATGCCGGCAAGGATGTCGATAGGATTCGCGGTCAACGCCTCTCGTCCTCCGATCGAAAGTCGCGTAGAGCGCGACCTCAGGTCGGCGTACGAACCCGCGATCCGAGGCACTACGTCCAGGCGACCGAGTGACGTACTGAACGAATGATCGAATGTCTCGGGGTCCTGCGGATCGAGCGGGCGTGCCGGTCGCTCGATGCCGTCCTTGACCCAGATATGCTCGCCCGCTTGATCGGTCCGCCACTCGCCGGTCTCGACCGGCACTTCGGCTCCCAGCGTCGCCAGTGCATCGGTCAGGCGCTGGAGATTTGCGGGATCGGTGGCCGGGATGACGTCCAGGTCGACGGGCGTGACGTCGGGCGCACCGTGCGCCATGGCGCCGACCGAGCCGCCCACGACGTACGCCACGCCATGCTCGTCCAGCGCCGCCAGCAGACGCGAGAGGTCCGGGCCGTCGCTCACCGTGGCGGCGGAAGCAGACGCCCGAAGCGTTCCGGGTCGGCCGCGGCGGCCGATTGGATGGCGTTGAGCGCGGCGCCCTTGCGCAGGTTGTCGCTGCTCACCCACAGGGCGAAGCCGCGGTCGCGCCCGGGGATGGCACGCAGGCGGCCGACCAGCACGGGGTCGCGGCCCTCGATGTCCAGCGGCATGGGATGACGCTCCGAACCATCGGCCGGGCGGTACTCGACACCCGGAGCACTGCGGAGCGCCGACTCCAGCTCCGCGACGGTGGTTGGCCGCTCGGTGCGGATGTGAAGGGCGACCGAGTGTCCGGTGTGCACCGGCACGCGCACGGTGGTCGCGGCCACGTCGAGCGAAGGCAGCTCCAGGATCTTGCGCAGCTCGGCGTGAATCTTGTTCTCCTCGCCGGACCAGCCGGTGCCGTCCAGCACATCGATCTGCGGAACCACGGAATCCGCAATGCGGCCGTGGAACGGCGAGTCGGCGGCGCGGTCACGGTGGTCGGTGCCGCGCTCCGCATCGAAGGCATCGAGGCCAATGCGGCCCGCGCCGCTCACCGCC
>JBDSGF010000097.1:0-13546 GCA_039919135.1 Candidatus Limnocylindria bacterium | reverse complement strand
GACCGTCCGCGTCCTCCCGGGCCACGGTCCCGAGACGACGCTCGGCCGCGAGCTGCCCTGGCTGCGCCGCATCGCCGAGGCCGGCCGCCTCCTCAATCCCGGCTGACCGGTCCGCGAGCTGACCTTCTCAACGACCGAACCGCAGCTCGACGTCGGGGCCGCTCAGGATGAGTTCATCGGCGTCGAAGTTTCCCGCCGTGACGCTGGCCAACGCCTCCACGAACGCCGCCTCATCCGCATCGACGCCGTCCGTACAGGCCATCTCCCAAGCTCCTATGACGTTGATCGAAAGGTCGCCGACGTCGGCCTGCACGACTTCGGCTATCGACACGACGCACGGTGACCTGCCTGCGAAGCTGAATGTGTCGAAGAACAATGCAGCGGCGGTTGCTTCCGGGTGACCGTCGCGGAACAACCAATATCCATGGACGGTCGGACGATCGGGGTTTACCCCGACGAACAGCGAGGCTCCACGCTCCAGGTCATTGAGGGTGGCCTCAGGCCCAAAGTACGCCGCGTAGACGCAGCCTTCTCCGTCATCCCAGGCGATCATCGGCCGGGTAATGCCTGGCTCGATTTCCCGACCGGCCGAGAACGCCCAGACATCGCGCGGGCCAATCGACATGCCCACGGCGTCTTCCGACTCGGCGAACACCTCTATGCCGATGCTCGAACGATGGCTCACCCGCAGCGTGACAGCGTTCTGCCCGACTCCCCAGCTCAGCAGGCCGCCGAGATCTCGGTACGCCCGCGTGGCGGTGAGCGGTGCCCCATTCGGCAGGCTGGCCGGCTCGACGACAGGGCAGTCGGCCACTGCGCCGATCGGCTCCGCAAAGTGCAGGCAGTCAGCGACTTCCCCCAGCCAGATGGTGATGGCGCCGCAGCTGCCTCGAACCCGCAGCTCGATCGCTGTCACCTCGGGAAACTGAAGTCCGGTCGCCCGCATGGTCTCGCTCAAACCGTGAAGCTGAGCGCTGGTGTTCGGGGGTCCGAAACCCAGGATTGCCTCGTCGAAGTCGACCAGCGCCAGACCGTCGGGCAACACCTCGACGCTGAAGGCGAGATCTGCCCATTCGTCGGCAAACATCAGCGTATATCCCCGGCGACGCTCGTCGGGCCGGGGTCCGTCGAAGAGGGCATCGAAGGCGGCCGTGATTCGCTCCGCAGGGCCGGCCCCATCCTCGACCAGCCGGATGACGGATCGGAGCTCGGTGGGAACCGACTCGCATCCGAACGAAACCAACACTTCGTCGGGCGCCGGCTCGGGATGTCGAACCGTCGCGCAGACGGCGGGAGACGCCGATGGCGCCGCAGTGCTCGACGTGGCAGCGCGGGATGGACGTTCGGTCACGGCGATCGACGAGCTGGGCGTTACCGAATTCTGCCCGCTGCCGAGGGTCGCGACGAAGACGGCCACGCCCATGAGGACGAATGCACCGACCAGGCCGACGAGGATCGGAACCCGCGCACGGCCCACGCCGCTGTCATCACGTGTTGACATCTGATCTCTGACTTCGAGAGCGGCCCAATCGTTGCACATCCCCGGCCCGGCATCGGTCCTGCGACTACGATCGGCAACCAACCACAGGAGGAACTGATGGCGAACCTGCGCATCACCCGGCTGGGACACGGCGGCGTGCTCTACCGATCGCCGAACGACGCCTGGATCTGGGTGGACCGATGGACCGGCGCTCCCAACTACGCCGACGCCTACCGCACCGCCGAGAAGGTGAGCGTCGTGGCGCCCACGCATGGCCACTTCGATCATGTTGGCGAGGACCTCTCCGACGTGATCGACCTCGCAAAGGCCGACGGCGGAGCGGTGGTCTGCGGCCACGAGATGAGCGTCTACCTTGCCGGGCGCGGCATCGAGGCGATCGGCATGAACACCGGCGGCACGTTCGAGGCCGCCGGCATCGGCTTCACGATGGTCCACGCCGACCACAGCGGAGGCGCGACCCTGAACCAGGATGGCGGCCAGGTGACACGCGAGCTCGGGTCCTGGGGCTGGGTCATCGAGTTCGAGGATGGCACGACGGTGTACCACTCCGGCGACACGGACGTCTTCGGCGACATGAACTTCGTCCGCGAGCGACACCACCCGGAGATCGCGGTGCTGCCCATCGGCGGCCACTACACCATGGGGCCGCGCGGCGCCGGCATGGCACTCGACCTCATCGGCGCCTCCATGGTCATCCCCGTCCACTACGGCACCTTCCCGGCGCTGGCGGGCACGCCCGAAGAGCTCCGCGATCACACCTCGGCCGAGGTCGTCGCCCTGGAGCCCGGAGACACCTGGGGCGAATGACCCGCATCCGTCTGGCGCAAGCCGCCGACGCCGAGGCAATCGGCCGCATCCAGATCGCGGCCTGGCGGCAGGCCTACGCGCACTTTCTAACCGCGGACTTCCTGGCAGCGCTCGATGGCGCGGCGCGGATGGCTCAATGGCGCACCCGCATCGGTCAGGCTGCGCATGCGGAAGCGCCCACCTTCGTCGCGCTTGACGAGACCGATGCGGTCCGCGGCTTCGCCCACACGGGCCTCGTCCGAGATGACGACCTGTCATCCGAAGGCCGGGCCGAGGTGTACACCGTGTACGTCGATCCGGCCGTCTGGCGGCAGGGCATCGGTCGCGCGCTCATGGCCGCGGTGGACGCGTTCTGGGCTTCTACCGACGTGCGCGAGCTCACCCTCTGGGCCTTCGAGGAGAACCGCGAAGGCCGCGCCTTCTACGAGCGCCTGGGCTGGGCGCCGGACGGCGCGACGCAGGTCGACGACTTCGGCGGCGTCCACCCCGTGGAGTTGCGCTACAGCCGCATGCTCGCCTCCTCGTAGTCTTCATCTCCGTCCGCTGCGCCTGCGGCCACGCATCCGCACTCAGGCGAGGTACGAGAGGTCCATGCGCCGCGGGGTCACGCCGAAGGTTCGCTCGAAGGCGTCAGGATCGGTGTAGTTCGGCCGCTGGAGCGAGCTGATCTGGTCGTGGCTGACCGGGAAGATGGGAAGGAGCCTATCGGTCACCGAGGTCAGGGCGCTGATGAGCGGGATCGGCATCGGCACCTTCAGGCGCTTCATGCCGGTCACGCGCATGACCTCGTTCACGATCTCGCGGTACGTGACGTGCTGCGGTCCGCCGAGCTCATAGACCGATCGCGATCGGTCCGCATCGGTCAATGATTTCTCCACGCCGATCGCCAGGTCGTCGACCGAGAGTGGCTGGAAGCGGGCGTCTCCGGTGCCGGGAATGGCGACGATGCCGGGCGACCACCAGCGCAGGGTGGTCTTGATGAGGTTGAAGAATCCGTCGCCGATGCCGAACATCAGCGACGGCCGCAGCACCACCCAGTCCAGGCTGCTGCCTCGAACGGCCTGCTCGCCGCGCCATTTCGAATACAGGTAGCGAAGCTTCGGGTCGTCGGCCACACCCAGCACCGACAGGTGCACGAATCGCTTCACGCCGATGCGTTCCGCAGCCTCGACCACCCGCTGCGTGCCGCGTACGTTGATCTCGTCGAACTTCCGGCCGCGGGTCTCGCGGGGTATGGCGACGAGGTGGACGATGGCATCCGAGCCGGCCAGCGCTGCATCCATGTCACCACTCGTCACTTCGGCCGCGCGGGGCTCGACGGCGTCGCTCCAGCCGTCCAGCCGCCGGCCGTCGCGCGAGATGCCGAAGACCTCGTGCCCGGACTTCACCAGGTGCGGCACGAGATGGCTTCCGACGAACCCGGTGGCACCCACGACTGCAACTTTCATGCGCTGACTATCGCGGCGAATCTTGCTACTGTCAAGGCGCACGTTTCCGTCTGCTACCGTCGGGACCGATGCCTTCCACCACCTCGCCCCACGGCATGGTCGTCACCCCGCATCCGGGGGCTACCGCCGCCGGCGTCGAGGCGCTCCGCGCCGGTGGAACTGCGGTCGACGCGGCCGTCGCCGCTAATGCGATGCTCGCCGTCGTCTACTGCAACGCCTGTGGACTCGGGGGCGACGCCTTCGCGCTCGTCTGGGATCCGGGCGAGCGGCGGCTCCACGGCTTCAACGGCAGCGGCCGGTCTCCGGCCGCACTGACCATCAAGGCCGTCCGCGCAGCCGGCCACGACGAGATGCCGACGCGCGGTCCGCTGCCGATCACCGTTCCCGGCGCCGTCGACGCCTGGGTCCAACTGCTGGACCGATTCGGCCGCGGCTCCCTGGCGGGTGCGCTGATGCCTGCGGCCCGGACCGCCGAGGAGGGCTACGCGCTGACCGCCATCAACACGCGTGCGATTGAGGCCTCGCTGCCGTCCTTCGATGAGAGCGCGCGCGCCGTGTTCGGTTCTGCTGCCGGCGCCGGCGAGACCTTCCGACAGCCGCTGCTCGCCGCCTCCCTGCGCGCCATCGCCGATGGCGGGCGAGACGCCTACTACGGCGGACCGATCGGTGACGAGGTCGCGCGGGCAATCCAGGCGGCCGGCGGCGTGATGACCGCCGACGACATCGCCGACCACCACGGCGACTGGGTCGAGCCAATCTCCACGCCCTACCGCGACGTCGAGGTCGCGACCATCCCGCCCAACTCGCAGGGCATCACGGCGCTGATGGCCTTGAACGTTCTCTCAGCCCTCGACTGGCCGATAGGCGCGCCGCTCTCCGCCGATCGCCTTCACGCGCAGATCGAGGCGCTCAAGGTGGCCTGGAGCGAACGGGACCGATGCGTCGCGGATCCGGACCGCGGCCTCGCCGATCCATCGGTCCTTCTGTCGCCTGAGCATGCGGAGTGGCTGGCGTCACGGCTGTCGCCGGATCGGGCGCATCGGTATCTCCCGACCAATCGGCCCGGAGGAGGCACGGTCTACCTGTGCGCCGCCGATGCCGACGGCATGATGGTGAGCCTGATCGAGTCGAACTTCATGGGCTTCGGCTCGGGGATCATGGGCGGCTCGACCGGGATCATGCTCCAGAATCGCGGAGCGTATTTCTCGCTTGATCCTTCCCATCCGAATGTGCTGGCGCCGCGCTCGCGGACCCTCCATACGCTAATGCCGGGGATGATCCTGCGCGACGGCGTAGCGGAGGTCGCATTCGGCGCGATGGGCGGCGACGGCCAGCCGCAGACCATGGTCCAGCTCGTCCAGGGCCTGGTTGACGACGGCCTCGATCCGCAGGCCGTGGTGGATCGGCCCCGCTGGGTGGTCGAGACGGAAGGCGCGGGGTTGCCGTTGGGCCCGGTAAAGATCGAGTCCGACGGGGTGGATGCCGCGACCGTCGCCGCGCTGGGGGCCCGCGGCCAGGAGGTCACCGTGGTCGAGCCGAGGACGCCGATGATGGGCTGGGCACAAATGATCCGCCGCCGCGCCGACGGCTCCTACGAAGGTGGCGCCGATCCCCGCGCCGACTCACTGGCCGCCGGCCCTTGACCCGTGACGCCCACGAAACCTTCTGATTCACGTGAGGTAACCAATGGGCGCGCCACTGGCCCGTTGAAGCGTCCCGATGCACGCCTCATGTGAATCGGGACCGTCCGATGGCGGTCCAGCTCGCTCAATGGCCCACGCCTGATGTGAATCTGGACGATTCGCAGGCATCGGGCCGGGCACTTTTCCGCGGGTCTCTGAGCCATCGGTGAGCGATGAGCAAACCCAACCTGATGCCCCGGCCGGGGCTCTGAGCCGCCGCTGAGCGGCGCTATCGGAGAGCGTGAGAGCGCGGACGGTCGGCTGTTGCGCGTCGGGAGTGCGGTGACACCTCCGCCGTGCGCCATCTCGCCGGAAATCGCCGCCCGACGGTGGAATTCGTGAACGAGGTCGCGAGCGAGAGAAGGCGCAGCCTGCCGTTCATTGTTAGCGCCGTTGACCGGCGCCGCGCATGCGGATCGTTCCCCCCAGCATCATGACGCGCGCCACGGGGCAGGCGCCGCGCGAGCGGATCGTGCCAAACCCAGGCCTGACGCTTCCCCGCGCACATCGGTCTAGAATGCGAAACCCCATGACGAACCAGCAGCAGTCTCTTGTCCATGCCCGCGGCCTGACCAAGCGCTACGCCAACGGCTTCACCGCCGTGGATGGCGTGGACTTCGACGTCCGCCCCGGCAAGGCCTTCGGCTTCCTGGGACCCAACGGTGCGGGTAAGACAAGCACCATGCGCATGATCGCCTGCTCCAGCCCGGTGACCGATGGCGTGCTGACCGTGATCGGCATGGATCCGCGCACCCACGGGCGCCAGATCAAGGCGAAGCTGGGCGTGGTGCCTCAGAACGACAATCTCGACACGGAGCTGACCGTGCGCGAGAACCTGGAGATGTATGCGCGCTACTTCGACATCCCGCGCGACGTCGCCAACAAGCGGACCGATGAGCTGCTCGAGTTCGTCCAGCTCGACGAGCGCGCCAAGGACCAGGTGGAACCACTCAGCGGAGGCATGAAGCGGCGCCTGACCATCGCCCGCGCCCTCATCAACGACCCGGAGCTGGTCATCCTGGACGAGCCGACGACCGGCCTCGATCCGCAGGCACGGCACCTCCTGTGGGAGCGGCTCTACCAGCTCAAGCGACGCGGGGCGACGCTCATCATCACCACCCACTACATGGATGAGGCGGAGCAGTTGTGCGACCACCTGGTGGTCATGGACAAGGCGAAGATCGTGGCGGAAGGCTCGCCCAGACAGCTGATCGACCAGCACTCCACCAAGGAGGTGCTTGAGCTGCGCTTCACCGATGCGGTGCGCGACAACCTCAACGGCCAACTGGATGGCCTGGCCGATCGGATCGAGGAGCTGCCGGATCGGCATCTGCTCTACACCGAGAATGGCGAGCGCACGCTGGAGCAGGTGAACCTGCGCAAGATCCCGGTGGAGAGCGCGCTCGTGCGCCGGTCGAGCATGGAGGACGTCTTCCTGCGCCTGACCGGCCGCTCGCTCGTCGAATAGGGCGCGGCCATGACCGTCCTCGCCGCATCGGGCCGCGTCTGGCAGCGCAACTGGCTCGTCTACAAGCGCCTCTGGCATCGGTCCCTGGCCTTTGGCTTCCTCCAGCCGGTGCTGTTCCTGACGGCCATGGGGATCGGCATCGGTGCATTGCTGACGCCGGCCAGCCTTGAGGCGTTCGGCGGCGTCCCATACATCGATTGGCTGGGGCCGGGCCTGCTGGCGGCCATGGCCATGCAGACGGCGACCTTCGAGTCGACCTACCCGATCATGAACAAGATCATGTGGGGCCGAAACTACGAGGCCATGCTCTCGACCCCGGTGGGGATCCGAAGCATCGTGGGCTGCGAGCTGGCGTGGGGGGCGTTTCGCATCGGCACGCTGGCGACCATCTTCCTGATCGTCCTGACCCTCTTCGGCATCCCGCGCTCGCCCATCGCCATCCTCGCCATCCCGGTCGCCGTCCTCGTCGGCGTCGCCTTCAGCGCGTGCCTCATCGCCTTCACCGCCACGCAGCGCAATGACGTCGGCTTCAGCGCCATCTTCCGCTTCGTCATCAACCCGCTCTTCCTGTTCAGCGGCACCTTCTTCCCGCTGACCCAATTGCCGGACGCCGCGAGGGCCATCGCGTGGGCCACGCCGCTCTTTCACGGCGTCGAACTCATCCGCGGCGCCATCCTGGACCAGCTCGACCCGCTCACCGCGCCACTCCACCTCGCGTACCTGCTGGTGATGTTCGGCATCGGTGCCTGGTTCGCCGAGCGCAACCTCACGAAGCGAATGGCCGGCTGAGACCGATGACGACGCTGACCCAGCCGGCCGCTGCTCCCGGCGCACTCGCGACCGCATGGCAGCGCATCTGGCGCGCGCGGCGCCTGGTCGAGCGCAACATCATGGTCTACCGCCACCAATGGATCATCATCCTGAGTGGCGTCTTCGAGCCGATCTTCTACCTGCTCGGCATCGGCCTGGGCCTGGGCGCCATCATCCAGGAGGTCCCCCTCACTGACGGCCGCGTCGTGGCCTACGCCGCCTTCGTGGCCCCGGCGCTGCTGGCCACGGCGGCCATGAACGGCGCGGTGTTCGAGACAATCTTCAACGTCTTCTTCAAGCTCAACTACGCCAAGACCTACGAGGGCGTCCTCGCGACGCCCATGGGCATCACCGAGATCGCCCTGGGCGAGATGATGTGGGCCCTCATGCGCGCCGCGCTGTACGCGATCGCGATGTTCGTGATCATGCTGTTCGCCGGCCTGATCCTTTCACCGTGGGGGTTGTTGATGGTGCCCGCGGCACTGCTGGTCGCGGCCGCCTTCGCCGCCGCCGGCCTGGCGGGGACCTCGTACCTGCGCACGGTGAACGACTTCGACGTGCCGATGGGGCTCGTCGTGATGCCGATGTTCCTGTTCAGCGGCACATTCTTCCCCATCAGCATCTACCCACTGCCGATCCAGGTCTTCATGCAGGCCACGCCGCTCTACCACGCCATCAGCCTGATCCGCGGGCTCTCGACCGGCAACGTCGGCACCGCGCAGGTGTGGGACCTCGCCTACCTGGTGGCATTCTTCGCCATCTGCATGTGGATCGCCATGCGCCAGATGGAGCGCAAGCTCATCAAGTGATGGGGTGAGGCCTCAGACAGAGCGGTGCGCCGTCACCACGATCGCGCGGAGCGGCGAGCGGACCGGGTGATCGCCCAGGCGCGTGGCGATGTTGTGTGCGAGCGTCGCCTTGATCTCCGCGAGCGCCTCCGGACGTCGGTTCAGGATTTCATTCAGCATCGGGTTTCCCTCGATGTACCCGGTCGCCGCATCTGCCGCGGACGGGCTGACGCCCACCTTGTCGACGACGTCGAGATCGACGCGCTCGAAGCCGGCGTCGATCAGGAGCGAGCGGATCAGGTTGCGGTCGTAGAACCCATAAGGAACCGCGTAGAAGCGCGGCGGGTCATCCGGAAAGAAGGCGGTCACGGTCTCGTCCGCGATTCGAGCGACCTCGTTGTGCTCGATGGCATACCAGACGTTGAAGAGATGGACCCCGCCCGGCGTGAGGACGCGAAACGCCTCGGCGACGCCGGCGGCCTTGTCCGGGTAGAACATCAGCCCGAACTGGCACACGACCGCGTCGAACGATCGGTCTCCGAAGGGCAGGCTCGTCGCGTCGGCCGCGATCCATTCGATCATCGAGTTCGGCGCCACCTGCGTACGGGCGTGGTCGATCATTGCCTGGTTGAGATCGGTCGCCACCAGCGCGGCATCGGGACCGAGGTGCTTGACCAGGCGCCGGGTGACGATCCCTGTGCCGCACGCCGTCTCGAGCACGCGCATGCCGGGCCTGACGACGAGCCGCTCGACGAGATCGTCGGCGTACTGGTGGAAGAGGAGTGGTCCGAGGTGGCGATCGTAGTTGGCGGGGATGGAACCGACGAACGCGGCGCTGCTGTCTGGCAAGGGGCTGGCCTCCTTCTCGCTGATTGTCCGCAGTCCTACACGATACGGCGCCAGGGCTCCTCGACCGCAGCATCGGCGCGGCGGTAGGACTCGGCCAGGATGGTGATGGGGTGGACGGTGCGCACGCCGCTGGACTGCTAGATCTGCCATCGGCAGGTCTCCGAGTCGCAGGCGGCACGCGCGGCGCCCGAGGCCCGCACCTTGTCGAACAGCGGCGCGCCGATGTCATAGGCGATCTGCCAGCGCTCGACCTTCAGCCCGTAGGTGCCGGCGGCGCCGCAACAGTCGTGGTCGGAGTCCACCGCCCGCAGGCCGGGCACCAGCGAAAAGAGGTCCATCGCCGGCGTCCCGATCCCATGCGACTTGAGCTGGCAGGGAGGGTGGTACGGCAGCGGCTCCACCATCGGCGCAAAGCCGACATCCAGCTCGCCTCGGTCGTGGAGATCGAGCAGCAGCTCGCAGATGTCCCAGGTCGCATCGGCCACCGCGGTCGCATCGCCGTCGGAGAAGTCGAGCATCTCGCGGTATTCGGCCTTCAGCGCGTGGGTGCAGGAGGTCGAGGTGCCCACGATCCGGTAGCCGGCACGGGCGAACTGGGCGAGCGACGACAGGTTGCGGCGTGCCTTGTTGCGCGCCTGCTCATACAACCCGTTCGAGATGAAGGGCAGCCCACAGCACTCCTGGCGCGGCACGATGACGGTGAACCCGTTGCGCTCCAGGATCTCCACCGCGTCGCGGCCGAGATCGGGCTCGAAGGCGTTGACCGCGCAGCCATGGAAGTAGACGACCGTGCGTGATGGGTCCGGCGTGGCCGGCAGCGACGTGGCGCCGCCGCGACGCTTCCACCACGAGCCGAAGGTGCGGCGCGCGAAGGTGGTCAACGGACCTCGCCGATGGACGCCGAGCAGCTTCTCCCCCATCCATCTGGCCATGCCGTTATTGAGGCCGATGTTGGCCAGCGGCGCCAGCGGCACTCCGAAGCGGGCGATCAGGTCGGTGTCGCTGATGAGCCGATTGCGGAGGCTCGATCCGCGCTCCTTCACGATGGCGGCGCGCGCCCGGTTGTTCGTCTCGGCGATGAGCACGCCGGCCGGGCAGGCGCGGGTGCAGATGCCGCAGCCGGAGCAGAGGTCGACGCTGTGATCAGGGGCGTCCAGGCCGACGCCGGGGCCACGGAAGCGCTGGGCCTGTGGACCGACGTACTTCGGGCCGGGGAAGTCATCGGTCACGCGGGCGACCGGGCAGACGGTCGTGCACACGTTGCACTTGATGCACAGATCGGTGCTGAACGGCGGAAACTCCCGCGCGGCGGCGTCGTGGAAGGTCATGCGGCCACCGTCCTCGTCGCCAACAGCGACTGGGCCGCGCGGTGAGCGCTGGCCACAGCCACCCCGTCGCCGCAGCGTTCATCCAGATAGTGCATGCCGGCCAGGGCGGAGCCGACGACGCGCACGTTCTCCAGCTCGGCAGGCGCGAGCGTGGCGTCGACCTCGATCCCCGCCGCCTCGAGCGGGTGAGGCAACAGCGGGTCGTCGCTGAACCACCCCCCGCGCGGCGGGGCGGCCACCGGCAGGCCGAAGACGCGCTCAGTGAGCGTTCCGTCGTGGCTCGCCCGGATGCCGGCGCCGGCGAGGCCGCCGGTGGCAAGCACGAAGGCGTCGGCGGCGATCCGAAGCGTGCGGGAGGCCGCCTCGGTGTGGATGGCTGTCACACGCGCGCCGCTGCGCTCGACCTCGACGACATCGAAGCCGATCTGGATGCGCCCGGCGCTGCTGAGGATCCGTCGACGGAGGGCCTCGAACAGGCGAATGCCGGGCACCGATGGCGGCAGGCTCGCCATCTCGAACACCCGGCAACCCAGCCGGCGCTCTGCATCGGCGTGGACCTCGGCGTGGGCGTCCCGCCCGAGGACGGCCGGCAGGCCGATCCGCCAGGCGCCTGCGGGGAGCGCATCGGCGATGGCCGACAGCGCTCGAGATCGCCATGCCGAGTCCTCGAACAGGCGTGCCAGGACCTGCGGGGAGATGTTGTAGAGCCGGGCCAGATCCGGGAGCTCCACCTCGACCGCACGGATGGCTGACGGCCCCCCCGGCCACCGAGCGTTCTCGAGGTTGCGTGCCGCGTACGACGCCCAGGCGTCGCGATAGCGCCTGAAGCCAACGAGGACCAGGCCGTCGTCGTCCCATGGCGCGAGCGCGGCCGCCTGCGCCGACGGCACGATCGCGGCGGGCCGCAGCGACCCGATCGAGGTGGGCATCTGACCGAGCGGGTCGTCAAGCGACCCTGCGTGCTCGAGCCCCTCGGACGCCATGCGGCCCAGGTGGGCAGCCACCGCGGCCGACGCATCGGATTCCAGGATCCGAAATGGGTGATCGTGCGTCGCCGCAAGGAGCCGGATGCCGTCGCTGGCGGTTCGCGCGCCGGGCGGCGCCGCCACGTCGAGCCCGCCGTGCGTCCAGTGGGTGGTCGCCATCCCCTTGGCGACGAGGTACACGCGTGCGCCTCGCTCGGCGAGCTCGGCCGCGCACGACAGGCCGGCCAGACCGGCACCGATGATCACGACGTCAGCTCGCGGCACGCTCGACCTCGGGCGTCTGGGCCGGTGCATCGGCCAGGTCGCCGACCGCCAGGGTGCCGCGGAAAATGCCGGCTGTCAGCCACAGCTCGGCCAGCTGGTCGCCCCAGGCGATCGAGCGCGTGCCGCGGAAGCGCTCCGCCATGAAGCCTCGCAGCGGCGCGTTCGCGGCGCCCGGCCGGCGGGCGTCGAGCACGGCCGCCGCGCGCGGCATGCAGAACGCACCCTGGCAAGGCCCCATGCCGAGGCGGGTCGTGCGTCGCAGGTCGTCGAGCGACGAGTCGCCGCGCTCGTCGAGAGCGCGCTCCAGGCGTCGCTGCGTGACGAGCTCGCACTCGCAGATCAGCTCGGCATTGCCGCCGCCCTCGGCCTCGAGTGCGGCGAGCCGATCGCCGAGCCAGTAGGGCGTGCCGGTCGCCGGCGACGGCAGCGGCTCGTCCGCAGTCCGGCACTCGGCGTCGACGCCGAGCGAGGCCGCCACCGCGTCGACGGTGTCGCGCGCCATGAGGCGGTAGGTCGTGAGCTTGCCGCCCACGATGCTCCAGAAGCCGCCCACCCCGTCACGCCGTCCGTGATCGATGACGTGGTGGGCGCGGCTGATCTCGCGCGACTCGTCGACGTGCGGCTCGCCCATGTCGGACGCGTCGTAGAGCGGCCGCGAGCCGGCGTAGGCGCGCAGCACCCGCGCGCCGCTGATGCCGGGGACCAGTCGCTCGCCCTCGACCAGGAGCGCGTCGACCTCGTCGCGGGTGACGTGCGCGTCGTCGGGGTCGGGCACGGTGATGTCGGTGGTGCCGAGGATGCAGACGGTATGCACCGGCACGAGGATGTCCCCGTCGCCCGGCGGCGCCAGCCGATTGACGACCGCCGTCGTCAGACGGCGGTTGAGGATGAGCATCGAACCCTTGCCGGGGCTCATCTCGAGCGTCGCGCCGGCGAGCGCAGCCACCTTGCCGGCCCACGCGCCCGATGCCGAGACGACGGCACGGCAGGCGATCGTCGCCTCCTCGCCGCTCCGCTCGTCCCTGACCCGGACCGCGGTGACCGCACCATCGGTCGAGCGCTCGAAGCCGATGACGGCCTGGTAGCGCCGAGCCTCGGCGCCTTGCTCGCGGGCGCTGGCCAGGTTTGCGTCGACCAGCTCCCACGGCTCGAGCGAGGCGTCGGGCACGCGGTACGCCGCGCGGATCTCGCGATTCAGAAGGGGCTCGGCCCGGAAGAGCGCGTCAATCGGCATCGGCTCTGCCTCGATGCCGGCGGCCGCGCAGGCCGCGGGGAATCGCTCCAGGTAGTCGTCCGGATCGTCGGGCGTGGCGACGAAGTAGCCGCCGGTTGGCTCGATCGTCGCCGGCGCGATCCGACGCAGGACCGCGTTCTCCTCGATGCAGTGGCGCGCGGAGATCGGGTCGCTCTCCACGTAGCGGGCGCCGGAGTGAAGCAGTCCGTGATACCGCCCGCTGGTGCCGGAGGTGAAGTCGCCGCGCTCCACGAGCAGGGCCTGGATGCCCCGCATGGCGAGATCGCGCAGCACGCCAGCCCCGGTGGCGCCACCACCGATGACGACCACGTCCACCTCGGCGCGGGCGTTCACCCCCGCTCGCCCCGCAGCAGCGGCAAC
>JBDSGF010000096.1:0-6361 GCA_039919135.1 Candidatus Limnocylindria bacterium | reverse complement strand
AGCAAGGGCTTGGTGGCGGGCCCGACCGGATTCGAACCGGCGATCTCCAGCGTGACAGGCTGGCATGTTTGGCCACTACACCACGGGCCCGCGGGAGTGACGCGGTGGCGGAGCATACCAGAGTTCGGGGAGCCCTTCAGAAGACCGATTCAGACCTCCGCTCGCCCACCAGCCGCAGCACGACGAGCGCGTAACAGACCGCTCCCAGGGCCGCCGCAACGCCTGCGCCGAGGAGTGCCGCGGCCATCGCCGGCGTGGCCACGGCGCTCGTCGCGGCGGCGGCTCCCAGGGCCAGCAATGATGCTGCCAGCACCGCCGAAAGCAAGATCGAAGCGCTCCAGCCCCAGCGCCGACTCGACCGCAGGCCGATCAGCACGACCCCATGCGCGAGGCCGACCGCCAGAAGGCCGGCTCCGACCGCGGTAACCGCGCCGCGAAGCGCATCGGTGTCGATGGCGAGCGGTGGCAGCATTCGTTCGAGAGCCTCGGCCCCGAATGCCGCCACGGCCAGGCCGGCGAGCCCCGCCAGAATCCAGGCGACCGACCCGACGAGCAGGACCGAGCGGGCCACGCCGCCCTCAGCGCCGGAGGCGGAGCAGGAGCAGCGAGGCGACGCCGAACACAAGGGCGGCCACGGTCAGCGCGATGGCCAGGACGGGGTCGGGCGGGGGGTTGGTCATGGCCAGTACCGTGCCCAGCGCCGAGAGAGCCGCGGCCACGGCGGACAGGATGCCCGTCACGAGGCGCGCCCGGCGCGCCGCCCCGAAGACCGCCACGCCGCCCGCGGTCAGACCCGCGCCAAGCACCAGCGCCAGGAGCCCTCCGATGACGGGCACGACGGCCAGCGAACTGACGTTCGGCGGGGCGTCAGCGTCGTATCGGCCCCCGATCGTGAGGGCCATGGCGATCATGCCGACGCCGGTGATGACGAGCGCGATGCCACCCACGACCACCGCCACCGTGGCGGCGGCCGTCGCCTCGCCAAGGTGCGCGGGCGCCAGGGAGTGCGCGGTGCGCGCGCGGGCACCGGCGGCGGATGCGGCTCGAATCGGTCGTCGGCTGGTCATCGGCGACGGATTGTACGCGGAAGCCGGTCCGGCCTGCAGGCGGTCGTATACTCGCGCCGGATGCCCTACCAGCTGCCCCCGGATCCGAGCACCGAGCGCCGCACCCGCATCACGCGGTGGGTCAGCTTCGCGTTTGCGGCCGTCCTCGTCGCCCTGCTCGCCTACTTCGGGTACATCGCCTACGAGGGATCGCGCCAGCTCGCCGACGCCCCGACCGACACCACCGACTGTCGCACGCCGGCACTCCTGGGCTGGGAGTACGAGGCGATCAACTACGACGTCGGGACCGATGCCGCCCTCGAGGCCCAGGCGGATCCTGAGGACTGCGCCGCACGGGGCGGTCAGGCAGGAGATACGCTGACCGGGCCTGGCGAGGTACAGCTGGCCGGCTGGTACATCCCCGCTGCGGGCGGAATGGGTCCAACGGGGCCGACCGTGGTCATTGCCCACGGCTGGGGCAGCAACAAGAGCAACATGCTCGATCGCGCCGTGCTGCTCCACGATCTGTACAACCTCGTCCTCTTTGACTTTCGCAACCACGGCCAGAGCGCGGCCTCCGCCACGACCCAGGGCGTGCGCGAGGCGGGCGACCTGCGCGCCGTGGTCGACTGGCTCGAGGCCGCCAAGGGGCCGGATCGCATCGCCGTGCTGGGCGTCTCGATGGGCGGAGCCAGCGCCGCCAACGAGGCAGACCGTGACGAGCGGATCGACGCGCTGATCCTCGAGTCCACGCATGCGACGCTGGCGAATGCCGCCCAGGCCCGCCTGGATCGCGGCGGGTACCCGCTCTCGCTGCCCGGCAGTTGGGCCATGCTGCTGGGCACCCTCATCCGTACCGGCGAGGACGTCAGCGCGGTCGATCCGGTCCAGGCTATCGGCCGCTTCGACGAGCGGCCCGTGCTCCTGATCTCGGGCGGGGAGGACGGCTCCATCGGCCCAAACGATGCGCAGGACCTCCTCGCGGCGGCGGAGGATGCAGGCTCTCCGGCTGAGCTCCACATCTGCGACCCCGCCGACCATGCCCAGTCGAACGAAGCGTGCCCCGAGGAATACCCCGGCTGGGTGCTGGGCTTCCTCCAGCGCGTCCTGGCCCCGGCCGGCTGATGACCATGGCTCCATCCGATGCGGACGCGCGCTTCGACCGCACCATTGACCGCTGGTTCCGCGACCAGTTGGCCATGCGGCCGGAGACCGCCACCTTCTTCGGCCTGCATGACCACGACGCTGACCTCTCGCCGGGTGGGCGCGACGCGATCGACGAGGAGGTCAGATTCTTTCGACGCACCATCGATGAGCTCTCGGCGCTCGACCCCTCCGAGCTGAGTCATGATCGCGCCCTCGACCGGGACCTGGCTGTGCACCAGGCGCGACTGGGCCTCTTCTGGCTGACCGAATACCGACCGTGGACCGGTTCGTCGGAGGCCGCCGGCCACATCGGCGAGGCGCTCTTTCCGCTCTTCTCGCGCGACTTCGCGCCGTTGCGTGATCGGCTCGAAAGCATCATTGGACGGCTGGAGCAGGCGCCGCGCTTCCTGATCGAGACCCACGAGCGGGTGACCGATCCGGTGCGTCTGTGGACAGAGATCGACATCGAGTCGACGCAGCAGTTGCCCGGGTTCCTGGACACGATCCTGTCATCCGCCCGCGCCGAGGGCGGAGACGAGGCGCTGAACCAGCGGCTCTCGAACGCCGTCGACACAACGAAGGCGGCGCTCACCGAGCACGCCGCCTGGCTGCGCAACGACGTCCTGCCCCATGCGAGTGCGGAGTGGCGAACCGGTCGGGAGCGCTTCGACGAGATGGTCCGCCTGCGCGAGCTCGAGGCCGACGGTGACGAGATCCTGGCCGTCGGCGAAGAGCTGCTCGTCAGCGAGAAGCAAGCGCGGGATGCCCTGTGCGCGGTGATCGAGCCCGGGGCATCGCCGAGCGAGGTGGCCGATCTCGTCAAGAACGACCACGCCGCGACCTTCGCCCAGTCGCTGCACGAATACCGCGAGTCCATGAGCCGGGCTCGCGCATTCGTGGTCGAGCACGGCCTCGCGTCGCCGCCCGAGGAGGATCACCTCAACGTCATCGAGACGCCGTCGTTCATCCGGCACCTCATCCCCTTCGCGGCCTACTATGAGCCCGCCAAGTTCGACGCCACGCCGGTCGGCACCTACATCGTCACCCCGCCCAGCGCGCCGGAGATGATGCGTGAGCACAACCGCTCATCGATCTCCAACACATCGGTCCATGAGGCGTACCCCGGCCACCACCTCCAGCTGTCGGCGGCCATCACCAACCCGAGCCTCGTGCGCCTCTTCTCGGGCGCCCCCGAGTTCGCCGAAGGCTGGGCCTTCTACTGCGAGCGGATGATGAAGGAGCAGGGCTTCGACGACACCCCGAAGGGCTGGTACATGGTCCACACCGATGCGATCTGGCGAGCAACGCGCATCATCCTGGACGTCCAGCTGCACCGCGGGCTGATCTCCTTCGACGACGCCGTCGAGCGGCTGATCGCCGAAACCGGCTTCGAGCGTCCTGCCGCGTTGGCCGAGGTCAAGCGTTACACCTCCTCGCCCACGTATCAGCTGTCCTATCTCTTCGGGCGCCACATGATCGAGAAGCTCAAGGCTGACGTGGAGAAGCGCCAGGGCGGCGACTTCAGCCTTCGAGCCTTCCACGACACGCTCCTGTACGGCGGCACCATGCCCGTCAGTTATGCGCGACGCCTGTTCGAGACAAACGGCCGATGAAGGCGCGACTCCTCTGCATCGGTCTGGCACTGGGGCTTGCCGCTTGCGGCTCCGAGCCGTCGCCGACGCCATCGGTAGCATGCCCGACCGAGGCGCCGACCTCGATTTCGGCGCAGGCAACCCTCGCGGACGCGTCCCTGGCCACGATCACCGTGAGCGGGGCGGTGGACGGTGAGCTCGCCTTCGAGCTGTACACCGAGCAGGCGCCGATCGCCACCGCCAACTTCGTGGCGCTCGCGCGCTGTGGCTTCTACAACGGCATCAAGTTTCACCGCGTGCTCTCCGGCTTCGTCATCCAGGCCGGGGATCCGGGCACGAAGACGGACGAGGGTGATTTCGAGGGGCTCAGCGCGGGTGGGGCGGGCTACGAGTACGAGATCGAGCCGCCCGCGGACGGCCTGGCGTACGACCCGTATTCGGTGTCCGTCGCGAACGACACGCGCACCAACGACAGCCAGTTCTTCATCGCCCTGGCCGATCTGAACGCCGGCCTGCCGCGGAACTACACCATCTTCGGCCAAATCGTGACCGGCACGGATGTGATCGACGCGATCTCACAGGTGCCCGTGAATGATCCGCGCATCGGCGTCCCGTTGGATCCGGTCACGATCACCTCGATCGTCATCTCCGGCGCTGCCGATGCCTCGCCGGAGGAGTAGGGGCGCGCGACTCCAGTGGCCGTCGCGGTGACTCTGGCGGCCGTGTGCGGAGTGGGCACGCATCGGCCACTGAGGCCATGCTCACCGCATCCGAATGCGCCTTCGGTGGCCGGGATGTGCTGACCAGGCACAGGAGCGCCACCTTCGCAGCCTTGGAGCGCCCTTCGCTGGCCGATGCGTGCCACAGCGGCACATTTCCAGTTCTTCGGAGCGCGCGCGCACCGGACGGCGCGGCGAAGCGCTTTGCAATGTAAAGGAATCTAAACTAAGAAACCCTTGTCTAAAGGGAACAGGCGGTCTATTCTAACGGTGCTGTTCGCACAGCGATTCACTACTGGTCGCAAGGCCATGGGTAGGTTTGGGTTAGGGTAGTGCGGGAAACCGTGCGTGAAAGATGCCCTTGCGGTTAGCGAATCCGGCAGCAATGAAGGCCCCCGCTTCGGCGGGGGCCTTCGTCTATCCGGGAGAAATGACGCGCATCGGTCCCGCGTGTACCATTCGCGACGGCCACGACGGGCCGAATCGCCCAGGACGCGCGCCGGTAGCTCAGTGGATAGAGCGTCGGCCTCCGGAGCCGAAGGTCGCAGGTTCGAATCCTGTCCGGCGCGCCAGATCCTCGACAGGCGGTCGGTAGATCCAAGCGTACTTGCGCCCGTGGTGGGCCTGACTGCCGCGCGACCTTATGACGCATCGACCCCGGACCGGTGGAGGCATCGCGCGCCGCGGGCGGCACGCCGCTCCAGGTGCAGCGCTCGGGCCTGCTGCCCCAGGCGCTGCCCGAGATCGTGGCCGTCTGGCTGTACCGGTTCGAGATCAACATCCGCGCCGCGGCCATCCTGGGCGTCGTCGGAGCAGGCGGTATCGGCACCATCGTGCGCGTCCACGCCGACGAGCTCGCCCAGCCGGAGTTGGAGGAATCGACGCCCGCCCAGATCAATCGGCCGTAAGGCCGGTATCGGCTGCCGACCGAACCGGTGTATCGGCGTAATCAAGCCTGACAGACCATCTGGGCGCGATTCGTACGACCTATCGGTGCGGATTGAGCGTGTGCCGCGCCTCCGGGGCACTGCTCGTGCGAGATTTGAACCGGTGTATCGGCGTAATCAAGCCCGACGGGCCACCCGGGCGCGGTTCGTACGATGCATCGGTTCGGGTTGACCGCGCCGCCTCGCGACCGTCGCTATGCCATGTGGCGTGGCGCATCGGTGAAGGAGCGGCCCAGGATGCCATGCCGATGGTGGTCATGCGGTGTGGCGTGGCGCATCGGTGACCGAGCGGCCCAGGATGCCATTCCGATGGTAGTTGTGCCACGTGGCGTGGCGCGGCGAAGCCAGGAGCCCGTCGATGTATCGACGTTCCGTGTCACGCGGCGCAGCCCACGCGCCTTGGCGCCGATGCATCGGCCTCCGATAAGCACGAATGGCGCGCCGATGCGCCGCTTACGTGCAATCTGGGCGGATACATCGACCCAGCGTGTCGCGGGAACTCCGCCATGACGCGAAGTGACGACAAACCGGCACGCGGCTGCGTCCATGCGGCATCATCGGTCCATGCAGGAGATCAGCGGCGGCGATCTGCGCCGACGGGACCGAACCACGCGCGAGGCCGAGGAGCAGAGCCTCAGCCCTACCGCCACACGGTCGACTGCCAGCCGCGGCCGGGAACGACCGGAAGAGCCGGATCCGTACCGCACCGCGTTCGAGCGCGACCGGGATCGGATCATCCATTCGAAGGCCTTCCGACGGCTGAAGCACAAGACGCAGGTCTTCATCAACCCCGAGGGCGATCATTACGTCACGCGCCTGACGCACACCATGCAGGTCACCCAGGTGGCTCGCGCGCTGGCGGCCGCGCTCAGCCTGAACGAGCCGTTGGCCGAGGCGATCGCCCTGGGCCA
>JBDSGF010000095.1:0-5494 GCA_039919135.1 Candidatus Limnocylindria bacterium | reverse complement strand
CGCGTTCGTGGCGACCACACCACGGATCCGTCCGTCGCGCAGGCCACGCTCGATCTCGCGCCGCTCGTTCGGCAGGTAGCCGCCGCGGTACCCCTGGATGGGGGATGGATGGCCGGGCGGCGATGGGATCGACTCGCGCAGATAGGTGGTGAGGATCTCGACCGCGGTCCGCGAGCGGGCGAAGGCGATGGTCTGCACGCCGTCGCGGATGAGGCGCTCGGCGATGCGCTGCGCGGTCAGCAGCGCGCTCGACCGAATGCCGAGCTGCGGGTTGACGACCGGCGGGTTGACGATGACCACGTGCTTGCGCCCCGATGGCGCGCCGTTGTCGTCGATCAGCTCCACCGGCGCCTCCAGGACGCGCTCGGCCAGCTCGCGAGGGTTGGCGATGGTGGCGCTTGCGCAGATGAAGGTCGGATCGGCGCCGTAGTGGTTGCAGATGCGGCGCAGCCGCCGGATGACGTTCGCGACGTGGCTGCCGAACAGGCCGCGATACGTGTGCAGCTCGTCGATGACGACGTACTGGAGGTTTTCGAAGAGCTTGAACCACTTCGTGTGGTGCGGAAGGATGGCCGCGTGGAGCATGTCCGGGTTGGTGATCACCACCTGGCCCGCCGCACGCACCACGCTTCGAACGTTGGCGGGCGTGTCGCCGTCGTAGGTGTGCGTCTTGAGGCCGATATCGGCCGCATCGGCCAGCGCGCGCAGCTCCACCAGCTGGTCGGCCGCCAGCGCCTTGGTGGGGAAGAGGTACAGGGCGCGGGCTGCCTCGTCCTTCGCCACCGCATCGAGGACCGGCAGGTTGTAGCAGAGCGTCTTGCCCGATGCCGTGGGCGTGACCACGACCACGTTCCGGCCGGCGCTCGCCGCCGCGAAGGCCGCTGCCTGGTGGGTGTAGGGCGCCTCGATGCCGCGACCACGCAGCGCCTCGACCACTCGCCGGTCCACGTTGGTCGGCCACGGCGCATGTCGTGGTGGCCTCGGCTCGAGTTCGCGGTGTGCCGCGATCAAGGGGCTCACGGCCGGATCGGCAAGGAGGGAGGCGATCGCCTCGTCGGCGTCCCTTGGTGGCGCGGTCAGCATCGGATCCCCTCCGTCTCAGGTCAAACCGAACATCTGTTCGATGGCGAAAACATAGCACAGGCGTTCGAATCCTCGGAAGCCGATGCGACAGCTCGGCTGTCACGATGCCGCGTCCGCCCGGCGTGGTCGGCTAAACTGGCCGCCGATGACCGGGATCGACGTTGCCGCCGACGCTCCGCCTCCTGCCCCGACGCGCCGCCGCATCCGGCTGCCCGCATCGCGCGGCGGGATGGCGTGGATGGTCGTGCTCCTGATTGTCGGGACGCTGCTGGCGGTCCAATTCGGGCGCCAGGTCTACGCAAACTGGGAGATCGGCCAGCGAGCGTCGGCGATCGAGGGGCAGATCGCCGCCGTCGAGGCCGAGAACGCCAAGCTCGAACGCGAGCTCGATTACCTGGGTAGTAACGCCTACATCAGCGCCGAGGCGCGCCGCCTGGCCAACCTCGGTGCGCCGGGGGAGCAGGTCCTTATCATCCCGCCGGGTGCCGAGGCGCCACTGCCCGAGGAGCTGGCCGCGCTCAATGCGCCGCCGCCGCTCCTGGAGCAGTGGGTCGATCTCTTCTTCGGGCCGTCGTCCTAGGAGGCGCCAGCGGCGACTCTGGGAGGGTGCCGCCGAGGTCAGCCGACGCGAGGTTGGCGGGTTTGTGCATGGGCCACGTGGCGCACTCCCCAACGGGTGCGCTCAGCACACGCAACCACGAAGCACGCCTCGTTGGGCGCTGGCCCCTGGAATCCTGTCAGATTCTCATCCCCGGACGCTTAGAGCGGATTCATCCTGTGATGCCATCGGATCTGAGCGTGAGTCGAGCCGGAATCCGTCTCGTATCCGTCACACGATGAGAATCTGACAGGATTCTCCGCCGCCGACCATGGATACTGTTCCCCCGGTGAGAATCTGAGAGGAACACGCCCCCGCGCCAAGCGCCCCTGCGCCGCCCGCCCAGCATTTCACTCGACGAAGGCAACGGTCAAGAAGGGCCTCATCGGGCGACGGCGCCCGGCCTACCCGCCGATACGTGGGCCGGCTACCCGAACCGCCTCGGAGACGGCGTCGGCGTAGTCGGCGAAGTTTTCGGCGAACATCGAGGCAAGCTCGCGCGCCTTGGCGTCGTAGGCGTCCGGATCCGCCCAGGTGTCTCGCGGACGGAGCACCTCGGACGGGACTCCCGGCACCGAGGTTGGCACCTCGACGCCGAAGATCGGATCGGTCTCGTAGTTGACGTCGCTCAGCTCTCCGTTGAGGGCGGCGCGGACCATGGTCCGGGTATGGTCGATCGACATCCGGTCTCCGATGCCGTAGGGACCGCCGGTCCAACCGGTGTTCACCAGCCACACCGGGACGCGGTGCTCCTCCAGCCGCTGCGCCAGCATCTCCGAATACATGGCTGGATGGCGCGGCAGGAACGGCGCGCCGAAGCCGGCCGAGAAGGTCGCCCGTGGCTCGGTGACACCGATCTCCGTCCCGGCCAGCTTGGCGGTGTAGCCGCTGATGAAGTGATACTGCGCCTGCTCGCGTGTCAGCCGGCTGATCGGCGGCAGGATGCCGAACGCATCGGCCGTGAGGAGGATGACGTTCTTCGGGTGCATCGTCATGCCGGTCGGGTCGGCGTTGCCGATGAAATCGAGCGGATACGCGCCGCGCGTGTTCTCGGTGAAGCGCTCGGAGTCGAGATCCAGCTCGCGCGTGGCCTCGTCGAGATCGACGTTCTCCAGGATCGTCCCGAAGCGGCGGGTGGTGGCGAAGATGTCCGGCTCGTACATCGGCGAGAGGCGGATGGTCTTGGCGTAGCAGCCGCCCTCGAAGTTGAAGAGGCCATCGACGCCCCAGCCGTGCTCGTCGTCGCCGATGAGGCTCCGTTCCGGATCGGCCGAGAGCGTCGTCTTGCCGGTGCCGGAGAGCCCGAAGAAGAGCGCCGGATCGTCGTTCTTGCCGACGTTGACCGATGAATGCATCGGCAGCGCGCCTTCATCCGGCAGGAGGTAGTTCATCACCGTGAAGGCCGACTTCTTGATCTCGCCGGCGTACTCGGTCCCGACGATGATGATCTCCATCCGCTTGAGGTGGACGAGGATCGCCGTCTCGGAGCGAACGCCCTCGGTGGCCGGATCCGCCTTGAACGACGGCACGTTGATGATGCTGAAGTTCGGCGCGAAGCCCTTGAGGTCCTCGAGTGGCGGCCGGCGAAAGAGGTTGCGGGCGAAGATGCTGGCCCAGGCCGTCTCAGTCGTGACGCGCAGCGACCGTCGGTGCGTCGGGTGTGCGCCGATGTAGAGGTCCTGGCCGTAGATGGGCCGATCGGCGAGGTACTTCATCAGCCGCGCGCGGAGGCGGTCGTAGTGATCCTCGCTGATCGGGCGGTTCACCGCGCCCCACCAGATGTTGTCTTCGCTGGAAGGCTCGCGCACAAGGAACTTGTCCTTAGGCGAGCGGCCGGTGTGCTGGCCGGTGCGCACCACGAGCGAGCCATGGGCCGAGATGATGCCTTCCCCGTTGCGCACCGCATGCTCGTAGAGCTCGGCGGTCGAGAGGTTGCGATACGTCGCGTCGAGGCTCGACGTGGGCTTGGGAAGCTGGGTCGTCGCCACGGTCTTCTCCTTGCGTCCGACCCATGCCATCTGGCGAAGGGGTCGGCTAGCGAGTCGACCGGCCGCGCGTCGCGGGCGCCATGCCCGGAGTCGGCTTCCGCGGTCTGTTCTGCTGGCGGGACGGCCACCGCTGCGACCGTCGATGTGAGCAACATTCTACCCCGATGCGGCGACCGCCGACCACCATGCCCCGGAGTACCATGCCGGCCATGTACGGGGTCATCGTCTTTATCCACGTGCTCGGCGCCTTTGGTTTCGTGCTCGCGCACGGCATCTCGATGCTTGTCAGCTTCCGCCTCCGTCACGAGCGCGATCCTGCACGGATCGCGCACCTGTTCGAGCTGTCGAGCACCGGGATCAATCTGATGTACGCCAGCCTCGCGGTCCTGCTGCTGGCCGGTATCGCCGCCGGCTTCATTGGCGGCCACTGGGGGCGCGGCTGGATCTGGGCGTCTCTCGGGACGCTCATCGTGGTGATGGCGGTCATGTACGTGGTCGCAACGCCGTTCTACGGTCGGATGCGCGTCGCGTCCGGAGCCCCCGTCCCCGAGCAGGTCGCGGCACGCTTGAAGCCGCCGGCCACTGCGGCCGACCTGGATGCGCTGCCGGCCTCGATGCGGCCGATGTGGCTGGCGGCGGTGGGCGGCACCGGCCTGGTCATCATCATCTGGCTGATGCTCTCCAAGGCGTTCTGACGAGACGTGCTGACCGGCGCGTCACGCTAACTGATCGCGGCGTCTCTCTCGCGACAACGTGCGCAACGGCCGACGACGGTCACGTGGCTCAGGTCGACGTCGAACGCGCGCGCGCCAAACGCCGCCGTGACTGCGGCCGCCTCCTCGTCCGCGATCTCCCATGTCGCGCCGCAGCCGGAGCAGTGAAGGTGGCCGTGCTCGATGTCGGGCAGGACGTGGTACTCCTCGCGCCCCTCCGCGTCGTGCCCGTGCCGCACCAGGCCGAGCTCCTCCAGCAGATCGAGCGTGCGGTACACCGTGGAGGGCACCGTCGCCGGTACCAGGGCACGGCAGCGCTCGACGAGGTCGGCGCCGGTGATGTGGCCCTCCGTATGAGCCAGCACTTCGATGATCGCCCGTCGCTGTGGCGTCCAGCGCTGACCGCGTGCGCGGACCTGATCGCGCACCGCTGGCCAGGGATCCCGGATGACCGTGCTCACCGGGCGAGTATAGGGGTGCCTTGCTGAAAGGCGTTGCAATAGTGATGCGCCGCGTCCTACAATCCGAAACAGTTCGCGCTCGTTTGGAGAAAACGCCGTGGCCGACTTGATCGGGGCATCGATCGGAGTCCTGCCGCTTCATGCGCCCGACGGCTTCCTCACCGTTCCCGTCGCGCTCGGCATGTGGCTCGTCACCATCGCCGTGCTGTTCATCGCCGTGCGGCGCACGAATCACAGCCTTGACGAGCGCTCGGTGCCACTGCTGGGCGTGATGGCCGCGTTCATCTTCGCCGCCCAGATGTTCAACTTCCAGGTCATCGGCGGGACGAGCGGCCACCTCCTGGGCGGCGTCCTGGCGGCGGTCCTTCTCGGACCGTGGGCGGGCACCCTGGTGATGGCCTGCGTGGTGGCCGTCCAGGCGCTCCTCTTCCAGGACGGCGGGCTGCTGGTGATGGGCGCCAACATCTTCAACATGGGCGTGATCGGCACCCTGGGCGGCTACGCGTTGTACCGCGCGCTTGTCAGCCTGTTCGGGGGCGAGCGCCGCGGCCGCATTCCGGCCGCCGCCATCGCTGCCTGGGTCGCCGTCATGGCCGGAGCGGCGGCGATGGCCCTCCAACTGGTCGTGTCGGGCTTCATCGCCCTTGAGGT
>JBDSGF010000094.1:0-8587 GCA_039919135.1 Candidatus Limnocylindria bacterium | reverse complement strand
AGGGGACGGCCAACAATGAGCTGGCCACCGGCGAGATCGAGGTCGCGGTTGATCGGTTCATCGTGCTCAACCCGTCGAAGGTGCCGCCGTTCTACATCAACGAGGAGCAGCCCGGCCTGGACGAGTCGCTGCGCCTGAAGCATCGGTATCTGGACCTTCGCCGTCCGCCGATGCAGCAGCGCATCCTCCTGCGTGCCCGGCTGAGCGGCGCCATCCGTCGCACGCTTGAGGCCGAAGGATTCGCCGACATCGAGACGCCGACCCTGATCCGCAGCACGCCCGAGGGCGCCCGCGACTTCGTGGTGCCCAGTCGCCAGCAGCCCGGCGAGTTCTACGCCCTGCCTCAATCGCCGCAGCAGCTGAAGCAGCTGCTCATGGTCGCTGGCTACGACCGCTACTACCAGCTGGCGCGGTGCTACCGCGACGAGGACTCGCGCGGCGACCGTCAGCCGGAGTTCACGCAGCTCGACCTGGAGATGAGCTTCGTCGCGGAGGCCGATGTGATGGCCCTGGTCGAGCGCACGGCAATCGCGGTGAGCCGCGAGGTGATGCCAGAGCGCCCGATCCTGCAGGAGCCGTTCCCGCGCCTGACGTACGACGAGGCGATGGCGCGATACGGCTCCGACAAGCCGGACATCCGGTTCGGGATGGAGCTCGTTGAGCTCAACGACGCGGTGCGCGGCGTCGACTTCCGGGTCTTCTCGGAGCCGATCGCCGCCGGTGGCTCGGTCTTCGCGATCAGCGCACCGGGCTGCGGCGACTACTCGCGGAAGCAGACCGACGAGCTGATCGATCTCGCCAGGCGCCACGGGGCGAAGGGGCTCGTCCACCTCTCCGTCCAGGCCGATGGCACGTTCCATGGCCCCGCTGCCAAGTTCCTTTCAAGTCGCGAGGCCGACCTGCTCCCCGTCATTGGCGCGTCCCCCGGGGACCTCGTCCTCATCGTGGCCGATGCGGACCGGATCGCCGCCGCCGAGGCCATCGGGCGCGTGCGCCTGGAGATGGGGGACCGGCTGGGCCTGCGGGATGCATCGGTCCTGGCGTACGTCTGGGTGTATCGGTTCCCGATGTTCACCTGGGACGCCGAAGGTCAGCGCTGGGACGCGACCCATAACCCGTTCAGCGCGCCCGTGCCGGAGGATGTCGAGCGCATGGAGGCCGATCCCGGATCGGTGCGCGCCCAGCAGTACGACCTGGCGCTCAACGGCTGGGAGCTGGGCGGCGGATCGGTCCGGATCCATCAGCGGCCGCTCCTCGAGCGGGCCTTCGCGCTGATGGGCCACAGCGTCGAGGGCATGCGCGACGAGTTCGGCGCGCTGCTGGATGCGCTCGAGTACGGGGCGCCGCCGCACGGCGGCATCGCCATCGGTATCGACCGCTGGGCCGCGCTCTTCGCCGATGCCGAGAACATCCGCGAGGTGATGGCCTTCCCGAAGACGCAGTCGGGCACCGATCTCATGATGGACGCGCCCTCAAAGATCGCTCCGGAACAGCTCGAGGAGCTCCAGCTCCGTCTCGTTGAGGAGGACTGACATCCGTCGGCTAGCCACCTGCGGCGTTCTTGCCGGCGCGCTGATCGGGTGTACGACTCAACCGCTTGCCTGGCCGGTCGACACAGGCGCAGAGATGCGCGAGGACCTGATCGTTCCGTCCCACGACGTCGTCGAGCCGGGTCAGATCGTGGAGCTGCGCTTCCCCGAGGAGACCCTCCGCGGCACGCTCTTCGTGCTGGACCGCAAGGCTGGTGAAGGCTGGGAGCGTCGCTACATGCTGGTATCTGATGCCAACAATCCTCGCCCGGCGTGGTTCACGCCCGATCGAGAGGACCTCGGCGTGGGTGACATCGGGATCGGCGGATCTGGACCGGACCGCGTGGTCATTCCCGAGGTCGCCGATCCGGGAAACTACCGCCTCTGCACGGGCAACGCTGGCGAGAACTTCTGCGCGCCGATCGAGGTCCTCGCTCCCTGACCTATCAGCTTTCTGCGGGGAGGTAGCTCCCGTCGGCGTCGTGCGTCTCCTGGCCCGTCAGGGCGGGGTTGAAGATGCACACCAGGCGCAACGGCGTAATCACGCGGATGTCGTGGCGGTCGTGCTCGGGTGAGTAGACCGATCCCGGCCCGATGCGGTGCATGGTTCCGGTGTCGCGCTCGGTGATCTCGGCCTCGCCCTCGATGCAGAAGCAGGCCTCGAGGTGATGCTTGTACCAGAGATGCATCTCGCGGCCGCCTTCGACCGTAGTCTCCGACAGCGAGAAGCCGAGGCCGTCGTCGCGGAGGATCAGCCGCTTCGCGCGCCAACCGTCGCCGCGCACGTCGCGCTCGGTGTCGGTGATCTCATCAAGGGTCCGAACGATCATGGAGCCTCCATTGGTGTGAGCTTTCCTATCAGATTCTCGTGGCTGGAAACGTATCGCGGGTAGAAGCGTGCCGCTCACTCGGAGGCGGAGGCCGTGAGCGTGGAGACGGCGATGAACCCTCTCCAACGTTCTCCTGGTGCAAGAATGAGAGGAAGTGACGACCGGAAGTCGTCATACGTTTCCACGGGTGAGAATCTGATAGGAATCGGCCCGGCCTGGGCCGCGGCGGCGACAAGTCCAACCGGCGGCTATCATCGGTGCATGGCGATCTACCTCGATCACGCGGCCACCTCGCCGCTTCGTCCGGAGGTGCTCGACGCCATGCTCCCGTACCTGATGGAGCACCACGGCAACCCGTCGAGCATCCACGCCTCGGGTCGCCGCGCGCGGCAGGGCCTGGATGAGGCGCGCGAAGAGATCGCAACCCTGATCGGCGCCAAGCCGAGGGAGATCGTCTTCACCTCAGGCGGCACCGAGTCCGACAACCTTGCCCTCAAGGGCGTCGCCTGGGCGGCCAGCGCGAAGGGTCGCCACATTATCACCAGCAGCGTCGAGCACAAGGCCGTGATGAGCACCTGCGCCGTGCTCGAGCGCCAGGGCTTCCGAATCACTTACCTGCCAGTGGACCGATACGGCCGCGTCGACCCCGCCGACCTGGCCGCGGCCATCAGCGATCACACGACCCTCGTCAGCATCATGGCCGCCAACAACGAGGTCGGCACGCTTCAGCCGGTGGCCGAGATCGGCGCCATCTGCCGCGAACGAAGGATTGCCTTCCACACCGATGCGGTCCAGTCCGCTGCATTCGGCCCAGCCACGCCGGACGCCTGGCAGGCCACGCTCATCAGTCTGGCGGCGCACAAGCTGGGCGGTCCGAAGGGGATCGGGGCGCTCTACGTGCGCCAGGGGACGGCCATGATGCCGCAGGTCCACGGCGGGTCGCAGGAGCGCCAGCGCCGGGCCGGGACCGAGAACGTCGCCGCTGCGGTCGGGTTTGCCACCGCCATGCGGCTGGTGTACGCCGGGTCGCCTCGGGTCGAGCTCCGCGATCGGCTGATCGCCGGCCTCACCGCGCTCCCGGGCGTGGAGCTGACCGGGCATCCGAGCGAGCGCCTGCCGAACAGCGCATCGGTCGTGATCGAGGGCATCGAGGGCGGCGACCTGGTCGCGGCGCTGGACCTCGAGGGCGTCGAGGCCAGCACGGGCAGCGCCTGCACCACCGGTAGCGTGGACCCTTCGCACGTCCTGCTGGCCATGGGCATCGAGGAGCAACTCGCCCATGGCTCCCTGCGCCTGACGCTGGGATCCGAGACGACCGCCGCCGACATCGATCGCACGCTCGAGATGGTCGGGACCTGCCTGAGCCGCCTGCGCGCATCGGCCCCGTCGATGGTTGCGACCGCATGAGTCGCATCGTTGCCGCCATGAGCGGCGGCGTGGACTCCAGCGTCGCCGCGGCGCTGCTGGCGAAGGAGCGGAGCAGCGACGAGGTCATCGGTGTCTGGATGCGCACCCATGGCGACATGCCGGAGGGCTACGAGCTGTCCCGCTCGTGCTGCTCGCCGGACGCCGCCGACGACGCGCGGCGGGTCGCGCAGATGATCGGCATCCCGTTCTTCATCCTCAACGTGGAGCGCGAGTTCGGCGCTCGGGTCATCGACGCATTCGTGGACTCGTACCTGGAGGGTTCGACGCCGAACCCGTGCCAGGCGTGCAACCAGTACATCAAGTTCGACGAGCTCCTTCGTCGCGGACTGGCTGCCTATGGAGCCGATGTGGTTGCCACCGGCCACTACGCCCGCCTCGAGCACCGCGACGGTCGCTGGCGCCTCATGCGCGCCGCCGATACCGATAAGGACCAGACCTACTTCCTGTGGGTGCTTGACCAGGAGCAGCTCTCTCGGACGCAGTTTCCGCTGGGTGAGCTGACGAAGCCCGAGGTGCGTGCCATGGCGGCGGATCTGACCCTGCCGACCGCCCACAAGCCGGAGAGCCAGGAGATCTGCTTCGTGCCGCTGGGCGACTACCGCACGCTGCTCGAGGAGCGTCGCGGGTACGCTGGCGACCCCGGACCCATCATCGACGGCGATGGCACCCGTGTCGGCACCCACACCGGGTACGCGCACTACACCGTTGGCCAGCGGCACGGGCTGGGCGTCGCGCTGGGCGAGGCGGTCTACGTGCGCGAGGTGCAGCCGGCGACGAACACCGTGGTCATCGGCCGCCGCGCGGAGATCGCGCAGCGCACCTTCACCGTTGACGGCGCGCGCTTCACGGCCGGCCAGGCGCCGAATGAGCGCTTCGGCGCATCGGTCCGCATCCGTCACCGCGCCCCTGATGTCGCGGCCGAGGTCACGATGGTCGGTCGGGATCGGTTCGTCGTCGAGACCTCGGAGCCGGTCTGGGCGCCCGCGCCCGGGCAGGGGGCCGTGCTCTACCAGGGCGATGAGTGCCTCGGCGGGGGGCGCATCAGCCGCGCGCAGGACTGACCGCCGATGACCCTCGGGCCGTGGCTGCTGTGGGTTCCGCTGCTTGCGCTCATCAACCTGCTCGTCTTCATCGCCATCCGCGGCCGTTGGGGCCGGATCGTGCCGCTACTGGGGGGCGCCGCCGTCCTGGGCGTCATCATTGGTGACCAGGTGGGGGAGCGCGTCGGGCTGGAGCTGCTGCGGATCGGCGACATGAACGTCGTCGCCGCCTCGTTGGCAGCCCAGGTGCTCATGATTGCGGTCACGCTTCTTGCGGCCCTGGGACCGATCCGGGTCGAGGAGTAGCGGGCTCGCGGCGCGCACCCTCTGAGCCGTCACGCGGTGTAGAGTCCCGCGCATGGATTTCGCCCTGGCCGTCTTCAACATCGGTGCCGGGCTCGGCGTGCTCGCCGCGGGCGGTGCGCTTGTCTACCTGGCCTGGCAGGCGACGCCCCTCATCAAGGAGTCCCGCGCGCTCACGCAGGACCTGCGCAGGCTCACCCGCACCACTGACAAGGAACTCAGACCCATCCTGGCGCACACGCGGGAGCTGACGAGCAACGTCGAGGTGCTCAGCGAGGACGTGGCCGTCAAGCTCGACCGCCTGACGGATCTGATGAACTCACTCCAGCACAGCCTCGACACGGGCGGCATCACGGTCGCGGCGGGACGCCCCGAACCGCGGCCGGTAGAATCGTGGGAAACGCGAGAGGATTCACCCGACTCATGAAGGATTCCGGATTCGGCAGCTTCCTTGCGGGCGTCGTGATCGGCGGACTGGTCGGTGCCGCGCTGGGCCTGCTGCTCGCTCCGCGGACCGGTGACGAGCTGCGCGAGCAGGTCGGCGAATTCGTCGACGGCAAGAAGGCGGAGTGGGACGAGGCCGTCAACGAGGGCCGCGTTGCCGCCGAGCAGGCGCGCGCCGGCATGGTCTCCGACTACGAGACGGCCGAGGGCCAGGCCCTCTAGGCACGCATACGCCAAACCGATCCAGGCAGCTCGAGAGCCGGTGGGGGTCGCCGGCTCTCACCGTGAACGACGAATGGATGGACCGATGCAGCCGATGAGCGCGGCCGAGATCCGCGAGCGCTTCCAGCGCTTCTTCGAGGAGCGCGGCCATACGCGCGTGCCATCGGCGCCCATCCTGGCCAAGGACGACCCGACGCTGCTCTTCGTCAACTCGGGCATGGCGCCGTTCAAGCGCGTGCTCACCGGCGAGGAGAAGCGCGACTACGTCCGCGCGGTGGACTCCCAGCTCTGCCTTCGGGTGGCCGGCAAGCACAACGACTTCGAAGAGGTCGGCCGCACGCCGCGCCACCAGACCCTGTTCGAGATGCTCGGCAATTGGAGCTTCGGCGACTACTTCAAGCGCGAGGCCATCCACTGGCACTGGGAACTGCTGACCGATGAGTTCGGAATCGACCCCGACCGCCTGGCGGCCACCGTCTACACCGATGACGACGAGGCCTACGCCGTCTGGTCCGACGAGATCGGCCTGCCGGCCGATCGGGTTGTGCGGTGGGGGAACATCGCGAACGGCGACGAGAAGAATTTCTGGCGCATGGGCGACACCGGTCCCTGCGGCCCGTGCAGCGAGCTGCATTACGACCGCGGCGCGCATCTGTCCGAGGGACCTCACTGCATCCCGGACCACTCCGAAACGTGCCCGCGCTGGCTGGAAGTCGGCAACCTGGTCTTCATGCAGTTCGACCGCGCCGCGGATGGCTCGCTCACTCCTCTGCCCATGCAGAGCGTCGACACGGGCACTGGACTGGAGCGCCTGACATCCGTCATCCAGGACGTCGATTCGAACTACAAGACCGATCTGTTCGCGCCCATCATCGAGCGGCTGGCGCAGTTCATCGGCCATGATCCCGAGACGGTCGAAAGCGAGCGCTTCAGCTACCAGGTCGTCGCCGATCACTCGCGCGCCATGACCTTCCTGCTGGCCGAGGGCGTGAAGCCCTCCAACGAGGGCCCCGGCTACGTCCTGCGCCGGATCATGCGTCGCGCCGTGCGCCACGGGCGGCTGCTGGGCATCACGACGCCATTCCTGCGCGAGACGGCCTCCGTGGTGATCGACCTCATGGGCGAGGCATACTCGTCGCTGGTGGAGCGTCGCGACGCGATCCTCGACGGCATCGAGGCCGAGGAGGAAAAGTTTGCTCGCACCCTCGAAGCCGGCAGCGCACGCCTGGACGAGCTGGTCGTCGCAGGAGGAGCCATCAGCGGCGCCGATGCATTCCGCCTGCATGACACGTTCGGCTTCCCGATTGACCTGACCATCGAGATGGCGGCGGAGCGGGGTGTGACGGTGGACCGGGCCGGGTTCGATGCGGCCATGGCCGAGCAGCGCGACCGCTCGCGCGGCGAGAAGCGGGTCACGTTCACAGCGAACGCCGAAATTTCCGCAATCCGCTCTGAGTTCATCGGCGATCCGAACGAGACGCGCGCTGACGAACTGCGGGTCCTGGCCGTGGTGCCGGGCGGCATCGTGCTCGATCGGACGCCGTTCTACGCAGAGGGAGGCGGACAGATCGGGGATCGCGGGGAGCTGATCGGCGTCAACGGGCGGCTTCAGGTGTCCGACACGCAGCGGGCCGGCGACGCGATTCTCCACCTGGGCGAGGTCACGGGATTGCTCGAGGTCGGCGATGCCGTCCGCGCCGAGGTCGACGAGGGGCGCCGCTGGGGAGCCGCGCGGAACCATACCGGCACGCACCTGCTGCATCGGGCCCTGCGCGACGTGCTGGGCGAGCAGGCCAAGCAGGCGGGCTCCTGGGTCGGCCCCGAGGGCCTGCGGTTCGACTTTCCGGCCCAGGCGGCCACGCCTCGCGAGGCATTGCGCGAAGTGGAGCGGCTGGTGAACGCGCAGATTCGACGAAACGCACCGGTTCACCCGGAAATGATGAAAATGGAGAAGGCGCAGGCGCTCGGCGCCGACATGTTCTTCGGCGAGAAATACTTGCCCGAGTCGGTTCGCGTCGTCCAGGTCGACGGCTACTCGAAAGAGCTGTGCGGCGGGACCCACGTGGCTGCCACCGGGCAGATCGGCCAGCTCGTGATCACCGGTGAGTCGAGCATCGGCGCCGGTCTGCGGCGCATCGAGGCGGTGACCGGCGAGGCGGCGACCGAGCTCGTGGCCGAGCGGCTGGAGGCGCTGCGTGCGACCGCTGGGATGCTCGGGGAGCGTGAGGAAAACGTCCCGCAGCGGGTCGAGGCGCTGCTTGCTCGTCTGCGCGCGGCCGAGAAGGCGGCGAAGGCTCCGCACGCCTCGGCAAAGCGACTGGATGCGGCGGCGGCGCTGCATGGTGCGCAGGATGCGGGCGGCGCGAAGGTGGTCATCGGGGCCTTCGCGGACGCGGATGCCAACGCACTGCGCGGCCTGGCCGATGACCTGCGCGGCATGGCCGGCCGCTTCGTGGCGGTGCTGGGCGGCGCGACCGATGGCAAGCCGTCGCTTCTCGTGGCCGCCAGCCGCGACCTGGCGGCGGAGGGATTCGACTCGGGGTCGATCGTGCGCGCCGCGGCGCCGATCATCGGGGGCGGCGGCGGAGGACGACCGGACCTTGCCCAGGCCGGCGGCCGCGACGCGTCGCGGCTGGACGAAGCGCTGCGCGAGGCGGGACGCCTGGCGCTCGAGGCGCTGAAGCGGATCGAGTCAGCCTGATCAGCGCATCGTGACGGCCGCCGGGCAGCTCTGGGTTCGCGTCACCGATCGGCTGCGCCGCGCGGGCCGCGGAGCGAACCCACCGGCCAT
>JBDSGF010000093.1:0-3573 GCA_039919135.1 Candidatus Limnocylindria bacterium | reverse complement strand
CGACGCTCGAGCGGCTCGCCAAGCTCGGCTACCTCGACGATGCGGCCTTCGCACGCTGGTGGGGCGAGCAGCGTGACCGTCATGCACCGCGCGGTCGCCGCGCGATCGAGGCGGAGCTGCGCCAGCGCGGCGTACCGCGCGACGTGATCGATGCCTACCGGGACGAGCATGCGGCGCCGGATCGCACGCCGGAGGATCGGTCGCTGCCGGGGAGCGAGCCGGAGCGCGCGCGCGAAGCGCTCCATCGGCACCTGCGCGGGCGACCCTTGCCGGCCGATGCGAAGGCGATCCAGCGCATCGGCATGTTCCTCATGCGCCGGGGCTTCGATTCGGAGACGGTGCGCGCGACAATACGGGCCGCCGGAGCCGATCCTGACGACGACGCAGAGTAGAGGGGACAGCATGGTCTCCAGCAACGCCAGGGCCCGGCACCCTGAGGCACCAATCCGTACCCGCCTCCGTAGTTTCACTGATGATCGTTCGGGCGCTGGTTGCTAAAGTGGGGGCCGTGAAGCTTTCAGATTGGCTCGACGAGTATCGAAGCCTGCCGACTGACGGATTCGAACGGCCGGTCGCCGAATCGACCGATGATTGGGAGGAGCCGGAGGTGCTCGCTCCCGCCGATCGCCTGCGCAGCACCGAGCCGCGCTGGCGTGAGCGCGCTTCGCGCGTCGGCTACGGGCTACCCACCCAGATCTGAGCCCCGCGGCCGGGAGTCGGCCATGCGGGGTGAGCACCCGAATGCATGTCCTTCGTGGGAGACACACCCGGGCCTCAACCCTTGAATGTGGCTCGTAGAGGACAGGATGGCCGGCGAACCGCCGGAATGTGCTCGAGGGGGAACACCACAGGTCTTCAGGGCCGATGTGCATTCCTGCAAGGACATCCGATCGGCAACCGCCGCGGTGCGGGTGCGACGGTCATGGCAGGACGCGCGTCAGCTGGACGGTGAGCCGCGCCTTCGACGCGCGGCGCATCGTCTAGGCTTGCCGGCATGCGATACGCACTCATGACCGAGCACCAGCAGGGGCTTTCCTACGACGAGATCCTGGCCTTGGCGCGCGGCGCCGAGGCAGCCGGGATCGAGGCCTTCTTCCGCTCCGATCATTACGCCAGCTTTCCGGGCGAGGCCGGTCTGCCGACGACCGACGCCTGGGCGACGCTCGCTGGCCTGGCGCGCGAGACGAGCACGATTCGGCTGGGAGTTCTCGTCTCACCGGTGACCTTCCGTGTGCCGGGCAACCTGGCCAAGGTGATCCAGACCGTCGACGAGATGAGCGGCGGACGGATCGAGGCTGGCTTCGGCGCGGGCTGGAACGAGGACGAGCATGCCCAGTTGGGCATCGCATTCCCGCCCATCGGCGAGCGCTACGACAGGCTCGCCGAGCAGATGGCGATCATTCATGGCGTGTGGGTGGAACCCGACGGCTGGACCTTCAAGGGCAGTCACTGGCAGGTCCGTGGCTCCCGGGCGCATGGGCAGATCGCTCGCGGCGGCCGGCGGCATCCGCACATCCTGTTCGGCGGCAAGGGTGGCCCGCGGCTGGCCGCACTGGTGGCGCGCTTCGGCGATGAGTTCAACCTCAATTCCGCGTCGCCTGACGACGCACCGGCGGCCTATGCGCGCGTGCGGGCCGCAGCACAGGAGGTCGGGCGCGACCCGGATGAGATCGTCTACTCGGCGATGACCGGCGTGCTCGTGGCCGAAACTGATACGGATCTAAGGGCGCGGGTCGCCGATCTGCTCGCCGCGCTGGGGCAGGGCGCCGAGGACGGCGATGCCTGGCTGGCGGAGCGACGCAAGCGCTGGATCATGGGCACCCCGGATGAGGCGCACGCCCGGGTGCTTGCGCTCCAGAAGAACGGCACGCAGCGCATCATGCTCCAGGATTTCCTGCCGCGCGACCTCGACCAGGTGCGTCTCATGGGCCGTATCTTCGCAGGCTGACCTCCCCCCGAAGTGCGTCCGGGAGGGAGGGGTCTCTTTGCGCTACACTCGCCTTTTCCGGGCCCGAACGGCCCGCCTGATCGATCGACCGATGCGCCTGCGATGCGGGCGCGACACCGCCCATACGGGCTCCAACGCTTAGGGGGAGCCGAAATGCCTGAATTCGTCGTCATCATCGTGGCGGCCGTTGCCGCCGTTGCGGGCGTAGTCATGGGGTTCGTGGCGCGCCAGTTCGTCGCCACGAATGCCGTCAAGCACGCCGAGCAATCCACCCACCGGCTCGTGGCGGAAGGCCGCGCGAAGCAGAAAGAGATCGTCCTTGAAGGGAAGGACGAGGCCCTTCAGTTGCGCCGCGCCGCCGAGGAAGAGGCGCGCGAGCAGCGCGCCACGCTCCAGCGCTCGGAGAGACGCCTGCTGGACCGCGAGGAGGGGCACGATCGCAAGGTGGCCGCGCTCGAGGAGCGCGAGGGTGCCCTGTCGAACCGCCTGGGCGAGATCGACGCCGAACGCGCCCGCCTGGCCGAGATTCAGCGCCGCCAGCTCCTCGAGCTTGAGCGGGTCTCCGGGCTGACCGCCGCCGAGGCGCGCCAGAGCCTGATCGGTCAGATCGTTGACGAAGCGCAGGCCGAGGCGCAGCACCGCGTGCGCGAGATCGAGCGCCACGCCCATGAGGAGGGCGAAGACAAGGCACGCCGTGTCCTGACCACTGTCATGCAGCGCATCGCTGGCGACCACACCTCCGAGGCCACCATCACCGTCGTCCCGCTACCGAACGAGGAGATGAAGGGCCGCATCATCGGTCGCGAGGGGCGCAACATCCGCGCGCTGGAGCAGGCAACCGGCGTCGATCTCATCATCGACGACACGCCCGAAGCGGTCGTGCTCTCGGGATTCGACCCGGTGCGCCGCGAGGTCGCGCGCATGGCGCTGCTCAAGCTCATCAGCGACGGACGCATCCATCCCGGCCGCATCGAGGAGACGGTGGCCAAGTGCCGCTCCGAGATCGAGGTGGTCATGCGCCAGGCCGGTGAGCAGGCGGCCTACGACGCCGGCGTGCCTGGCCTGCATCCCGAGCTCATCAAGCTGCTCGGTCGCCTCAAGTACCGCACCAGTTACGGCCAGAACTTGCTCGACCACTGCATCGAGACGGGGCGCTTGGCCGGCCTGCTGGCGGCGGAGATCGGCGTCAACGTGAGCGAGTCCAAGAAGGGCGGCCTACTGCACGACATCGGCAAGGCAGTCGATCACGAGGTGGAGGGGCCACACGCGCTCATCGGTGGCGACATTGCCAAGCGCTTCGGCGTCAGTGCCGTGGTCTGCAACTGCATCGCGGCGCACCACCAGGAGGTGGAGCAGGAGTCGGTCGAGGCGACCGTCGTCCAGATCGCCGATGCCATCAGCGCCTCACGGCCCGGCGCTCGCGGCGAGAGCCTGGACAACTACGTCAAGCGGCTGGACGACCTCCAACAGATCGCGCTCAGCTTCCCTGGCGTCGAGCGCTGCTTTGCCATCCAGGCCGGCCGCGAGATCCGCATTCTCGTTCGTCCCGCCGATATCGATGACCTCGCGTCAAGCCGGCTGGCGCGCGACGTGGTGAAGAAGATCGAGGAACAGCTCCAGTATCC
>JBDSGF010000092.1:0-22953 GCA_039919135.1 Candidatus Limnocylindria bacterium | reverse complement strand
CTTCACGCTCTCGATCAGCTCTCCCGCCCACGGGCAGAACGGCGTGGTCAGGATCATCTTGATCTCGGTCGGGCTGCCGTCGGCACCGATCTCCACCGCCTTGATGAGGTCGAGGTCAACGATGCTCATCCCGATCTCCGGATCGGTGATCTCGTACAGCGCGGTCATCACCTCGTCCACCTTGGTGAGGTTGGAGTCGATCGTCATGTGCACAAGTGTACGCCCACGCGCGAGGGAGCACCCTAGGTGTTCTTCCCACTCAGGTTGTTGACGGGAGCCCGGCTCATCGGCGGCTGACCGTTGAGTGACCAATGCGGTCGGGATCGATTGTAGTAATCGACGAAGGCCGGCAGGCTGGCCACCCGCTCGGCGGTGTCATGGAAGGCGCTGGCGTAGGCCCATTCAGTCAGCAGGGTGCGGATGAAGCGCTCGGCCTTGCCGTTGGTCTGGGGCCGGTAGGGACGCGTCTTGCGCAGCGCCACGCCCAGGCGTTGGGCGGTGGCCGCGAACAACCTGGAGCGGTAGCAGCCACCGTTGTCACTCAGCACGCGCTGGATGCGGATGCCGTGGCCGGCGTAGAAGGTCAGCGCCCGCTCCAGGAAGGCGGCGGTGGTGGCCGGCGCCTCGTCGCCCAGCTCCTCGACGTAGGCGAGGCGCGAATGGTCGTCGATCGCCACGTGCACGCGGTTCCAGCCGATGCCACGGTGCTTGTTGATCGATCCGGGACCCAACACGCGATGGCCACCGCCGGCACCGATGCGGCCCAGCTGCTTGGTGTCAAGGTGCAGCAGCTCGCCGGGTGTGGCGCGCTCGTAGCGGATGATCGGCGGCCGTGGCTCGATGCGATCGAGGCGGCCCAGGCCGTGTCGGCGCAGGAGCGCATACACCGTCGAGCGGCTGAGGCCGGTCTGCCAGGCCAGGCGGTGCGGTCCGACGCGCTGCTCGAGCCGCAGGCGGCACAGCCGCTGGCCGAGCTCAGCCGGATGGGCGCGTGCCTGGCGGCGCACCACGCTGCGGCGGTCGACCAGGCCGGCCGGACCTTCGCAGCGATAGCGGTTCCACCACTTGGATCCCGTCTGGCGGCTGAGGCCGGCGGCATGCGCCGCTCGGCTCACCGGCCAGCCGTCCGCGATGCGATCGACCATGACCTGCCTGCCGCGAGGGGTGAGACAGGCGTTAGCATGTGGCACGAGGGCCCCTCCTGCGACTGTGGTTTCGACGCCAACAGCCGAAGGATACGGGCCCTCAACCCGTCAACAACCTGATTGGGAACTAGACCTAGGCTGCCTTCGGCCGTCGCGGTCGGCGGCCGGGCGGACGCTGGAGGCCATCTGGAGCCAGGACCAATCCTTTCTCCGCAGCGACAAGGTAGGATCCTCGGAGTCGGAGTAGGGAGCGGCTGAATGGTGTCTCCGAGCGCTGTGCGTCAGCGTCCGCGTTCGAGATACCGAGCAATGCGCTCTCGCTGAGCTCAAAACGTCGGGGCGTGGCGCAGCCTGGCAGCGCGCCTGCTTTGGGAGCAGGAGGTCGCCGGTTCGAATCCGGCCGCCCCGACCAACCGCATTCGAGGCTACCATCGCGGTCAGATGCTGACCGCGCTCACCTTCGCCGCCGCCCTCGTCATCGGGCTGCTGGTCACTCCCATCATTCGCACCCTGGCCCATCGGCTCGAGCTGCTCGACATGCCGGGCGGCCGCAAGGTCCACCAGGTCCCCGTGCCCCGGCTGGGCGGGGTGGCCATGACCATCGCCTTCGGTGTGGCGATCGGCCTCGCGACGCTGGCGTCGCCCGACCTTGGGGCCGTCGGTAGCCTGCGGCCGAACCGCGCGCCGGCCATCCTGGCGGGCGTGAGCCTGCTCCTCGTGCTTGGCGTGTTCGACGACGTGCGGGGCACGCGCGCGCTCGTGAAGCTGGCCTTCCAGGTCGCTGCCGCTCTCATTGCCTTCGGGCTCGGGTTGAGCCTGGATCGCCTGCATCTGCCGTGGGGGATCGTCGATCTCGGCGTGCTCGCGCTCCCGATCACGGTGGCCTGGATCGTCGGCGTCATCAATGCCGTCAACCTCATCGACGGCCTCGACGGCCTCGCCGCTGGCGTGGCGCTCACGGTGCTCGGCGCCTTCGGCCTGCTGGCCGCCGCGGATGGCATCGATCCCACGCTGCCCATCATCGCGGCCACCATCGGCGCGGCGGTGGGCTTCCTGGCCTACAACCTTCACCCCGCCTCGATCATCATGGGCGACACCGGCGCCATGTTCCTGGGTTTCGTGGTGGCCGCCATCGGCATTTCGCTGACCCAGGACGGCGTCTTCCCGCTGCCACCCTGGGTGCCCATCGTCGCGCTGGGCGTCCCGATCGCGGACACGGTCTGGGCCGTCATCCGGCGCAGCGCCAGCGGCGAGCCCTTCTTCGTCGCCGACCGGGGCCACATCCACCATCATCTCCTGCGGCGCGGGCTGTCGCAGCGCGACGCCATGCTCAGCCTCACCGCCGTCTCCGCCGGGCTCGGGGTGCTGGCCGTTCTCCTGGGGCGCGTCAACTAGGGAGTCAGCGCCCCGGCCGCCGGCTCTTCGCCCGGAGACGAGGCATCGGTTCCGAGGTACCAACCGCTGAGCTCGTCGGAGCCGAAGATGCGGGCCATCTCCTCGCGGATGGCCTCGCGCCTGGGGATCAGCAGATAGTTCACGTCCGGCTGGGCCGGTAGATCGACGAAATCGGGGTAGCCAAGGACCACGCGCTCGATGTCCGGTCCGGCGATGAGGGGCAGGAGGCTGGCCAGGTCGCCGGCGCGGTCACGGGGGAAGTCGGTGTTCACCGTGCGGCCGATGGCGCGCAGGATGCCGGGCAGCTCGAGCAGCGTATCGGCCTCGGCGAGCTCTCGCCGCAGGGCGAGCAGGACGCGCTGCTGGCGCTCGCTTCGCTCGAAGTCGTTCTGCGCCACCCGCGTGCCGTCGGGCATCTCGATCCAGCCCTTGCGGCTGCGCGCGTAGGCCAGCGCGTCGAGTCCGTTGTACAGGTGGCAGCCGGTCGGCAGGATCAATGGCTCATCGAGCGCGCGATTCTCGAGGCTGCCATCGAACTCGGGATCAACCAGGCGTCCCGGCAGACACAGATCCAGACCGCCGACCGCGTCGATCATCTCAGCGAAACCCGCCATGTCGACCAGCGCGTAGTGGTGGATCTCGATGCCAAGGTAGAGGCCGACCGAGCGCTCGATGGTGCGCAGCCCGCAGGCCTCGGCGTCGTCCGCCAGGTCAGGGCACCACGCCTCCGGCTGTACCGATGCGCGCGCCGCCAGCTCGTTCACCTTCTCGGGGAAGAGCCCGCCGGGAAAGAGCGACTCGTCGGGCAGCGGCACGAACCCGGTGTCGCGTGGCACAGAGATCATGACCGCAGTGGGCGCGACGGGGTCGACGCTGACGACGAGGACCACGTCGGTGAGGACCGCGTCACGGCCGGGGGCGGCATCGGTGCCCAGGAGGAGCACGTTGATGCGCTCTGTGCCGTCCCAGCGGTACTCCGGCCGATTCACCGGCTCGTCCGGCTCGGCGCCGTCGCCGGTGTCGGGAGGCGCGACGCCGGTGCCCGGGCGCCCGGTGCCGCCGAAGACCTGGCCGAGCGTGTCATTGAGCTGGACCACGACGCCACCGACCCAGGCGTGCATGGCCACGGTCACGACGAGGAGGCCGGCCACCACCATCACGCTCGTGCGCCGGTCGTGACCCTGCACATCCGGCCACGGGGTGAGGCCGGCGTGGGCGATCGCGACGCCTCGCCAGGCCAGGAGTACGCCGTTGACGACCAATACGCCGATCAGGAAGTCGTTCGCCAGCAGGTTGTTGCGCATGCCGCCGACGGCACCGGTCAGGATTGCCGTGGCCGCCACGCCGAGCACGAGCACCGGCAGGCCAAGGATCAGCGCAGCGCCGTGCTTGCCGGCGTACGCCTGCCCGAGACCGGGAAGGACGAACGAGAGCAGCGCCGCCAGCCAGGGCCGATACGGTCGTGGGCCGGCCGAGGGGGCCGGCGAAGCGTCGATCATGGGGGGCGCCGAGTGTAGCACCGGGCGCTCATTGACCAGATGGTGCGCCCTGTCCACGGTTGGGTAGTACGGATGGGTTAGTACGTTTGCGCCATCTCTCCCGCAGCCGCCATACTGCCCCGGCCGACAAATGCCGCCGAATTCATCCACCCCGCCAATCTGGGGAACGAAGGTTACGTGCCACTCGAGCTGACCATTATCGCCGTCACAGCGCTCCTCGCGGGGCTTCTGTTGGTGGCAGTCATGCTAGCCAGTCGGGGGACGCTATTTGCGCTCACCGCCGGCGATGAGCGCTCCCTGGCTCCCGCGTCGGAATCGCGTGCCGCAGGTGCCGCGGAGCCTGCCCATGGCGCGGACGTGACGCTGCGCGTGGTGTGGTGGCTGACGATCACGATCGTCCTCTTGGGGGTCGGCATCAGTGGCTCGTTCGCCGCAGATCGCGCGCCGATCTTCCTGCTGGGCGGCGCCGCCGTGCTTGCCGTCGTCATCTTCCACGAGCTGTTGAGGTCCGCCCACCGCTCGCGCCTGGTGCGCCTGGCCGAACTGGCCGCCGCCGTGGTCCTCATCGGCGGGCTGCTGGCGCTCACCGGCTTTGCATCGTCGCCGTTCGCCATGCTCTTCGCCCTGGTCTCGGTCGCCGCCGCACTGGCGTACGGGCCGCGAGCCGGGCTCACCGCCGCCGGCCTCGCAACCGCTGCGTTCGCCACGGTGCTGCTGGTGGATCCGGGCCTGTCGACCTACGGGGCGGAGGATGCGCTGAGTCTCTCCATCGGCCTGGGCGCCACCTGGATGCTGGCTTTCGTGGCGATCGCCTATGCCGGCCATCAGCGCCGCACCGTGGCGCAGGCGCTCGCCCTCTCCCGCACCGACCCGCTGACCAGCCTCTTCAATCGATCCCAGCTGTTCGTGACGCTGGAGCAGGAGGTGAGCCGCACCCGGCGCAGCGACCGCGGCTTCTGCGTGCTCATGATCGACCTCGACGGCCTCAAGGCCATCAATGACGGGGCAGGGCACCTGCGCGGCGACGATGTGCTCCGCGCGTTGGGAAGCGTCGTCCATGACTCGATCCGGACGGTCGACAGCGCCTACCGCTATGGCGGCGACGAGTTCGTGGTGCTCCTGCCCGAGACCGATATCGTCGGCGCCTTCGTCGTCGCCGAGAAGATCCGGGCCGGCGCCGAGGAGGTCGGCATGAGCATCGATGGCACGGAGTCGCTGACAAGCGTCAGCATCGGCCTCGTCTCCCATCCGGAGGACGGCCTTGGCGCTGAGGAGCTCATGGTCGCGGCGGACCGGGCGATGTACCAGGCCAAGAAGCTCGGCAAGAACCAGATCAGCGGCAACCCGCGGCCGCGACCGGCGCTCCTGGCGCGACGCTCGGTGGTCGAGGAGCCGCCTCCCGCCGCCAAGCAGCCAGGGCAGCCGGAGCAGCCGGAGCCGATGGTAGAGAAGCCGCGGGTGGTTGCCCGCAGTGGCGTCACGGCGCCGCGCGAGGATCGGGCCGTGGCGGTCGAGATGGGACCGACGGTCGTGGCCGACGAGCTGCGGCCCGCGCGCCCGGAGATCGATGACGGCGAGGCCGACCCGCAGGACGTCCGTCGCCAGATGGCAACCGCCAGCCGATCATTCGACCCCGATCACCAGATCCGGCGGGCCATGGACGCGTTTCTGTCGCCGGGCTCCTCTGAGAGGGATCGGCCGAGCGCAGACAACTGAGCGAGCGAGACCACACCGCACGCTTGAAAGCCGTTGCGGTCGCGCGACATTACCCCTCGCTGATGGCGCTCCCGATCGGCACGATCTCCCACCAGATGCGGCCCGGCGGCAGCACCACGGGCTTACCGGATTCGACGTAGGTCCAGGTCGTCACCTCGCCCGCATCGGTCCGCGACCAGCGTAGGTCGTACGCCCGCTCGTCGACGTAGAGGATGCCGTCGCCGGTGTCCACCAGGTACTGGTAGCGCCGTGGAAAGCCGCCCGGATCGAGCTCATTGGCAAGCACATCCTGGCGTACGACCTGGACGATCACGGTGCGCGCGCTGATCCGGTCGCCGCCGATCGCGTCAAAGTTCGGCGCGCCGCCATCGGTGCGCAGCCAGGTGCCCGAGGCGGCGTCCCATTGCCAGCCGAAGTGCCAGAAGCTCGAGGTCGCCAGACCGATGGAGTCCACCGTCCTGCCGTCGGGGTAAGCCGGCGCATCGGCGTAGGCGAAGGGCGGCCGTACGCCGTGGACCCTTTCCGTCAACCGCTGGAGGCCGCCGGATTCGAGCTCCACCCGTGCGGCGTCGACGTCGAAAAACACGTTGTGCGGCGAGCCCCATGGCCCGGCGCGGAAGAAGAACGGCCACTCGCCGGTGATGCCATTCACGAATGGCATGCGATTGTCGGCGAATCGGTTCAGAACTCTGCCCCCGCCGCCGAAGTTGAAGGTCAGGGTCCGGATCTGCTGCCAGATGTCGAGGTTGTAATAGCGGGCCGAACGAACCGGTCCGACCTCGGCTCCCACGCTCGGGCTGCACATGTACACGGCAGCGAAACGGGTCGTGTCGCCCTCGACCGGGGCCTCAATCACGAGGTCGGCCAGGTTGAGCCCCGAAGGCGGGCGCGCGATCGGGTGGTTCTCGATCTGGACCAGGATCGGGATCCGGGTCGCGAGCGCCGGATCAGAGAGCTGCGTGCCGTTCATGGGGCACACCGCCACCGGCGTCGGGCTGGGCGTCGGTGTCGGTGTCGGTGATGGCGTGGGCCTCGGTGTCGGGGTCGGCGTGGGCGTCGGAGTCGGCGAGACCGTCGGTGATGGACTGGGAGACGGCGACGGGGTCGGCGAGGGCTCCGGCGTGCCGTTCACAAGGGCCAGCGTCGTCGCGATGACGGCGACGACCAGGAGCCCGGCCAGCGCGACCAGCGCGGCGCGGGGGGAAAGCTGCATGAATCGACCATGCTACACGCGCTGCTAGACTCGGCCGCATGCCGGGCTTTTCGACGCGCGCCATTCAGGCTGCCAGCCGCGTCCCGGAGGTGCCACAGCCTCCGGTCAACGTGCCGATCTACGCCACCAGCACCTTCGAAGTGGCCGACGCGGCCGAGCTTGGCGACTTGCTCGAGTTCGCCCGACCCGGCCATTCGTACTCGCGCTACTCGAATCCGACGCACGCGGCGCTCGAGGCGGCGCTGGCCGAGCTGGAGGGCGGCGAGGCGGCGCTGGTCACCGCCTCCGGCATGGCCGCCATCCACGGCGTGGTCCTATCGGTACTGCGCAGCGGCGACGAGATGATCATGCCGCAGGCCGTCTACGGCGGCATGATCGGCCTGGCCCGGGCGGTCCTGGAGCGTTCGGGGATGACCCACCGCTCGGTGGACACGACCGATGTCGACGCGGTGGCGGACGCCATCGGCCCCAGCACCCGCCTGCTGTGGCTCGAAACGATCAGCAACCCGACCACCGCCGTCGCGGACGTGGCGGCTCTGGCGCAGCTGGCGCACGCACGCGATGTCGTGGTCGTGGTCGACAGCACCTTCGCCTCGCCGGCGCTCGCCAATCCGCTGTCGCTGGGGGCGGACCTGGTGGTTCATTCCACCACCAAGTACATCGGCGGCCACTCCGACTTCATGGGCGGCGCCATCATTGGCTCCGCGGCACGAGTGGCGGACGCGCGCCGGATCGTCATCAACGCCGGCGGCAACGCCTCGCCGTTCGAGGCCTTCCTGGCGCTGCGCGGCCTGAAGACCCTCGCGCTGCGCATGGAGCGCCACTCGTCGAACGCGCTGGCGGTGGCTCGTGCGCTGGAGGGAGCGCCCGGCGTGGCCGCGGTGCTCTACCCGGGGCTGCCGTCGCACCCGCAGCATGAGCTGGCGGCGCGCGTCCTGTGCGGCGGCATGGCCGGCGGGATGCTGGCCATCGAGCTCGAGGGCGGGCGCCCGGCGGGCGAGCGCTTCCTGGGCCGAGTCCGCGTCGCCGTGCATGCCACCAGCCTGGGGAGCGTCGAGACGCTCGTCAGCCACCCGGCCAGCTCGAGCCACCGACAACTGGCCGATGACGACCTGGCGGCCGCCGGCCTTTCGCCGGGCATGGTCCGCGTGTCGATCGGACTGGAGGACGTCGAGGACCTGGTCACCGATCTCGTCGGCGCCGCACACCCGGGCTGATGGCCGTTCCGCGGGCCGCGATGGCGGCAGCGCCCGCCGCCGACCGGCTTGCCCGTGGCGCCGAGCGCCTGCTGCGGATCATCGGTGACGGGCGCACGGGTCTCGTCCTGCTCATCGCCACCGGGCTTGCCAATGCCATCGCCGCGTTCCTGCCGGACGGCCCGCGCATGCTCGACAGCGCCCCGTACGCCGTGCTCCTCGGCGCGCTCGCGCTGAGCGGCGTGGCGACCGTGGCGGTCCGCGCACCGGCTGCATGGCGCGAATGGCAGCATCCCGGCCCGGTCCGGCCCGGGGCCGGCGCGCTCGAGGCGGTCCTGGAGGAGGCACCGTGCGAGGCGATCCTGGCGACGCTGCGCTCCGCCGGCTATCGCGCACGACTCGAGGAGCCGCGCCGCGGTTGGGCCATCCATGCCGTGCGACGCGGCTGGTCGCGTTTCGCCGGCATCGGCAGCCACCTGGCCATGGTGGTCATCGTGCTGGGCGCCGCGATCGGCGCCGCCTTCGGATCGGAGACGCTCTTCTCGCTCCTGGCCGGCGACCAGGCGCTGCTCGACACGCCGCGTGCCGGATTCTCCGCCGCGGTGCGGCTGGAGGACTTCGACGCGGAGTTCGGGGCCGATGGCCGCCCGCTCCGACTCGATACCGCAGTGACCTTCCTGCGCGACGGTGTGCCGGTGCGCGAGGCCACCCTGCGGGTCAACGAGCCGGGCGACTTCGACGGTTACCTCGTCCATCCGTGGACCTACGGACCTGCCGTGCGGCTGCGGGTCACCACCCTGGGCGGCAGCGCCCTGCTCGACGCGCCCGTGCCGCTGGACCAGGTTCGCAACGGCACGCCGGTGGGGTCAGCCGACCTGCCCACGGCGGGCGTGACGCTGGGCCTGGCCATCACCGATGCCGATGCCAACGAACTCGGCGTGAGCTTGGTCGGCGGCGAGGGCCTGATCGACAGCGCCCGCCTGCGCCCCGGCGAGGAGGCGCGCATCGGTGACCTGCGCATCGAGCTCGCCGGCTTCGACGCGTGGGTCACCTTCCTGTCCCGTCGCGATCCGGGGCTTCTCGTGCTGTTCAGCGGCGCCGCCCTGCTCTGCGCGTCGCTGGCGGTCGCGTTCTGGCTTCCCCGTCGACGCCTGACCATCCGAGCATCAGCCGACGGGCCGCGGCTGGTCCTGCGCGGCGAACGCTTCGACCGACCGGCCGATGAGATGGCGCGCCTGCGCCGCCGACTGAGCTCGCACGCATGACCGCCGTCATCGACGTCTGGCGCGCCACCGATCCGGCGGCGAGGCTGGCATCGGGCTCATCGGCGCTGCTCGCTCGACCGGTGCGTGGCGTGACGCGCACCCGTGCGGCGGTGCCGCATCTGCCAGCCGTGGTGGAGGGCGAACTCCTCATCGTGGATGCCGCGCTGCTGCCCGACGTGCGCCTCGACGTACTCATCGGCGCCCTGCACCAGGCGGCACTGGCGCCGTCCGCGGTATGGGTGGTCGGGGAGCTGGGCTCGGCCCTGGAAGCGGCGGGTGACGACCTTCCCGTGCTGGCCGGACCGGGAAGCGTCGCAGTGATCGCCGACGTCGCGACCGCCTATCTCGACCACGAGTCAGAACGGCTGGCCACCGTCGGGGCGGAGCTGCGCCTGGCCGGCGCGGAGGCGGCACTGGCCGATCCGCAGCCATCGGCACCGGCGGGCGTCACATCCAGCCGGCTGCGCCGTGGCGTGGCGGTCACCGTCGACGGCGCCCTCGCCTCCCTCAACCCGCGGCCGGCCGGCCGGGCGCTGGCCACCCGCTTCGCGGCCACCCATGGGCGCCTGCTGCATGACCGTGCCGCCTCTCCCAGCGAGGCGCGCCGCACACGGGACGGCCTCTGGATCCTGGAGCGCCCGGTCGGGCCGGAATCATCGGCCTGGCTCTTCGACGACCTTGCCTTCGCTCGCATTGACGAGGTGGCGCTCGACGCGCTGGCCATCACGCTGCGCGCCCTGCTTCGCCGTCAACCGGAGCCGGCACACGGCCGCCGCGAGCCGAAGCTCCCGCCCTCCACCGGTGACCCGCTGCGCGACACCCTGCTCGCCGTGGCCCGGGCGAACGGTCGCATCGCCCCTGCCGCGCGCTCGCTGGGCGTGCACCGCAACACGGTGCTCTACCGCCTGCATCGGGCGTCCGTGGAGCTTGGGATCGACCCGCGGCGCTCCGAGGACGCCCTGCGCCTGCTGAGGGACGCCGACGGCCGCGACTGATCGGACCATGTGCTGATGCGGGTGGCACAATTCCGTCGACGGACCCGCGGATTGCCCGCTGTGCGAGGCTGATCAGCGCAAGAGCAGCGCCATGGCAGCTCTGCCAGTCCCATCAGCACAACGAGCCGATCAGACAGCCGCCAACCGTTAGTGCTTGTGTCATCAGTACTGTCGCGGCGACCGCTTGATTGTGCGCATTGCACAACTCACGCCCGCCGCCGGCGGGCGCATCGGCCTCCATTGGAATGCTCGCGCGGCTAGGCTGTGAGCCTTCCCATTTCGTCCATTCCGGAGGAACCTCTGTGGCCAATCCCAAGCTCGCCGCCGTCCTGAAGCTGGCGGAGCAGCGCAACCTGCGCTTCGTCAGCCTCCAGTTCACCGATATCGTGGGCCAGGTGAAATCGGTGCAGGTGCCGATGCACCAGCTGGAGCCGGCGGTCGAGGGCGGCAAGTGGTTCGATGGCTCGAGCATCGAGGGCTTCGCGCGCATCGCGGAGTCGGACATGTTCCTGGTGCCCGACCTCGACACCTTCGCGCCCATCCCGTGGGAGCCGGGCATCGGCCCGGATGGCAAGCAGAAGCTGCACACCGGGTCTGCCCGCGTCATCTGCGACGTCTTCACCCCCAACGGCGACGCGTTCCCGGGCGACCCGCGCGGCGTGCTGAAGCGCCAGTTGGATCGGCTCAGGAAGCTGGGCTTCGTGCTGAATACGGGGCCGGAGCTGGAGTTCTTCCTCCTGCGCCGCGAGAACGGCACCGTCGAGCCGCTGCCGCACGACGCGGCCGGCTACTTCGACCTCTCCGAGGACCTCGGCACCGAGGTACGGAAGGAGATGATGAACGCGCTGGAGGATCTCGGCATCAAAGTCGAGACGGCACACCACGAGGTCGCCACCGGCCAGCACGAGATTGACTTCGAATATGCCGATGCGCTCCGCACTGCCGACAACGCCGTCACCTTCAAGACCACTCTGAAGGCGGTTGCCGCCTCGCGCGGCCTGTACGCCACCTTCATGCCGAAGCCGTTCTTCGGCATCAACGGCTCCGGGATGCACACGCACCAGTCGCTATGGGATGTGAAGAAGGAGCGCAATGCCTTCAGCGATCCCAAGGATCCCTACGGGCTCTCGACCATCGCGCGGCAGTACATCGCCGGCACGCTGGAGCACGCGCGCGGCATGATCGCCGTCCTGGCACCGCTGGTGAACTCGTACAAGCGCCTGGTTCCCGGCTACGAGGCACCGGTCTACGTCGGCTGGGCGCGCATCAACCGCTCAGCGCTGATCCGCATCCCGCAGAGCAGCAAGGGCCAGTACAACTCGGTCCGCATCGAGCTGCGCTGCCCGGATCCGTCGTCCAACCCGTATCTCGCCTTCGCCGCCATGCTGGCCGCCGGCCTGGATGGCATGGAGCGCAAGCTCACCCCGCCCGATCCGGTGGAGGAGAACCTCTACCACTTCGACGCCGCCAAGCTTGAATCGCGCAAGATCAAGCAGCTCCCGGGCACCCTGCGCGAGGCCCTGGACGAGCTTTCCCGCGACGAGGTCATCCGCGACGCGCTGGGCGATCACGTCTTCGAGCGCTTCATCGAGGCCAAGACCGAGGAATGGGACGAGTACCGCATGCAGGTATCGGCCTGGGAGGTCGATCGCTACCTCGAGGCCTTCTGAGGCTTGGGCGGGTCCTGAGCCGCGCGCCTCCGTTCATGCTTGGCGGGACTCGTTCCGAGCACGCTCCGGGACACCTTGCGCTATTCCCGCGCCTGTGCAAGTTATCCGGGGACGTCACGATCCACATCGGTGTGATCCGCTGTCTGTGCAAGTTATCCGGAGCGGCGACGGTGCAGCTCTGCGTAATCCCGACGGCGTGCACGTTATGCGACCTCGCGGCTCCGACGCGCCCGCCTCACCTCGGATAACTTGCACAGATCGCGAATTGGCAGCTGGGTGAGCCTCATGAAGCGTGGATCGGTCGGCATGGCTACTCCTAGGCCGACAGATCGGTCAAACGGCGCCCGAACACGCTGCCAGGCCACATTTGGCCGATATATCGGTCAGGATTCCGCACGAGGGCAACGGTTTGGCACGTTCCGGCGTGGCGCGAACCGACATATCGGTCAGGCGTAGCCTGAACCGACTGCCAGGCGCGATTCCGCCGATATATCGCTCCAGCGCCATCAACGTCTGCCGATGAGGTGCCGCGCTGCCGGTAGAATCACGCACGCCCGCCCTCGGAGGCTCCTGCACTGACCCAATACCGACCTCGGCTGCTCCTGCTGTCGATGTATCCGCTCGACCAGGGGATGTGGGGGCCCACCGTGAGGATCAGCCACCTGCGCGACGTACTCAACACGCTGGTTGATCTCGACCTCGTCGCCGGCTACCGCGGGGCGCGCCGAACACAGTTGGCCAAGTACACCTTCGGCGGCCGGCTTCGCGGCCTGGATGGCATCTACGTCGAGTCCTCGACCTTCCTCCCCGCCGAGACCGATCTCGCCTTCCTGGGCCTGGCCAAGGCGCTGCGCATCCCGATCCTCACCTACATCCGCGACGCCTACCAGCTCTTCGACGACTACGGCTCACCCGCGTCGCTCAAGCAGCGGCTCAGCGCGCGAGCCTTCAGGCCGATGATCGCCGCACTGCGCGCCGTCTCGACCCACATGGCGTTTCCCTCGGCCGGCCTGGCGAAGGCGGTCCTGGGCGACGCGCGCGACGCGACCGATGCCATCCTGCTGCCACCCGGTGCCCCGGCGCCGGTCGCCGTGGCGCGCGATAACGGAGCCAACCGGCTCCTCTTCGTGGGCGACGCTCGCCTGCCGGCGCAGGGCGGGGATCGGCTGGTCCAGGCCGTCAACCGTGCCCGCGTCCAAGGCGCAGCCGTGGAGCTGGACGTCGTGAGCCGGCCGGGCCAGGAGCCGGAGGGCCCGCATCCGGACTGGCTCCACCTCCATCGTGCCTCCGGTGAGGCCATCCACGCCCTCCTGCCGCAAACCCTGGCCACGGTCATTCCCCGGCCGCGCAACCCCTACAACGACCTGGCGCTGCCGATCAAGCTCTTCGACTACCTGAGTTATGGCCGGCCACTGCTCGTCACCGATTGCACCGAGCAGGCGCGGATCGTGCGTCAGGCGAATGCCGGGATCGTGGTCGGCGACACGGTGGAAGGCATGTCGGCCGGCTTCGTCCACCTGCTCCAGACCGATGCGGACCAGCTCGACGCCTGGTCGGCGCATGCCGCCGAGGCGGCCCGCCGGTCGGCGTGGTCCACAAGAGCACGGAAGATCGTCGAGATCCTCACCGGGGGCGAGGCGTGATCCTCGTCCTGACCCGCATCTGGCCTACTCGCGAGCGCCCCAGCCTGGGCAGCTTCGTCCGCGACCGCGCCCGCGGCGTCCCGGGGCTGCGCGTGGTGAAGCCACGCTGGAGCCGCATGCCGTGGCCGCTGCTCTACCCGCTGCTGTTCGCGGACGCCCTCCGCGCCGGGGACCGGATCACCGGTGTCGAGGCGCACATGGCCATCCCGACCGGGCTCGTCGGCTGGGCGGTCGCGCGCCTACGTGGCGTACCGCTCATCGTCTACACCCATGGCCGCGACGTGCGCGACTGGCGGCGGAAGCCGGCACCGATCCGGTGGCTGACGCGCTTCGTCCTGCATCGCGCCGAGCGGGTGGCGACCAACTCGGAGGACACGGCGCGCCACATTCGCGAGATGGGTGTCGAGCCGGTGATCATCCCGCCCGGCGTCGACCTCGCCCGCTTCGCCGTCACCCCTCGTCCAAAAGAGCGGCGCGTCCTGTACCTCGGCGGAAAGAACCGGCGCAAGGGGTACGAGATAGCAAAGCCGCTGGCCGACACGCTCGTCGGACCGTGGCTGCGCGACGTGGACCCCGACGAGGTGCCGCAACTGATGGCGCAGCACGACGTCGTGCTGGTGCCATCGGTCGCGGAGCCGTTCGGGCTCGTGGCGGTCGAGGCCATCGCCAGCGGCCGCTGGGTCGTGGCCAGCGACGTCGGCGGGCTGCACGACATCGTGATCGACGGGGTGAACGGCACCCTCGTGGCCGACGGCGACTTTGCGGCGGCCATCACACAGGTCCCGGACTATGACCCCGCCGCGGTGGCGGCCACCGCCGAACGGTACAGCCTGGAGCGCTGGCAGGCGGCGATGGCCGACCTGTGGAGCACACTTATACTCGCGTCCGAATGAAGATCACCGTCATCGGCGCCGGGTACGTCGGCCTGGTCAGCGGCGTCAGCCTGGCCGCCACCGGCGAGCATCAAGTCACCTTCGTGGAGCGCGACGTGCGGCGCCTGAGCGAGCTGCGTGCCGGGCAGATGCCCATCGAGGAGCCGGGCCTGGCCGCTGCCTTCGCCGAGCATCGCGAGCGCATCGGTGTCACCGAAGCCCTGGATCAGGCTGAGAACACGGAGCTGGTGTTCGTCGCGGTCGGCACGCCGGTGGGCGAGACCGGGGACTCGGACCTCACCCAGATCCACTCGGTGCTGCGCGAGCTGAGCGACCATTCCGAGCTCCACGTCTCCGTGCGCAGCACGCTGCCGCCCGGCTTCTCGCAGCGCATGCCGGACCTTCTCGGCCGCCGTGACGGGGCACGGCTCTCGACGAACCCCGAGTTCCTGCGCCAGGGAAGCGCCATGGAGGATTTCAGGCATCCGTCACGCATCGTCATCGGCCGGTATGAGTCCACCTCGCCTGAGCATCTCGAGCTGATGGAGCGTGTCTACGCCTCCATCGAGGCGCCGCGCATTTCGGTCGATGTCGCGGCCGCGGAGCTGATCAAGAACGCCGCGAACGGCTTCCTGGCCCTCAAGCTCAGCTTCGTGAACGAGGTCGCCGCCCTGAGCGAGGAGTACGGCGTAGAGGTGGACGAGGTCCTCGCCGGCATCGCGCTCGACCCGCGGATCGGATCGGCTTACATGCGTCCCGGCCTCGGCTTCGGCGGCTCGTGCCTGCCGAAGGAGCTCCAGGTCCTCGATGCCGCCGGCCGACGGCAAGGGCTCGCCATGCACATCGCGCGCGCCGCCTCGCAGGTCAACCTTGAGCAGCAGGACCGATTCGCGCATCGCATCACCGACGAGCTGCCCGACCACGCGCGCGTCGGCCTCCTGGGGCTGAGCTTCAAGGCCGATACCGACGACCTGCGCGGCTCGCCCGCCATCCACGTCGCGCGGCGGCTTGTCGAGGCCGGGCACACCGTCGTCGCCTATGACCCGGCCGTTCGCGCCACCATGGCGCGGGCGACGGTCCCCGCGATCGAGATCGCCACCGATGCGCTGGATGTCTTCCGCGACGCCGATGCGGTCGTCATCGCCACCGAATGGCCCCAATTCGCCGATATCGACCTCGACGCGGCCGCGGGCCTGATGCGGCATCGGCGCCTGTTCGACGGCCGCGGCCTCATCAAGCCCGAGGCGGCCCTTGCCGCCGGCTTCGCCTACCGCGGCGTCGGGCGCCGCTCCCTCAACCCGGTCGAGGCCGCCACCCTCCCTTCGTGACCGCGCCGCACATTGCCACATGCCAACCAGGATCCGCTCAGCTTGTGAATCTTCCTCCTCGCCGATGAATCGGCGGATCGCGGCGTAACTGGCCGGCTGCGCGCCGTGACGCCGACGTATCGGCCCCGGACGCGCACGGAAGGCGCGCCGATGCGCCGCTCATGCGAAGGCTGGGCCGATGTACCGACGTAGCGCGACGTGGCCCGGGTTCTTGCCACGGAACGGCGATCTATCGGCGTGAGCTAACGCCGGGCTGGGGAAACGTCAGGCGGGTGGCACCTCGAGGGCGCCGCGCTCCGGTGGGCCCGGTGGGCCCGGTGGGCCCGGTGGGCCGGAAGCCTCGCCAAGGAGCACGCCGGCGCGGGCGAGTTCCTCGTCGTACAGGGCTTCTACCCGGCGCACCTGGGCATCGATGCTGAACCGATCCACCACGGTCGCGTAGCCGGCCTCGCCGATCCGCTCACGCAGGACGGGCGAGGCGAGAAGGGAACCGATGGCGCCAGCCAGCGCCCCAGGATCTGCCGCAGGAACAAGCAACCCATCCACGCCTGAGGTGATCACCTCGGGGATGCCGCCGACCGCGGAGGCGACGACGGGGACGCGCCGCGCCATGGCCTCCAGGATGGAGATGCCCTGCGCCTCGCGCAGGGAGGGCAGGACGGCAACGGTGAGATCCGCCGTCACGGCCGAGACGTCCTCCCGCCGCCCGGTGAACACGACGCGCCGTGCCACGCCGAGGGAGGAGGCCAGGGCGCGCAATGCACCGGTCTGGGAGCCTTCGCCAACGATGACCAGGCGAGCCTCCGGCGCCCCAGCCAGGACCGATGGCATGGCCTCGACCAGATATCGGTGTCCCTTCTCAGGCTCAAGGCGGGCGACCACGCCCAGGAGCGGCGCATCGGCCGGAATGGAAAGCGACCGACGCAGGGCGCACGGCTCGGTGGGCGAGGCAAATCGCCCCAGGTCGATCCCGTTCGGGATGACGGCGAAATGGGCACCGGCGCGACCCTCGGCAACCACCTTCGACCGGATGCTGGACGAGGGAACGATCAGTCGATCCATCGAGGGCGTCAGAGAGGCCAGCAACGCAACGTCAGACGGTGAGCGGACGCGCGAGGAATGGACGGTGGCCATGATCACCGGAACCCCTGCGGCCACCGCGGCACGGGTGCCGAGGACCTCGGCGCGGTACATGTGCGCGTGGACGAGGTCGATCTCCTCGCGGCGCAGCCAGGCGGTGAGCTCGCGGATGGCGAGGGCGTCATCGGTCTCGTCAATGATGTCGACGGGCAGGCCAAGCGCCCGTACCCGTGACACCGCGGAGCCGGCCGAAAGGGAGAGGGCACGGACCTCGTAGCGGGATCGGTCCAGGCGCAAGAGCAGCCCGGTGTAGCTCTCCTGGGCGCCGCCGTTGCCGCCGGTCGCCAGCAACTGGAGAACCCTGGGCCGCGGATGGCTCTTGGACCGATGAATCCGCCGGTGCCTGGTGTAGGCAGCCCCGGCGATGGCACCTTCGTGATCGGGGGAGCCAGCCCGGAGCGGCCGATGGGAGTTCACGCGCTCGATGCTAGGGAGGCCCGCTCCGGTCGTCAAAGCGACCGGTCGGGGTCCCGTGCCGGCGGTTGCACTCAAATGCAGATGGTAGCGTAGAATCCATGCGAATGGTAGCGTAGAACGACTGCTAATGGTAGCGTACGGATCATGATGTATCGACATCGCGTTGTGGATAACGAGCTCGACGAACTGATGACGGGAGCGGCCGCCATCGCGATCGAGGGTCCGCGTGGCGTTGGAAAGACCGAAACGGCCCTGCGTCGAGCGGCGACGTCGTATCGGCTCGACCAGGTGGGCGACCGTACGATGGTAGAGGCCGATCCCCAGCGGATTACCAGAGGCGAGCCGCCGATCCTGATCGACGAGTGGCAACGCCTCCCCGAGACATGGGACTTGGTGCGCCGTGCCGTCGATGACGATCGGTCACCCGGTCGGTTCCTCTTGACTGGTTCGGCCACACCGAGCAACCCGCCGACACATACGGGCGCGGGGAGGATCATTTCGGTCCGCATGCGCCCCATGTCGTTGGCCGAGCGTGGCCTGGACGTCCCGACGGTCAGCCTGGCGGAACTCCTGCATGGCGACAAGCGACCCATCGAGGGCAAGACTGGTGTTCGGGCCGAGCAATATGCTCACGAGATCCTTGCCTCGGGCCTACCGGGGCTGCGCGACCTGCCCGAGCGCGTCGTGCGGGCTCAGCTCGATGGATACATCGAACGTGTCATCGATCATGACTTCGAGGAGTTCGGGCGGCCTGTCCGCAATCAAGCCGCGCTCAGGCGCTGGATGCGTGCCTACGCATCCGCACTCTCGTCGACGGCATCCTACGAGAAGATCCGCGACGCGGCCACCGCCGGTGAGGACGAGAAGCCGGCGAAGACCACCGTTCTCCGCTATCGAGACATCCTGGAAGGTCTCTGGGTGATTGATCCTATCCCCGCGTGGTGGCCAGCCAGGAACGAGCTTGCGCGGCTATCGCTGTCTCCCAAGCATCAGCTCGCCGATCCGGCTCTTGCCGCGCGGCTCCGTGGCGCAACCATCGACACGCTACTGGCCGGAACCTCGGCAGGTCCGCTGGCACCCAGGGACGCAACGCTTTTCGGCGCCTTGTTTGAGTCGCAAGTGGCCCTTGACGTGCGGACCTACGCGCAGGCTGCGGAGGCAAGGGTCTCCCACTTCCGAACGCGGAATGGCGACCATGAGATCGACCTGATCGTTGAAGGAGCCGAACGGCGAGTACTGGCCGTGGAGGTGAAGTTGTCCCGCAACGTGACTGATGATGATGTCCGTCACCTGTTGTGGCTCCGAGATCGCATCGGCGACGACCTGCTCGACGCCGTGATCGTGACCACCGGTCCAGAGGCCTACCGCCGCCGAGACGGCATCGCGGTGGTCCCGGCCGCACTCCTTGGCCCGTGAGCGTCGAAGCGGCCGGTTCAGTGATTCCTCGACGATCGCGGTTTCGTGTGGTTGGTCGGGTGTACACGCCACTCATGACGACTAATAGCTTTTACGGCTAGTCGAGGGCACTTGATACCCTTTGTACTTGACCGATGCCGGATGATGCCTGCTAATGACTCCCATGACAGCCACTGACCTCGAAACCCGTTACGGGCAGATGATCAGCCTGGATGAGCTGGCTCGCTACTTCCATGCCCATGTTCGGGCGGTCCGCAACGCGCTTGATGCCCAGGGGATCCCGATTCTGACCTTCGGCAGCAGCACCGTCGTCCCGCTCCGCCTGGTCGAGCAAGGGTTCGGCCTGGCGGATATCGCACATGACGACGATCTCATGCGTCACCAGGCGGCGCGGTTCGAGAGCGGCTATCGCGCCGACGGCACGCCCAAACCGATCGAGGAGTTCGTCGCCGAAGTGCAGGCTGACACGCCGCGGTGGCTGGCGGAGATCAAGGCGGCTCGGGAGAGGCTCGAGGATCAGCGTCGCGCCTGATGTCGGGATATGCACTCGATGCAGGTGTGGTCTCCGCGATCCGCGCCAGCGGCCTCTCGCCCGTCGATTGGGTCGGCGATCACAATGTGGCCGTTTCTGAAGTAGCCATTCAAGAAGTCTTCCGGCACCTCCCGGCGGACGACGCCAAGTACATCGGCAACCTGGCTGTGCTGGCACATCTTGCCGAGGCGCCGACGGCTGTGACCGATGCGATCATCGGGCTGGCCCGAGAGCTCATGGCGCGGTACTCCAGGCACTCTCCTGCGCTGGCGACGAACGACGCGTTGATCGCCGCCGATGCCATCCTGAGCAGCCGCGTGCTCATCACGAAGAACACGCACGACTTCCATTACATCGATGGTCTGACCTGGATCGACGCCAATGGCTTCCATGCCGTGGATGGCTCCTTGATCCAGACCCGTGGGGCGGTCAGCGCTTCGCCCGGCCCTCGACCCTGTTGCTCACGACTGGAGCCTCAGTAACAGGCCGCTGAGCCGGCATCGGCCTCCCCACTGTCGACGGTGAGGAAGCGCCAGTCGTAGGAGTCGGCATGGAGAGTGAGCTCCAACACGCCGAAAGTGTCGTCGATGATGAGCTCGCTGTTCGGCGCCACGCGCTCGGCCCGGTAGAGGTCGTAGCCGCCCGTGCCGACGGTGAACTGGCGGATGCCGTCGGGATCGGCCACACCGACGGGCGTCTGGGGTGCGAATCGCTCGTACAGGTGGTCGTGGCCCACGAGAAGCAGGTCCGCATCGGCCTCATCAAGGGCATCCCACAGAGGCGCCACGGGCGGGTAGTCGCCATGCGGTCCGGAGCTGAAGCGCGGGTGATGCATGTACGCCAGCGTGCAGGTTGCATCCGAGGCAGCCAGGTCGGCCACCAGCCACTCGTATTGCGGCGAGCCGGGATCGCAGTCGATGAGCTCGCAGTTCGAGTTCAAGACGACCACATGCCAGTCGCCCATGTCGTACGAGTACCAGCCTTCGCCGCCGATGCCGGCTCGGTCGCCGAAATACCGATAAAAGGCCGCGCCGCCATCGTCCTGGAGATCGTGGTTGCCGACGGCCGGGCGCGTCCGGTCCAGAAGGTCGCCCCAGGCCGCGTCGTAGCAGGCGGCGAAGGTCTCGTCGCTGCCTGCGGGATAGGCGTGGTCGCCCAGGGTCGCGACGGTGCCGTCTATCTCGGCGACCAGTGCGGCCGTCTGCGAGTCGCCGTCGAGGTCACACGCCGCGATATCGCCGGCCGCAATCAGCACCGCCTCGGGCGCCGCGGTGGTGCTCGGCGCAGAGCTCGACGCACTCGCCAAAGGCGCGGCAGCCGAACTCGGATTTTCGCTGAAAGCCGCCGATGACGACGCCAGCCGATCGGCACAACCGGCCAGCAGCACCAATGCTGCAACCACGAGTACGGCGTTTGGGCGACCCACGAGCACATCATCCGACACTCTCAGGTCATCGGCTACCGAGTGGTGAACATGTGGGTGACGCCCATGCTGGAACCGCGCCATCCGTCCGGGGGCGTGATGGCCCATCAGGGCCATGTCGAGCAACGAGGTGGACGCGGATACTGCGCGCGACTCAGCCACACCCGAGAGGTTCACGAAACCGATGCAGTACCTGCCACTCTTCCTGCTCATGATGGCCGTCCTGATCGCCGCGTACTTCTACCTGGAGCGCGCCAAGAAGCGCGACGCCGGGAAGTCGACGACGACCACGACCAGCAACGAGCCGACCGCAGCCCCCGTCGACCGCCCCGAGTAACCCAACGCCCCCTTGACGGGGCGGCGCATGCTGATCCGCGATGAAAGTGTTGCTCGTCCTTGTCCTCGCGGTCATTGTCGTCGGGGGTGGCCTGAAGTTGGCCGGCGTGCGACTCCCGCTCATCGACTATCCGATCGGGCCGTTCGGCATCTATGACGGCCGCGGACCGGCCATGCCCGATATCCAGATCGAGCCGCCCGGATTCGGCGACTTCCCGGCCCCATAAGCCGCGGATGACGGAGGCAGCGACCCCACCGCACGCCATTGGACGTGCAGACCGAACCAGGACGTCCCCGCGACCACGCGCGCGCTGGGTGCGCCTGGCGCGGATCGTGGCGCTGGCGGTGATCATCGGCATCGGCTTCAACCACGTGTACTGGTCGGCCACCGACTGGCACCTCGAGGACATGAACGCCTACTGGGATGCCGGCATGCGACTGCGAATGGGCGAGGCGCTCTACCCACCGGTGAACGACGTGCTCGCCTCCGCGGTGTACCGATACAGCCCCTGGTTCGCCTGGGTCTGGGCGCCCCTCACCGTCCTGCCGCGCGGGCTGGTCAACGTCGCCTGGTCGCTGATCCTGCTGACGGCCAGCGCGGCGGCGGTGTGGCCGATGGCTCGCCGAAGGGCCTGGATCGGTGTCGCGTTCTTCCTGCCGATCCTGATCGGTATCTCGGCCGGCGGCAACGTCCACGCGCTGCTCATCGCGGCGCTCGTGCTCGGCGTGGAGCGACGCAGCGGCCCGCTGTGGATCGGCGTGGCCGCCAGCCTGAAGCTCTTCCCCATCCTCTTCGCGCTGACCTACATCGGTCGCAGACAGTGGTGGCGCGCGGCCACGACGGGGACTATCGGCGCCATCCTGCTGGCTCCCTACCTCCTGTATGACCTGTCCAACTACGTCACCACCGCTGGAGGAGCCACGCTCCTGCTGGACTGGCCGGTCGTGTATGCCGCGGCGGTCGTCGCGGCCATCGGCACCGCCCTCTGGCTGGCTGCGAGCAGGTACGCATGGCTGGCGTCGGCGGCGGCTGTCGTCCTGGCGCTGCCGCGGTCGTTCCTGTACGACATCACCTGGATCATGGTCGGCACACCGGCCACCGCGTCCGACCGGACCAATGACCCATTCACTCGCGGTGACCGCGCCGGATAGCCTGCGGTTGGCGTTGCCGAACGGCACCACGCTGCTACCGTAGGCCCAATCAACAGCACCACAAGGGATCCGGAGCCCCTCATGTTCGAAGCGTCGCTGCCAAACGCCGGAACCCAACCGACGAGCGGACGCCCCGACGTCGTGGTGGTGGGCGGAGGAGGCCACGTCGGCCTGCCGCTCAGCCTCGTGCTCGCCCGCGCCGGCCTGCGCGTCGGCATCTACGACACCTCCGCGTCGACGGTCGAGCGCATCCGTCGCGGCGAGATGCCCTTCCTGGAGAACGGGGCCGACGAGCTGCTGACCGAGGTGCTCGCCAGCGGCCGGCTGAGCGTCAGCACCCGGTCGGAGACGGTGTGCGACGTGGAGAACGTGATCGTCGTCATCGGCACCCCCATCGACGAGTTCCTCAACCCGTCCATGGGCATCTTCGAGCGGGCCGTGGACGACCTGGCACCCTACCTGGCGGACGGCGCGCTGGTCGTCCTCCGCAGCACCGTCTACCCGGGCACCACGGCGTATGTGGCGCAGGCCCTCGCCGACCGCGGTCGCACGGTGGACGTCGCCTTCGCTCCGGAGCGCATCGCGGAAGGGCACGCCCTC
>JBDSGF010000091.1:0-3714 GCA_039919135.1 Candidatus Limnocylindria bacterium | reverse complement strand
GAGCCCTCGGCGTGGGCGAGCTGTCCAGCTGGGAGGCCGATACCGATGGCGCGCTGTTGGCGATCCTGGCTGCCGCGGCCGCGCAAGAGGGGTCGGCGCGCTACATCGGCGGCGTGCTCGACAGGGGAACGCCGTCCGGACCGCCGGTCGGCGACGCCGTGCTTCAGCTCTCGCTCATGCCACAGGACGCGAATGGCCGCAGCAGAGTGCGTCTGGCGCTCAGCGGCGCCATCGCTCTGCCGAGGACGGAGCTGCGCATCCACGGCTCCGGGCCGCAGCGCCTTCGCCGCGCCGCCTTCGCCGCACTGGACGCGGTGCGGAAGTTCAGCTCCAGCGGCCGATGAGGCGAACCGCCGATGGCTGAACCTCGAACGCCCACGAAGTCGCCGAACCGATGACGTCGCCGTCCGCCTGCACCGGAATCGGCGCGTCGTCCAGTGAGCGAAGCTCAATCCGAGTGGCATCAACGCGCTCCGCCCGCGGCTGTGCACCCATGGCCCAGCGCCCCGCCTCGAGCGCCAGCCGCGACGCCGGACCCGCATAGACGCGCAGCGAGAGGCGTCCCGCATCCGGTCGCGCGCCGGGATTTACCTTCAGGCCGCGGCCGTAGAAGGGCGTCGTCCCCACGACCAGCATCTCGAACGGGCCGCTGTGGACGGTCCAGCCATCGGCGCTGACCTCGACGCGCGGCCGGCGCCAGAGATCGGGGACCGAGCGCGCCACGGCTGCGGCCCAACCGGGCAGGCGCCGAGCGCCGGCATCGGCATAGCGACCGGCCACCACGGCGTCCCAGCCGGCGCCCGCGAACAGCGCCAGCCGGCCGTCCACCGCAACGAGGTCGATCGGACGCGCCTCCCCTCGCACGAGGACGTCCACGAGAGCGCGAGGGTCTCGCGGCAGTCGCAGGAGGTGCGCGGTGGCGTTGCCGAAGCCGGCGGGGATGTATCCCAGCGCCAACTGCGGCCGGTTGGCCGCCACGTTGTACGCGACGCTCAGCGACCCGTCGCCGCCGGCGATGACGGCAGTGCCGTAGCCATCCACCCGTTCCTCGAGCCAGGCGCGCAGCTCGGCGGCGTCGCGGGTGGCGATGACGTGCAGGTCAGCCCCCAGGTCGTGACGAGCGAACTCGACGCAGCGCCGGACACGCTCGGAGCGTGCGCTGCCGGCTCCCTCGTTCAGGAAGACGGCAGCGCTCGCGCGTGTCAGGGAAGCTCGGCCAGCAGCTCTGCGGCGAGGTCCTCCGACGGGCCCACCACCGTGAAGACCGCATCGCTGGTGAAGTAGATGTAGGCCGCTCCGTCTGCACCGGTGCCGGACATGCGCAGCACCTCCTTGCCACCCACCGTCACCGTCTCGGCCGTGACGCTGCCGTCGCCTGCGACCCCGGACATGGCACGCGCGAGCATCTCGAGCGAGGGTTGGTCAACGTCCGGGATGCGGAACGCGTTCACCGTGATGGCGTCCGCGCCCTCGCCGTACGTCGCGAAAAGGAACTCCGCTCCCGACGCATCCAGGCCCTGACCACGCAGGGCGCTTCCGATCATCGCGTCCATGCCGGGAATGTCATTCCGGCTCATGCCGCTGAGCTCGTCGGGGATGAGGTCCGCGAGGGCGGTGTCGTTTCCGGCTGAGCCATTGGTCCCGTCGGTCGGATCGGGTGCCTCGGTCGCCGGCTCGGGCGTTGGCTCAACGGTGGCAACCGGCTCGGGCTCGGCGGCAGATTGGCTGGCGGTCTGCTGGCTGGAGCACGCGGCAACGGCAAGCGCCAGCAGCGTGACACTGAGAATCGAAATGCGCTTCAAGGGAATGGCCTCCGGTGGTAGGAGTGGCAGCCGGTGCAGTCTAGCGGCCGCCAGCGAGAACGGCCATCGCAGCGCAGTTAGCCTTCAGGTGCGGGTGAGGAGCTCGCCCGTCGGCTGTCGCTTGAGGAATCGCCCATCGCCGGCGGCGCCCAGCCACTCGGCGCCATCCACGATCACCTTGCCGCGGGAGAGCACGATCTCGGCCCTGCCGCTCACCTCGCGACCCTCGTAGCAGGAGTAGTCGACGTCCATGTGATGCGACGCCGCGCTGATCGTGTGCCTCACCTTGGGGTCGTAGACGACGATGTCCGCATCGGCTCCGACGGCGACGACGCCCTTGCGACCTGAGAGGCCGAACATGCGCGCCGGGGAGGCGCTGATCACGTCCACCCATCGGTTCGGGGTCAGATGACCGTCCACCACGCCGCCAGAATGGAGGAGATTCACCCGGTCCTCGACGCCGGGGAGACCGTTGGGCACCTTGCGGAAGTCGCCACGGCCCATGTCCTTCTGGCCGTGGAAGTCGAACGGGCAGTGATCGGTCGAGACGACCTGGAGATCGTCCTTGGCAAGCCCCTTCCACAGCTCCGGCGCGTGCTCAGCGGGCCGGAGCGGCGGCGAGCAGACGAACTTTGCACCCTCGAATCCGTTGCCCATGTCCTCGAGGGTCAGGAAGAGGTACTGCGGGCATGTTTCGGCGTAGGCCGGCAGTCCTTCGTCGCGTGCGCGGCGCACCTCGTTGAGCGCCTCGATGGCGGAGAGATGAACGATGTAGACCGGCACGCCCGCCACCTGCGCCAGACGGATGACGCGGTTGGTTGCCTCGCCCTCCATCACCGGCGAGCGGCTGACCCCGTGGTAGTAGGGATCGGTGTTGCCGGCCTCCACGTTCTGGGCGGCCACCACATCGATCGCCAGGCCATTCTCCGCGTGCATGAGGATGAGGCCGCCGTTCTTCGCCGTCTGCTGCATGGCGCGGAAGATCGCGCCGTCATCGGAGAAGAAGACGCCGGGATAGGCGGTGAAGAGCTTGAAGTCGGTGACCCCCTCGTCGACAAGGGTGTCCATCTCGGCGAGGGTGTCATCGGTGACGTCGGACATGATCATGTGGAAGCCGTAGTCGATGGTCGCCTTGCCCTGGGCCTTCGCGTGCCAGGCGTCCAGGCCGGCGCGCAGGCTCTGACCCTTCGATTGCACCGCGAAATCGATGATGGTGGTCGTGCCGCCGAAGGCCGCCGCACGGGTGCCGGTCTCGAATGTGTCCTTGGCGAAGGTCCCGCCGAAGGGCAGCTCCATGTGGGTATGCACGTCGATCGCACCGGGGATGACCCACTTGCCGGTGGCATCCACCGTCCGGTCGGCCTCGAACTCGAGGTCAAGACCGATGACCGCGATGCGCTCGCCATCCACCAGGACGTCCCCCGCCGTCGTGGCATCGGCGTTGACGATCGTTCCACCCTTGATCAGCGTGCGCATCGGTTCCTCCGTTGTGGCCGGCCGGCGAGATCGCCAATCCTAGCGTCACACGCGTACCATCTGCGTCATGACCGCCGATCGGCTTCATTTCACCGGCGACGACGATGCGGATCGGCTCCTCGTCGACCAGCCGATGGCGCTCCTCATCGGCTTCGCGCTTGATCAGCAGGTGCCGGTGCAGAAGGCGTTCTCCGGACCAAAGGTGCTCCTTCAGCGCCTCGGCACCCTCGACGCCCGCGAGCTCGCCTCTCTCGACTTCGCGAAGCTCGAGGCGGCCTCCAAGGGACCGCCGGCGATCCACCGCTTCCCGGGCGCCATGGCCAAGCGGGTGCACGAGCTCGCTGCATTCGTGGCCGACACCTACGACGGCGACGCAGCCCGCATATGGACCGATGCGTCAGACGCGCGCGACCTCAAGCAGCGCATCGCCGCACTC
>JBDSGF010000090.1:0-6647 GCA_039919135.1 Candidatus Limnocylindria bacterium | reverse complement strand
GACCCATGTTCGAGGCAGTCCACGTCATCGGGACCGGGAGGGCCGGCGGCGCCATCCGGGCTCGACTGGCGGAGCGGGGATTGCGGGTGACCGATGGACGCGAACCGGACCACGCGGCCGAGCTGGTGCTGCTGTGCGTGCCGGACTCGGCGATTGCCGAGGTTGCGGCCAACGTCCGCATCGGTCCATGGGTGGCGCATGTCAGCGGGGCGACCTGGCTGGGCGCCCTGGACCCGCACGAGCGGCGCTTCAGCGTGCATCCGCTCCAGACGCTGACGCGCGACCGAGGCCCGGAGCAGCTCGATGGCGCCTGGGGTGCCATCAGCGGCGAGACCGATGAAGCCTTGGCCCACGCCCACGCGCTGGCGCAGGCACTGGGCCTCCGCGCCTTCGAAGTCGCCGATGCGGACCGCACCCTCTACCACGCGGCCGCAGTCATCGGCGGCAACTTCCTGGTCACACTGCACCGCGTCGCGACGCGGCTGCTCGAGCAGGCGGGGGCGCCGCCAGAGGCGATTGTGCCGCTCATGACCCGCACCATCGAGAACGGCTTCGACCTGTCCGGACCGATCGCGCGGGGTGACTGGTCGACGGTGGAGGCGCACCTGGCGGCGCTGGAGGAGCGGGATCCCGAGCTCGTGCCGCTGTACCGCGCACTGGCGGAGGCCACGCGCCCGTGAGGCTCATGCGCACGGTCGCCGATGTGCGCGAGGCGCTTCGCGAGCCGCGGGGACGCGGCGAGCGCATCGGTCTGGTGCCCACCATGGGGGCCTTCCATGCCGGCCACCTTGCCTTGATGCGCGCGGCGCGGGAGGCATCCGACGTCGTGGTGGTGAGCCTCTTCGTCAACCCGTCGCAGTTCAACGCGGCCGAGGATCTGGCCCGTTACCCACGCGACGAAGAGGCCGATGCGGCTACCGCCGAGAACGCCGGAGCGGACATGCTCTTCGCGCCATCCGTCGAGGAGCTGTATCCCGACGGCTTCGACACCTGGGTCGAGCCCGGCGAACTCGGCTCCGTCCTCGAGGGCGCCTCGCGGCCCGGACACTTGCGTGCCGTGGCGACGGTGTGCACGAAGCTCTTCTCGATCGTCCAGCCGTCTGTCGCTCTCTTCGGTCAGAAGGACGCCCAGCAGGTGGCGGTCGTTCGGCGAGTGGTGGCCGACCTGAACGTGCCGGTCGAGATCGTGACGGTGCCGACCGTTCGTGATGCCGACGGGCTGGCGCTCTCGTCGCGCGACGTGTTCCTGTCGCCTGCCGAACGGGCGGCCGCCCTGGCATTGCCGCAGGCGCTCGCCGCGGGCCTTGCGGCGCATCGGTCCGGAGGTGATCCGGTGGCGGTCGCACGATCAGCCCTCGATGCGGAGCCCCGGCTGACCGTGGACTACGTGGCAGTGGCCAACTTCGACGGTCCGACCCTGGTGGCGGCCGTGCGGGTGGGCGCGACACGACTCATCGACAACGCGCCGCTTGAGGCGGCTGCCGGCGGGACGGCGGCTGCGACCAACTGAGCCCAATCTGCGATTCTGTGCAAGTTATCCGAGCGGCTGCCGGCGAATGGTCTCGGATCGGGCCTATTTCGTGGCATAACGTGCACCACGACGCGATTAGGCATCGATGACCGTCGGCTGGTGCGGCTGGGTGCGGTTCGAGCCCGGATAACTTGCACAGATGCGGAATTCGGCCGGGGTGGAGGTCGAGACGCGGTTGCGTTGACAACGACACCGTCGGAGAGGACGCTGCGCGCATGACCGAGCTGCGCGAGCCGATGGCACTGCCCGACATTGCCGCCCTGAAGCGCGCCGGCACGAAGATCGTGATGGTCACCGCCTACGACCAGCCCTCGGCCCGGTTGGCCTCCGAGGCGGGGATCGACCTCATCCTGGTCGGCGACTCGGCCGGCAACAACGTCCTGGGCTACGAGTCGACGGTGCCGGTGACCATGGACGAGGCGGTCATGCTGACGGCCGCGGTGGCACGCGCAAAGCCGAGTGCGCTGGTCATCGGCGACATGCCGTTCGGCTCCTTCCAGGCCTCCGACGCTGACGCGGTCGCCAACGCCGTCCGTCTGGTGAAAGCCGGAGCCGATGCGGTCAAGCTCGAGGGCGCCGGACCGATGATCCCGCGCGTCCGCGCGATCGTCGGCGCCGGCATCCCGGTCATGGGCCACCTTGGCCTCACGCCGCAGTCGGCCACACTGCTGGGCGGCATGAAGGCCCAGGGCCGAACGGCATCCACAGCCGGTCGTCTTCTCACCGATGCGCGCGAGCTCGAGGCGGCTGGCTGCTTCTCGCTGGTGCTCGAGTCGGTGCCGGCGCGAGTCGGCGCCCATGTCACCGACGCGCTGAGCATCCCGACCATCGGGATCGGCGCCGGTGGCGGGTGCGACGGGCAGGTGCTCGTCTGGCATGACCTGCTCGGGATCAACGAGGGCGTGGCTCCTCGATTCGTCAAGCGCTACGCCAATGTCGCCGGGGCGATCCGCCGCGGCCTGGAGGCCTTTGCCGCAGAGGTGCGCTCGGGCGCCTACCCGGCCGACGAGCACGTCTACAAGATCGCGGGCGAGGAGCTCCGCGCGTTCGAGGCCAAACTCCGCGACGGGGAGCCGAAGGCGGACTAGCTGTCGACGCTGCGCTCGATCGCCTCGCCGATGGCGTCGATGGCAGCCTCGCACATGGCGAAGAGCAGCTCGGCCGTGGCCCGACTCCCGTCTCCCGTGCTGAGCGCGAAGACGACGTCGCCGTCGAACATCGTGTGGGCGGGCCGAATCCCACGGGCGAGCGCGTCGTGCCCGGCCTCGGCCAGCTTGCGGCACTGCGCCCGGTCCATCGGTGCGTCGGTCGCGATGACGACCAGCGTCGTGTTGCCCACCGCTGGAGGCGCGACAACCGTCGCGGCGGCGACAGCGAGCGGACGCCCGTCGCGCGCGTGGACATCGCCGAGCGCATTGTTCACCACCAGGGCGCCGATGACCGCCCCGTCGGGGAGCCGGCGTGCGGCGCTCCCGACGCCACCCGGCAGCGCCCCTGCGAGGCCGCCCAGCTTGGCGACCGTGGCTCCCGTACCGGCTCCGACTCGCCCCTCCAACTCGCCTTCGTTGGACTCAGCGGCGAGGGTTGCGGCGTAGCCGGCATCGGCACCCGGGAAGGCTTGGGGATCGCCCACGCCGAGGTCGAACAAGATGGCCGACGGCACGATCGGAACGGGGCGAATCCCGGTCGCGAAGCCGATCCCCCGCTCCGCCAGGCGGCGCATGACGCCGTCGGCGGCGGCCAGGCCGAATGCCGAGCCACCGGCCAGGCAGATGGCGTTGATGCGCTCGACCAGCGCGGTGGGTTGCAACAGATCCGTCTCGCGCGTGCCGGGCGCCGATCCGCGCACCTCACCGCCTGCGACCGTACCATCGTCGGACGCCAGGACGACCGTGCAGCCGGTGGCGCGCTCGGCATCGGTCCAATGGCCGACCCGGATGCCAGGAACGTCGCGCAGTGTGAGGCGATCCACGGACCGATGCTAGCCGGTCGCCGGCACCACGAGCCAGTCGAGAACGCTCGCCACATACTCGTCAACCATGCTTGAGGCCGAGGCTGTCAAGCCCTGGACGCGATCCTGCGATCATGGGCACATGGCCGAATTGGGCGCGCGAGAACGGGCGAGGCTCCCTGATTCCGCCTTTGCCTACGTCGACTCGGCGGGGCGACGGCGGTTGCCAATCCACGACGAGGCACACGTCCGCAATGCCCTCGCCCGCTTCAACCGCATCCTGTTCGAGGACGAGGGCGCAGGCGATCGAGCCCGCACCAGGCTGCTGAGGGCCGCGAAACGCCACCGGATCGTTCCGGTCGGATTCATCGAGGGGCAACTGCGGCCGAAGCTGCCGACCGGCAACCTCACACTTCTGTTCGCCGATGTCGAGAGCTCGAGCCGTCTGCTTGCCGACCTCGAGGACCGCTACGGGTCCGTACTCAGCTCGGTGCGCCGGCTCGAGCGGGCATCGGTTCGCCACGCCGGCGGCTACGAGGTCGATGCGCGCGCCGATGAGTTCTTCGCGGTCTTCGAGCGAGCGTCGGCCGCGCTCGACGCGGCGGTCGCCATCCAGCGCGCGATGCAGGCCCACGCATGGCCTGACGGACGCGACGTTCGCGTCCGCATCGGTCTGCATGCCGGTCGTCCGACGCTCACGGCCAGCGGCTACCAGGGCATATCGGTGAATGCCGCCTCGCGGCTCTGCTCGTGCGGGCATGGCGGCCAGATCCTCGTTTCGCGGTCGGCACGCGCGGCACTCGCCGACGCGCGTGGGCTCGAGCTGCGCCACCTTGGTTCGTATCGGCTGCGCGGCATCCCCGATGAACACGACATCTACCAGGCCATTGCTCCGGGCCTGCTGGCCGTGTTCCCGCCGCTGCGCGTCGAACTCTAGGTTCAGTGGCGCTGCGTGACCTGTGCCGTGCAGTCGGAGCACACCTGGCTGAGTTCGGCGAGGTCGTAATGCTGGACGGGCTCCGCGTAATTGCGACCGCAGTAGGTCCGGTGTCCGATGAGCCCACCGTCGCTCCATCGCTCCGCCGCGGCAATGTGCCAGATGTTCTCGTAGGCGCCCTGGAGCCCAAACGGCGACTCGGGGCGAAGCTCTTCTGCCATCGATCGGAGTCTACGCGTCCGCGCGGCGACCGTCCGCCTTCGCGCCGATGTATAGGAGCCGACGCCGCAACCCGCCGCGCCGAATGCCATGAAGAGGGCCTCCAGGGTGGAAAGTGGGTTCTCACAGGAACCAGCACCACAGGAGGCCCAACGCCATGCTATACGCCGGATTGGATTTGTCACGCCGCAGGCTCGACGTCTGCATCCTCGACGAGGACGGCGACAGGCTGCTCGAGATCGGGGTGGCACCCGATGCCGACGCGCTGCGCACGCTGGCCGCGCGGGTGGCGCGCCTGCGGCCTGAGCCGGTCAGCGCCGCGATCGAGTCGATGACCGGTGCGCGCTTCGTGCACGACAGCCTCGAGCGCTGGGGCTGGGAGGTCGACATCGCCGACGCGCAGCGTGCCAAGGGCCTGGCGCCATTGGTGGCCAAGACCGATCGCATCGACGCCTGGGTCTTGGCCGAGCTGGCACGGCGCGAGCTGGTGCCGGCCATCTGGCTGCCGGATCCCACCATCCGCGCCGAGCGCGAGCGGGCCCGCTTCCGGCTGCACCTGGTCCACCATCGCACCGCGCTCAAGAACCACATCCACGCCAGCCTGATGAGCTTCGGGCACCCGCTGCCGCTGAGCGACCTGTTCGGACGCGCCGAGCGCGAGCGGCTCGAGCGCCTGGCACTACCCGAAGCGTGGGCCACCTCGACCGCCACGGCCATGGCCCTGATCGATGCTCTCGACCGCCAGATCGCGACGGCTGAGGCTGAGCTGCGCCGACTGGGGGTGGAGCACCGCTATGTGCCGCTGCTGTGCACGCTGCCCGGCATCAGCTGGGTGCTGGCCTCCACCATCGCCGCTGAGATCGGCGACATCGGTCGCTTCAGTCGCGCCAAGCAACTGGTCGGCTATACCGGCCTGGCCCCATTCGTGATGCAGTCCGGGGAGCGCGACCGCCGCGGCCCGCTGACCAAGCACGGTCCCAGATATCTGCGCTGGGCGCTGATCGAGGCCACCACCCACGCCGCGCGGCACCCGGCCTATCGCAGCCGCTACCTGCGCACCCGGCGCCGGCTCGGCAAGCAGCGCGGAGCGCGCGTCGCCCGCGTCGAGGTGGCGCGGCAGCTGGCCACCGCCATCTGGCACATGCTGACCAAGGGAGAACCGTTCGCTCCTCCGGCAGGCCCCACGATCTATCTGGTCGCATAGACGACCCTCGCCGAAATGGGCCGCCGGAACGAGCCTCCCACCCGACCTGATCCTCACCTGATGAGGCGATAGAGAGATGAGCGCCGCTCGCGAACCCAACCTCCCGCGTCCACCCCCAACTCGCTTGACACCTGCACTCTCTTCATAGAGATAGATCGGCGTAACCCTGCCTGAACCCGCCTGGGGGTGGATTGGACCGATGTATCGGTTCGCATCTCGCACGAACAGCGCCTCGGGGCAGGCTTCAGGCTCATTCCCAGCCAATGTATCGGTCTAACCGCACCTGGACGACGCTTCGGGTGGATCAGGCCGATGTATCGGTTCAGTTCTCACATCAGCAGCCGCGAGCACGTATCGGCGTACCTGTCGTCGAGAGGAAAGCTGGTCGGGGCGAGAGGACTCGAACCTCCGACCTCGTCGTCCCGAACGACGCGCGCTACCTACTGCGCCACGCCCCGACCGATGGTGGCCAATCGTAGCAGGCGATTCGAGCAGGGTCCAACGGCCCAGGACGGCTGGCCGATGGCGCCTTGCGGGCCGTCAGGAGCACTCGCGTGACACCGTGCTCCGCGTTGGCACGTGCGACCGTGTGGCACGCTCTCACGCCAACCGTCTGACACCGCGCGTGGCCGCCCGTATAGTCGCCCGGATGCCGGACCGCTCCCTGCTCACCTGGACGCTGCTCGTCAAGCTTGGCGTGCTGGTCATCGGCTTCGTGGCGCTGTGGGTCGCGACCGGCAGCGCGCCCGGGCTGCTGGAGCCCTGGGACCGATGGGATGCGCCGCACTACACCGATATCGCCGTC
>JBDSGF010000089.1:0-17300 GCA_039919135.1 Candidatus Limnocylindria bacterium | reverse complement strand
CGGTGTGGATGAGCCACGGTGACTCGATCCTCAGGCCTCCCGAGGGCTTCCGCGCCACGGCGCAGACCGATTCGACCCCCTACGCCGGATTGGCCGATGCAAGCCGCAACCTGTACGGCATCCAGTTCCACCCCGAGGTGGTCCACACGCCCATCGGGCGCGATGTCCTGCGCAACTTCGTGGTCGAGATCGCCGGCATCCGGCCGACCTGGACAGCGGGCAACCTGATCGAGACGACCGTCGCCGAGATCCGCGAGCGGGTGGGAGCGGGGCACGTCATCTGCGCGCTGTCCGGCGGCGTGGACTCCGCGGTGGCCGCGACGCTGGTGCACCGGGCAATCGGAGACCAGCTGACCTGCATTTACGTCGATCACGGGCTGATGCGGAAGCGCGAGTCGGAGCTGCTGCGGGTCACCTTCGAGCGGGATCTCGGCATGAAGCTGGTGATGGTCGACGCTCGGGATCGGTTTCTGAAGCGCCTGGCGGGCGTGGAGGATCCGGAGGAGAAGCGCCGCATCATCGGCGACGAGTTCATCCGCGTCTTCGAGGAGGAGGCGACGGAGCTCGGGCAGATCGACTTCCTGACCCAGGGCACGCTCTATCCCGACGTGATCGAGTCGAAGACGTCCGAGACGAAGACGTCGCAGAAGATCAAGACCCATCACAACGTGGGCGGGCTGCCGTCGGACCTGCGCTTTAAGCTCATCGAGCCACTGCGCTACATGTTCAAGGACGAGGTGCGACGGGTCGGTCTGGAGCTCGGGTTGCCGGAGGCGATGGTGCAGCGTCAGCCGTTCCCGGGGCCGGGGCTTGCCATCCGGATCATCGGTGAGGTGACCGCCGAGCGGCTCGACACCCTGCGCGAGGCCGATTGGATCGTGATCGACGAGATCAAGGCCGCCGGTCTGTATCGGTCACTGTGGCAGTCGTTCGCGATCCTGACGCCGGTGCGCTCGGTGGGCGTCATGGGCGACGGGCGTACGTACGCCAACGTGGTGGCGGTGCGTGCGGTGACCTCCGACGACGGGATGACCGCCGACTGGGCGCGGCTGCCGTACGAGGTGCTGGCGAAGATCTCCTCGCGGATCGTCAACGAGGTTCCCGGGGTCAACCGCGTCGTCTACGACATCAGCTCGAAGCCACCCGCCACCATCGAGTGGGAGTGAGGGTGCGACTCAGGCGCTGATGAGCTCGAACCCGGCCACGGCAAAGTGGCGGTCGTAGGCGAATGCTCGACGGATGCCAAGGCGTTCCATGACGGCGAAGCTCCGCGGCGTGGCGACGATCCGTCCGACGGCCTCGCCTGCCGCGTGCCGGTGTAATGGTCGCATACCGCTCTGGCCGCATCGCCGTCCGATGTATCGGACAGATCGCGCCGGAACGGCGGATGGGGCGGGGCATGACCGATCCATCGGACACGCATGAGCGTGAACGGCGCCGCGCGGCGCGACTCGTGCGCGTCAGCGTCCGATTCATCGGTCAAACCGCGCCGGAGATGACGCCTGGGCGCGATGTGTCCGACGCATCGGTCAGGGCAGGACGGAGCACGATAAGGACCCCGGATTTCGCGATTCCCGCGGACCCGGTAGGATTCCCCGCAATGTCCGGTTGGTTCGACAAGCTCCTCGAGGATCTCCAACGCCGCCAGGAAGAGGCGGACGCGCGTCGCGAAGGGCGTCCTTTCGCGCGGCGTGAGGACCCCGCCCGCAACGTGACGCCCATCGGCGAGGGCAGGCGTGGGGGACGTCGCGGCGGAAACGGCGATGACGGCGGCAACGGCGGCGGTGGCGGCAATGGTGGCGGTGGCGGCCGCCCGCTCCGGCCCGTGGCGGACGAGATCCCGTGGCGCCGGTACTTGCTCATCGGCGGCGGGTTCCTCGCCCTGTTCATCGTGCTTGGCCTGCTTGGCGGCGTCGTGAACCTGATCACCGATGTCATGTGGTACGACGCACTCGGCCGCAGGGATGTGCTCCAGACCCGGCTCTGGGCGCAGGTGGTGCTGTTCGGGATCGGATTCGTGGCCATGCTCGTTCCGGCGCTCATCAGCCCCTGGCTGGCCCGACGCATCGCGCCGCAGGCGCCCGTCCGACAGTTGGGCGGGATCGAGCTGCCGGACGCCTCGCGCCTCATCGGTGTGGCCCTCGCCGTCGTTGCGGTCCTCCTGGCCCTCGGCAGCGGCGCTGCCTGGAGCGGCAACTGGGAGACGACCCTCCTCTTCATCAATGGTGAGGAGTGGGGAACCGTCGACCCGACGCTCGGCCGGGATATCGGCTTCTACGTCTTCGACCTGCCGTTCTGGCGATTCCTCCTGGGCTGGGCGTCGACCATGCTCATCGTGGTGGGCTTGCTGACCCTGGGGACGTACGCCGCTCGAGCGTTGCGCTGGCAGTTCCACCTCTCGGCACCGGTGCGGGCGCATCTGTCGGTCATCGGCGCATTGCTGCTGGTGGTCATTGCCGGTGGCTACCAGCTCGACATCGCGGAGCTCGCCTACTCGACGCGAGGCTGGGGCGGCAACGTGCAGGCGGCGCTGTACACCGACATGAACGCGCAGTACCCGGCCTCCGTCATCCTCACCGTTGTGGCGCTGGCCGCCGCGGCGCTGCTGCTGCTCAACACCTGGTTCCGAACGCTCTGGCTGCTGGCGGTCGCCGCTGGCGCCTGGCTCATCCTGTCGGTCGTGGTGGGTGGCCTGTACCCCAGCTTCGTCCAGACCGTGCAGGTCAACCCGAACGAGCTCAACGTGGAGCGGCCATACATCGCGAACCACATCAGCGCGACGCGGGCGGCGTTCGACCTCGACGCAATCGAGCAGCGACGATTCACCGGCGAGCAGGAGCTGACGCGCGAGGTGTTCGCGGATGATGCCGCCACCATCGACAACCTGCGCCTGTGGGACTACCGGCCATTGCTCACGACCTTCGGGCAGCAGCAGATCCTGCGCCGCTATTACACCTTCACCGATATCGACATCGACCGCTACGACATCGACGGCGAGCAGCGCCAGATCATGCTCAGCGCGCGCGAGCTCGACGTCGAGCGCTTCGGTGACAACCGGACCTGGACCAACGAGCGCCTGGTCTACACCCATGGCTATGGCATCACCGCCGTGCCGGTCGACGCGGTCACCGACCAGGGCACCCCCGACTACCTCGTCAGCGGCATCAACCGCGATCCGCAACTGCCCATTGGCGAGCCACGCATCTACTTCGGCGAGGTGACCGATACCCCCATCGTGACCGGAACCACCACCGATGAGTTCGACTACCCGCTCGACACCGATGGCGAGAGCGAGGCGGGCGCGACCACGGTGTGGGACGGCACGACCGGCGTGGGGATTGGCAACCCGCTGGTGCGAGCGCTCTTCGCGTTGCGCTTCGGGGACTTCAACATGCTGATCAGCAACCAGCTCACCGATGAGTCGCAGGTCCTCTTCGACCGGGCGATCCAGGAGCGTGTTCCAAAGATTGCGCCGTTCCTCGCCTACGACGGCGACCCGTATATCGTCAGCGCCGACGATCGGCTGCTGTGGGTGTGGGATGCCTACACCGTCAGCGATCGTTACCCGAACGCGCAGCCTCTGCCGCAGTCGAGCCGCTTTGCCGGCGCGAACTACATCCGCAACAGCGTCAAGGTCGTGATTGACGCCTACGACGGCACGGTGCGCTTCTTCATCACGGATCCGGACGAGCCGATCATCGCCGCCTACGCGCGCATCTTCCCGGACCTGTTTGAATCGATGGACGCGCTGCCGGCGGAGCTGGAGGCACACCTCCGCTATCCGGAGGACCTGTTCACCGCCCAGAACGAGGCCTTCCGGCTCTACCACCTGCCCGCCACCGAGAACGGCGCGACGACCTTCTACAACGAGGACGACCGGTGGGCCATTCCCGAGGATGTCGTGGCCGGGTCGGGTCAGCCAATGGAGCCGTATTACGTCACCATGCGCATCCCCGGCGAAGATGAGGCAGAGTTCGTTCTCATCCAGCCCATGGTTCCCGAGGATCGGCCCAACATGATCGCCTGGGTCGCGGCGCGGATGGACCCCGGCTTCTACGGAGAGCGCATCGCCTTCCAATTTCCGACGAGCACCTCCACCCAGGGACCCGTACAGATCGAGGGACGCATCGGCGCCGACGATGCCATCAGCGAGCAGTTCTCGCTGTGGTCCAATGCCGGCTCGGTCGTGGTGCGCGGCAATCTTCTGGTCCTGCCCATTGGCGAGGACGGGCTGCTCTACGTGGAGCCGATCTTCCTCCAGGCGGAGGGCGCGCCCTTCCCCGAGTTCGTGCGCGTGATCATGGCCGACCAGCAGAACGTCGCATTCGCCGAGACGGTCGAGGAGGGCCTGCGCCAGCTCCTGGGCGAGGCCGAGCCACCACCACCGGAGGTGCCGGACCCCGGCGAGTCGCCGTCGCCGTCGCCGTCGCCCGACCCGGGAGCGTCGCCCGACCCGGGAGCGTCGCCGGGCGAGCTGCCTGCCGACTTCGCCGGCCTGGTCGCCGAGGCACAGCGCCTGTACGACGAAGCGCAGGCTGCCCTTGCCGATGGCGATCTCGGAACGTACCAGGCACGCGTCGACGAGCTCGCCGCGGTGCTCGAGGCACTGGCCGGACTCGCGGAGTAGCTCCGCGCCGATACATCGCCGCCACGGCGCGCGACGACCAGCCCGCGACCCATTCTGCCGATACGTCGCCGCCAAGGTCGACCTGATCCGTAGACTCCGTGGCATGGACGTCCTGGTGATCGGGTCCGGTGCGCGAGAGCACGCGCTTGCCTGGCGCCTGGCGCGCGACGGGGGCGTTCGGAGCGTTCGCATCGCTCCGGGCAACGGCGGAACGGCGGCAGTCGCCGAATCGGTGGTCGATATCGATATCACCGACCCGCTGGCGGTCACCCGCCACGCGACGCGGGAGCGATACGACCTGGTCGTCATCGGTCCTGAGGCACCTCTCGCGGCCGGTGTGGCGGATGAACTCGTCTCGGCCAGCATTCCCACCTTTGGACCGATGCGCGCCGCGGCGCGGCTGGAGTCGAGCAAGGCGTTCGCGAAACGCCAGATGGAGCGCGCCGGCGTGCCGACCGCCGCATCCGCGACATTCACCGATCCGGATGCTGCGTTGGCGCACCTTCGCGCGAGCGATCGGCCACCGGTGGTCAAGGCCGACTGGCTGGCGGGTGGGAAGGGCGTCGTGGTGCCCGAGACGGTCGAGGAGGCCGAAGTTGCCGTGCGGCACCTGTTCGAGAGCGTTGCTCCGGGCGCGCGCGTCGTCCTGGAGGAGCGGCTGGCAGGACGGGAGGTCAGCGCGTTCGCGCTCGTCAGCGACGGGACCGTCGTGCCGCTGGGAGCGGCCTGCGATTACAAGCGGCTGCACGACAGCGATACCGGGCCGAACACCGGCGGCATGGGCGCCTACACCCCCGTCCCCTGGTTCGGCGCCGATGCCCTGGAGCGGGCGGCCGCCGAGGTCTTCGAACCGATCGCCTGGCGCATGGCCCGCGATGGCTTCGGGTACCGCGGCGTGCTCTACGCCGGGCTGATGCTCACCGATGCGGGACCCATGGTCCTCGAGTTCAACGCCCGCTTCGGCGACCCCGAGGCGCAGGTCCTGTTGCCCATGCTCGACGGGGAACTCGCCGCCGCGCTCCTGGGTTGCGCGACCGGCGATCGCGGCCTGATGGAGGGTTCGGTGGGCTTCCGCGCCGGCGCGACCGTGGGAGTGGTGATCGCCTCCGAGGGCTATCCCGACGCGCCAATCAGCGGGCGCCGGCTCGAGGACGCCGAGCCGTCCTCCGCGGCCGATGACGGCGACCTGCTCTGCTTCCACGGCGCCACGCGACGCACGTCCGACGGCGGGTACGCAACGACGGGTGGCCGGGTGGTGACCATGGTCGGCCGCGGTCCGACCCTGGAGGCGGCCCGCGATGTGGCGTACTCAGGAGTCGCGCAGGTCTCGATTGCGGGCGCGACGCACCGGACCGACATCGCGGTGCGCGAGCTCGCGCAATAGACGCCTATGCTTGCCCGACTGATGCCCACTGTCGCCGTCGTCTGCGGCTCCCGATCCGACCTGCCGACCGTGAAGGGCTGCTTCGAGGTGCTCGACTCGTATGCGATCACCTGGGAGGCATCGGTCATCAGCGCCCACCGCCAGGCCGATGCGCTGCGTGTTTACGTCGCCGAGGCGGAAGCGGCGGGCGTGCGGTTGTTCATCGGTGCGGCCGGAATGGCCGCGCACCTGCCGGGAGTGCTCGCGTCACTCACGGGCAAGCCGGTGATCGGGATTCCGCTCGACGGCGGATCGCTGGGCGGGGCAGATGCGCTCTACGCGGTGGTCCAGATGCCGCCCGGCGTGCCGGTCGCGACCGTGGCGCTTGGTTCGGCGGGTGCGAAGAACGCGGCCCACCTGGCGGCGCGCATCCTTGCCCTGTCGGATCCCGAGCTGGCGGACCGCGTTGCCTCGTTCCGCGAGGAGCAGGCTGGCAAGGCGGAGCTTCGGGTCGATCCGTCGGCATAGCACCGCAATCTGGACGGATGCCCACCCAGCCCGCCGAGGCGAATGAGGCGTAGGACGGCGCCACGCGTTCCGCGGCTCATCGGTATCCTCCGAGGGTGATCGATCGGTACGCATTGCCGGAGCTGCGCGAGATCTTCGGCGAGCAGCGCAAGCTCGACCTGTGGCTGCGTATCGAGTTGCTGGCCTTGGAGGCACTCCGCGACGCCGGCGTCGTGCCCGTCGATGACTTCGAGCGCATCCGAGGCGCCGTCGGCGAGGTTGATGCGCGACGCGCCCACGAGATCGAGAAGGAGTCGCAGCACGACGTCATCGCGTTCCTGCGCTCGATCACGGAAAGGCTTGGACCCGAGGGTCGCTGGCTGCATTATGGGCTGACCAGCTCCGATGTGCTTGATACGGCCACCGCGGTCGTGCTGCGCGACGCCACGAGTGTCGTCGCGGGAGAGCTGGCCAGGCTGATCGAGGTCGTGCATCGGTTGGCGCTCCAGTACCGGGATACACCCATGGTCGGGCGCAGCCACGGCATCCACGCGGAGCCGATCACCTTCGGTTTCAAAGCGGCCGGTTGGTACGCGGAGCTTCGACGCGATGCGCAGCGCCTGGAGCGCGCTCGCGAGGTCGTCAGCGTGGGCTCGATCTCCGGCGCCGTCGGGACGCATGCCAACGTAAGCGGCGAGGTGGAACGCCACGTCCTCGCGGGCCTGGGCCTGGAGCCGGACCCGGCCCCGACGCAGGTCGTCAGCCGCGACCGGCACGCGGAGCTGCTGACCACGCTCGCCATCCTGGGTGGCACGCTCGAGCGGATCGCGGTCGAGATTCGGCACCTCCAGCGCACCGAGGTGGCGGAGGCCTTCGAGCCGTTCGCCGCCGGCCAGCAGGGCAGCAGCGCCATGCCGCACAAGCGCAACCCGATCCTGGCGGAGCGGGTCACGGGCATGGCGCGGCTGCTGCGCGCGGATGCCCTCATCGGTCTGGAGAACATGGCGCTCTGGCACGAGCGCGATATCAGCCATTCGTCGACCGAACGGTTCGTGTTCGAGCGCGCCACCGGCGTGGCGGCGTACGCGACGCGGACACTGGCCGATATCCTCGACGGGCTCGAGGTTGATGCGGATCGCATGCGGGCCAACCTCGACCAGTCAGGCGGCATGGTGTACTCGGAGGCCCTGCTGCTGGCCATGGTCACCAAGGGCGCCGACCGCCAGGATGCCTACCGACTGGTGCAGTCGGCCGCCAAGCGCGCATGGAGCGCCGAGACGACGTTTGCCGATGCGCTGCACACCGATCCGGCCGTGGCTGAATGGCTGAGCGCCGAGGAGATCGACCGCGCCATGGACCTCGAGCACCACCTCGCCGGGATCAGCGTCACCTACCGAGCGCTCGACCTGGACGAGCGCGGCTAGCGCCGCGGCTACCCATGCGCCGCTGGTGGACCGATGCCATCTCAGCCGCCGGTCACGTCGCCGACCGGCCGCACCTGTGGCTGCCCGGCGCGCTGGCCTGGACCGCGAGCGTCGGCTGGCTGGCGCTCTTCATCGGCGTCGTCCCGCTGCCCAACATCGGAGAGATGACCTTCCTGGGGGCCGGCATCTTCAAGTCCGGGGCCTGGCCGTGGAATGCGCTGGCCATCGGTGCGGCGGCACTCGGCGCGGCGCTCATCGGTTTTGGATTGGTCTCCGTCGCCGAGGCGGTCCTGCTGCGCGGCCGGCGCGCCGGGCGACGGGACGTGGCGCGCGTCTTCGTGCTTGGCGTGGTGTGCGCGACGCCAACGCTGGTGGGCCTGCTGGCCATGGCAACCACCGCGGTGGTCGTCGCGCCGATCGAGTTCAATGCCCCCGACCAGCAGCTCGGGCCCCTGGCCCGCACGGTCGCCCGGCTGAGCCCGTTTCTCGTCGCGATCGCGGTGGCCGCCACTGCCGGCGCCGCGATTCATGCCTCCGCGACGCGCAGCGCCGTCGCCGGCCGGACCGTTGCCGAAGCGCTCCAGGGCAGCCCGCGCACGCTGGCCGGCGCCGGCGCGAGTGCCGTCCTCCAAGCGGCGGCCGTGGCCGTGACGCGTCTGGCGTACCTTGCGGTCGCCGCGATGGGACTGCGCGTGCTGTGGGCGCCGATCGGCGTTCGGCTCGAAGCGGGCGGGATGGACCCCGCGGCGGCGCTGCTGCTGGTAGGCTTTGTGGCGATCTGGCTCTGCCTCGTCCTTGGCGGCGGCGCCCTGCATGCCTGGGGATCGACCTCGTGGACGCGCGTGCTTGGCAGGAGCCGCGAACGCATCGAAAGTGGAAGGAGCCGGGACCTGCCATGACCCTGATCACCAGCCACGTCGAAGGCCTGCCGCTGGTTCACCGCGGCAAGGTGCGCGAAACGTACGGGGTCGATGAGCGGCATCTGCTGCTGGTCGCCACCGATCGGCTGTCCGCCTTCGACGTCGTCTTCGACCAGCCGATCCCGGACAAGGGCGCCGTGCTGACCCGCCTTTCGGCGTGGTGGTTCGAGCAGCTGGCCGCCCTCGGTCGCTCGCATTTCGTCTCGGCCGATGCGTCGGACCTGCCGGAGGCCGCCCGGACGGCGGAGATGGCGCCGCGCTCCATGCTCGTGCGGCGTGCCGAACGGATCGACGCCGAATGCGTCGTGCGCGGGTACCTGGCAGGCACCGGCTGGGCGGAGTACCAACGCTCCGGCACCGTTTGCGGGCATCGCCTGCCCGGCGGCCTGCGCGAGGCGGACCGCCTGCCCGAGCCGATCTTCACGCCGTCCACCAAGGCGGACGTCGGACATGACGAGAACATCACCCGCGAGCAACTGGCCGAGATGATCGGCGCCGACCTGAGCGGCCAGCTCGAGGAACGCTCGATCGCGCTCTACAACGCGGGGGCGCGGCGCGCCGAATCGGTGGGCCTGATCCTGGCCGATACGAAGTTCGAGTTCGGCTGGATCGACGGCGAGCTGGCGGTGATCGACGAGGTCCTCACGCCCGACTCGTCCCGCTTCTGGGATGGAGAGCGGTACGCGCCGGGATCCAGCCCGGCGAGCTTCGACAAGCAGTTCGTGCGCGACTTCGTGGCCGGCTCGGGCTGGAACAAGGAGCCGCCCGCGCCGATGCTGCCCGACGAGGTGATCACGGGCACGCGCGACCGCTATGTGGCGGCCTACGAGCGCCTTACCGCTCGGGCGTGGGAGTGATGCGATCTTCGCGTTGCGTGCGCCACCGGCACGCATCGGCCATCCCCGCGTCGTCTGCGTGGCGGCAAAGCAGATGGAACACCGATTCCGTTGCAGGGTCGGTCGGATGTCCTGGATTCAGTGGATCCCACGAGGCTCCCAGCCGGCTCCTGGCCGATGCGTGCCTCAGCGGCACACCGGCGCCCGCGGACCGCTGATGCATTGGCTGGCCGAGGTGCACGTGGCGCTGCGATCAGGCATCGCCGACCCCGAGGGCCAGACGATCGGATCGGCGTTGCGATCGCTTGGGTACGCGACCGTCACCGAAGTGCGCAGCGGCAAGCTCATGCGAATTAGGTTCGAGGCCGATGACCACGCCGCCGCGGAGTCGGCGGTCGCCGAGATGTGCCGCCGCCTGCTGGCGAACCCGGTGATGGAGACGGCCAGCTGGGAGCTGCGCGCCGACGAGCAGCAGGGCGCCGAGGAGGCGCTGCCGTGACGCTCGTCGCGCGACGTCCACGCGTTGCGGTGGCCGTGTTCCCGGGCACCTGGAGCGAGCGTGACTTCGCACACGTGGCCCGTACGGTGCTCGGCTGGGAGGCCAGCCTGCTGTGGCATACGGAGACGGAACTTGGCCGCCCGGACGCGGTGGTGCTGCCGGGCGGTTTTGCTCATGGCGACCACCTGCGCACCGGCGCGGTGGCGCGCTTCTCGCCCATCATGCGCGCTGTCGAGGCGTTCGCCGCCGCGGGCGGCCCCGTCATCGGCTCCTGCAATGGCTTCCAGATCCTGACCGAGGCCGGCATGCTGCCCGGCGCGCTCATGCGCAACGATCACCTCGAGTTCCGATGCGATTGGCAGGCGCTCCGGGTGGAGCGACCGGGCGCCGCCGAAGCCTGGCTGGGCGAACTCACCGAGGGCGAGGTCATCCGCCTCCCGATCAGCCATGGCGAGGGCCGCTATGTCGCCGACGAGCAGGCCCTGGACGAGCTGGAGCGCACCGGACGCGTCGTCCTGCGCTATGCCGATGCCGACGGGCACGTGACGCCGGAAGCAAATCCGAACGGGTCCGAACGGGGGATCGCCGGCATCGTCAACGCCGGCGGCAACGTGCTCGGGTTGATGCCGCATCCTGAGCGGGCCGCCGAGCCGGAGGTGGGAGGGGTCGACGGCCTGCGCCTCTTCCGCTCGCTGGAACGCTGGCTGCATGCGCGACCGGCGGCCGCGGAGCGTCGGCTATGATCGGCTCGAACGGTGAAAGGACCGGCCGCAGGAGGGCGAACCACGCATGGACAACGACCAGCGGGACCGGCGCGACGGGCCCGAACCGGATAGCACGGCCGATGATCCGGCCGCGGATCAGACCGAGTTCGGCGACGCATCGCGCGCTGCCGGCGACCCTTCCGAGGCAGGAGCCGGGCCCGACGAGGCGCCGTTGGAGTCGCCGTACGAGCCACCGATCGAGTCGACCACCGAGCCGGAGCCATCCACCGAGTCGGAGCCATCCGCCGAGCCGGAGCCGATCGCGCCCGATGTGAGCGAGCCTTCCCCGTCGGCCGCGGAGATCGAGAGCTGGCCAAGCCAGGATGCCGCCTCGGCCTCCCGCGAATCAGATCCTGTACTCGAGCCTGTACTCGAGCCCGCCGAAGAGCGAGCCTGGCCGACGGAGCCACCTGCCGCCGACTCGGGTTCGACCGACACGTGGCCCACGACGCCGCCCGAGCGTGGCTCCGAGCCGCCGCCCGGCGAGGTGGAGGCTTACCCCGCCGCGACGACACCGGACCCCGACGCTGCCGCCATGGCCGCAGCCGGCGCCGCGGCGACCGCCGCGCACAGCGTGCCCGAGGCCGAAGGATCCACCGGCGAGAGCACCCAGTGCCCGCGCTGTGGGACCGAGAACCGGCCCGGCCTGGCCTTCTGCGCCAACTGTGGCCAGCGCCTGGTGGCGGCCGGTGTATCAACCATCGTGGAGCGGCCCGGCGCGCCCGAGGGCACCATGGCCTGCCCGCGTTGCGGAACGCACAATCGGGCCGGTGTCGCCTTCTGCCAGAACTGCGGAGCAAACCTGCGCGGCACGTCCACGGGCTATGTCCCTCCGGCGGTGGCCGCTGAAGGCGAGGCCGTCGTGGTGGAGACCGAGCGCCGCGGTGCCGTCCTCGGCCCGGTCGTGCTGCTCATCGGCATCGTCGGGCTCATCACCGCCTACCTCCTGCCGTTCCTGTACGGCAATGGTTCCCTCTTCGAGCGCGGTTTCGGCGCCGATGGCTATGGAGCCGCCTTCTGGGCCCGCTACCCCGATGTCGGGGCTGGCCTGGCGGATCAGGCATACTTCGGCCTGGCTGCGCCGGTGCCGCTCTTCGTGCTGCTGCTGGGGCTCCTCGCTATCGGCGGCTTCATGCGCGCCCGGCCAGGAATCGTCCAGACGGTGGGTCTCACGATCTCGCTGCTTTGGAGCGTCGGCCTGGCCGTCCTGTTCGTGGTGGTCGAGCTTGCCGGCAATTGGGACGGCGACCTGGTCGGGGTCCTCCGCGTTCTGACGCCGGCCGGGATCATCTTCTTCCTCTCGTCGCTGATCGTCCTGATCGGAACGCTGACCCGGTTCGGACGGAGCTGACGATGGCCCGCTTCTGCGCCAACTGCGGCACCGAGGTCGACGATACGGCGGTCTTCTGCCCGACCTGCGGGCAGCCCATCGACCAGGATTCGGAGACCGAGATGCCGGCCGCGCCGGCCTGGCCCGAATCCCCATCGGCCCGTGAGCCCGCCGCGGAGCCCGAGCCGGCTGAATCGTCCGCGTCGAAGGTCGACTCCGACTGGTCACCGCCACCGACCACCGCGGACGAGCCGACCCGGGTCGAGGAGCGCCCGGCACCGGTAGCCGCCGTGGCGCCGGAAGGCCCGCCGCAACGGCCGCCGCACCGGCCGCCGCCTGGAGCTGATGCGCCTCGCAGGGGCTCCGCGCCCATGAACCTGCCCATCGCCATGCCGGTCACCCTATCGGCCTGGCTCATCGGCGTGGGGACGGTATTGGCGGCGCTCGGTATGTTGATCAGCCTGTTCGACGGCGCCCTCAACCCGATCGAGCTGATCCTGCTGATCGTGCTCCTTGGCGTCGCGGCCACCGTGTTCTTCGCCGCGAACCTGCCCGCCATCCCGCACCTGCGGCTCGCGACACTGGTCGTTGTGCTGATCGCCTTCGGCGTGGCGCTCGACCGCCTGGGCTTCGGCGGCGCCGGAGTCGGCGTGCTGCTGCTGTTCCTGGGGACGGCCGCTGCCGCCATCGGCGCCATCATCCTCGAGCTGGGCCGGGACCAGCCACTGGGTACCCCGCGCGGCTGACCCGCGGCAGATGACCCTGGCACCCCCGTCCGCCGAGCAGCGCCACGGGCTGACCGAGGCGGAATACGACCTCGTCATCGACGCCCTGGGGCGGTCGCCCAATCCCGTCGAGCTGGGCATGTTCGGCGCCATGTGGTCCGAGCACTGCGCGTACAAGCATTCGCGGCCGCTCCTCGGCCGGCTGCCAAGCAGCGGCCCACGGGTGCTGGTGGGACCCGGGGAGAATGCCGGAGCGCTCGACATCGGTGACGGGCTGGCCGTCGTCTTCAAGGTCGAGTCGCACAACCATCCGTCGGCGGTCGAGCCCTTCCAGGGCGCCGCCACCGGCGTGGGCGGCATCATCCGCGACATCTTCACCATGGGCGCCCGGCCCATCGCGCTCCTCAACAGCCTGCGCTTCGGACCGCTTGACGCAGACGAAGAGACCGATGCGGACGCGGCCACCCGCAATCGCTACCTGTTCGACGGGGTGGTCGGCGGCATCGCCGGCTACGGCAACTGCATCGGCATTCCCGATGTCGGCGGCGAGGTGACCTTCGACCCGTCCTACTCGGGGAACCCGCTGGTCAACGCCATGTGCGTCGGCATCGCGCGGCACGATGAGATCACCCTGGCCCGCGCGGCCGGCGCCGGGAACGTGCTCCTGCTGGTCGGCGCCTCGACCGGGCGCGACGGCATCCAGGGCGCGTCGTTCGCATCGGCCACGCTGGGCCCCGAGCGCGAGGAGCGGCGTCCGGCGGTGCAGGTCGGCAACCCGTTCCTCGAGAAGCTGCTGATGGAGGCCTGCCTGGAGCTGGCGCGGATGGACGGCTTGGTGGCCATGCAGGACCTGGGCGCCGCGGGCCTCTCCTGCGCGCTGGCCGAGCTGACGGCGCGCGGCGGCGTCGGGGCGGAGGTCGACCTTGACGTGGTGCCGCGTCGCGAGGGCGGCATGACCCCGTACGAGGTGCTCCTCTCAGAGTCGCAGGAACGGATGCTGATCGTGGTGCGACCCGACGCCGTCGCCGAGGTTCGAACGATTTTCGAGCGTCACGAGCTGACGGCGGCCGAGATCGGCGAGATCGTCGAGGAGCCAATCATCCGTTGCCGGGCGGCAGGCGAGCTCGTGTGCGCCATTCCGGGCCGCGCCCTCGCGGACGATGCGCCGCGCTACGAGATCTCGGGCACGCCGGTCCCGCCACCGGCGGTGGAGCTGGCGACGCTCGCGGCGGAGCCGGCGAGCGCATCGGTCCTGCTGGAGCTGCTCGGGTGTCCGAACGCGCGAGACCGCAAGCCGATCTGGCGTCGCTACGACCACATGAACGGCACGAACACCGTGGTCGGCCCCGGTGCCGGCGATGCCGCACTGCTGCGCATCAAGGGCACGCCGCGCGCGCTGGCGCTGGCTATTGACGGCCCCGGGCCGGCCCGCGTCGGCGCGCTGGATCCGTACCTGGCCGGCGTATCGGCGGTGGTCGAGGGGGCGCTGAACGTCGCGTGCAGCGGTGCCGTTCCGATTGGCATCACCGACTGCCTGAACTTCGGATCGCCGGAGACCGATCTCGGCGCATGGCAGCTCGAGCGCGCCATCGACGGCATCGCCGATGCGTGCCGGTTGCTGGAGCTGCCGGTGGTGTCTGGCAACGTGAGCCTGTACAACGAGACGCCCGACGGACCCGTCCTGCCCACGCCGGTGGTTGGGACCGTCGGCCTGCTCGAAGACCGCGAGGCCACCCTGCGCCTGGCGTGGCGTCCGGGCGATGAGCTGTGGCTGATCGGTGACGGTGCCGACGACCCGGACGCGCTCGCCGGTTCCGAGCTTGCCTGGCGTCGACGGCTGCGCGGCGGCACGCCGCGGCTCGACCTTCAGGCGGCGGCGCGAATCGTGCGCCTCCTGCCCGAGCTGGCGCGCGATCGGGCGATCGCCGCCGCTCACGATGTCTCGGTCGGTGGGCTGGGCGTGGCGCTGGCGCGCATGGCGATCGCAGCGGGCAGTGGAGCGGATATCGCGCTGAACGTGGAATGGCCAACGGCCGCGCTCTTTGGGGAGCGCCCCGGACGCGTCGTTCTGGCGCTCGACCCGGCGGGGGCGCCGCAGCTGCGCCGGGCGCTCGCCACCGCCGCGATCCCGGGCCGGCGGATCGGCATGGCCGGCGGATCACGGCTGATCATCGCGGCGGCAAGAGGGACCGTGGTGGCCGACGTGACCGCGCTCGATCAAGCCTGGCGTACCGTCTTCTAGCACGGACGCTGCCAGCGGCTTCATGCTTGGGCGGCGGAGTACATACGGTATATACCCTGCGCCCGGGTTGCTCGTTAGGGTCGGTTGGTGCCGGTCTCCCGCTCGCCCGGCCCGGAATCCAGCTGGCTGGCGCCTGCTGGGCGGCGTGGCGCGTCATCGGAACCGAGGCCCAGGGCGGCGATGATGGGATCCTCGCCCAGGCGCGTCAGCACGGCATGACGCCGCGACCGGCTGGCGGGTTCGGAGGCAGCGACCGCGGGAGGCCGTTCCTCATCCTTACGTTCTCGACGCTCTCCAGCGAAGATCATCCCCGTCCGCGTGACGATCCCGCGGAGCGACATCAGCCGGACGCCTCCCCTGCGGGGGCGGGAGAGCGTCGGCGCTTGGCCCCGGACCCGTTGCCCGCGAAATGCGGATGGCCGAGCGGCGCCGGTTCGAGGTGCGGAAGCCCGCCCCGCGCCCGCTCGTGAAGGCGGTAGACCTCCTCCAGCCCGTCGGGCGGAACAACATCGGCGTATACGTTGCAGAAGACCTCGACAACCTTGGGGTCGAACTGGGTGCCGGCGTTGAGGCGCAGCTCTTCGAGTGCGTCCTCGTGGCTCTGCGCCGCGCTGTATGGACGATCGTGGACCATGGCGTGATAGGCGTCCGCCACGGCCACGATGCGGGCGCCGATCGGGATCTCGTTGCCCTTCAGGCCGTGGGGGTAGCCGCCGCCGTTGAAGCGCTCGTGGTGATGAAGAACCACCGGGATGGCTTCCCTCAGGCTCGAGGCCTGCTCGAGGATGATCTGGCCGATGCGCGGGTGCTCGCCGATGGACTGCCACTCTGCATCGGACAGGGTCGCCGGCTTGTCCAGGATCTCCTCGGGGATCGCGATCTTGCCCAGATCGTGGAGCAGTGACGCGATCCGGATGCGCTTGATCTCCTCGCGCGGCAGTCCCATCTCGAGCCCGATTCCCGTCGCCAGCGAGGCGATCATGTCCGAGGGACGCCCGCGATGGTGTGGCTGGGGCGCCAGCACCGATGCCAGCGCCTGGGCCGCGGTGTCGCTGGCCCACTGGCCGATGGCGTTGGCCTGCGCGCGGTGCTCAGCCGAGATCGGCGCGCGGCGAACCGTCGCCTCTTCATCGAGCTCACGGAACAAGTGGGTGCGGTTGCGACCGAGTGACTTCGCGGCGTACATCGCCGCATCGGCGCGGTCGACGAGCATGTCGATCTGGAGTCCGGAACCGCGGCCGCCGGCGATGCCGATGCTGATGGTGGCCTTGATCGACTGGTCGCCGGCGATGCGCAGGGGCTCCTGCATGACGAGGGCGCGCAGGTCCTCTGCCAGGCCGACCGCATCCTCGGGCGTGGTCTCGGGAAGGATGAGCATGAACTCCTCCCCGCCGTATCGGCCGAAGGTATCGCTGGCTCGGACCGAGTCGGCCACCAGTCCGGCAATCTGGCGCAGGACGGCGTCGCCGGAGTTGTGCCCGTAGGTGTCGTTGATCGGCTTGAAGCGGTCGATGTCGATGAACGCAACGCTGAGCGGCTGGTAATGGCGAGCCGCGCGCTCGATCTCGGCGGCCAACGTTGTGAGCAGCGTCTCGCGGTTTGGGACGCCCGTCAGCCGGTCGTGCGTGGCGCGGGCCTCGGTCTGGAGGAAGGCGCTGGCCGCGGTGTTGAAGGCGCGCGCCAGGCGTCGCTCGGCGGGAATGCCGCCCTCGCGCAGCCTGGTCGGCCGCTCGGTGTCCAGCGCGTGCTCCAGTGCCCTGGCAATGCGGCTCAGCCGCCAGCCGATGTAGCTCCATGCAAGCAGCGCCATGGTGGTCATGCCGGCCACCGCCGCCACGCCGAGGACGGCGATCAGGGTCGGCCGCTCGTCGGGCTCGACGTTGGCGGCAATGCCAAGGGCGATCGTCACCAGCGCGGCCACCGCCAGCGGAGCGAGGAACCCGAGGGCGAGAACAAAGCTGAGCATTGAAGCAGACAATGAGGCGACGGGTCCCGATGGGCCATGGGTCGATGGTCCGGCGGCACGCGGCGGCACACACGCGATCGGCGCAAAAACGGCGGTG
>JBDSGF010000088.1:0-9832 GCA_039919135.1 Candidatus Limnocylindria bacterium | reverse complement strand
CACCCCGCCGGGCGAGTTGATGTAGAGCTGGATGTCCTTCTCCGGGTCCTCGGACTCCAGGAAGAGGAGCTGCGCGATGATCAGGTTCGCGACGTTGTCCTCGATCGCGTCGCCCAGGAAGATGATGCGGTCCTTGAGGAGCCGCGAGTAGATGTCGAAGGCGCGCTCGCCGCGGGCGCTCGACTCGATGACCATCGGGACCAGCATCGGTTATGCGGACTCCTCGGACTGCTCGGTGGATTCTGGCGCCGCGGGGGACGCATCGGTCCCGAGGGCGCGCTCGATGAGCGTGTCGACCAGTGTACGGTTGCGGAGCGTCATGCGCAGGTAACTGCGGCCGCGGCGTGAGGTCAGATACTGGCGCAGCTTGGCGTCGTCGTCATAGCGGGCCAACTGCTCGGCGATCTCCGCGTCGATGTCGGCATCGGTGGCATCAACCCCCTCTTTCTCCGCGATCGCCGAGAGCACGAGGAGCGTCTTCACCCGCCGCGTGGCCGGATCCCGGAGGTCCGAGCTGAGCTCCTCGGGCGTCTGCTTCGAGAGCGCGAGGTACTGCTCCATGCCGATGCGCTGCTGCGCCAGCCGCGTCCGCAGCTCGTCGCGCATGATCTCGATCTCGTTGGCGACCATCACCTCCGGCAGCTCGACCTTCGCGTTGCTCACCGCGTAGTCGATGATCCGGTCACCGAAATGGTGGCGGGCCTCCGCGCCGGCACGCTTCACCATGGCGTCGCGGATCTCGGCTCGGAGCTGGTCAAGGGTCTCGACCTCGCCGGCGCTCTTCGCGAACTCATCGTCAACCTCCGGCAGGACCTTCTCGCGCAGGTCCAGCAGCTCGACCTCGAAGTGAGCCTCTTTGCCCTGGAGCTCCGCGACGCGGTAGTCATCGGGGAAGGTGATGTCAAAGCTCTTGGTGCCGCCGATCTCCAGCCCGACGAGTTGCTCGTCCCAGCCGGGGATCATGCGGCTCTCGCCGATGACCAACGGCAACCGATCCGCGCTGCCGCCCTCGAAGGGCTCGTCGCCGATGGTGCCGGTGAACTTCACGCTGGCGATGTCTTTGTCCTGGGCGCCGCGGCCGTCGATCGGCCGCAGCGTGGCCTGCTGCTCGCGGAGCTCGCCGATGACCCGTTCCACCTGGTCGTCCGTCACCTCCGGCGTCTCGAGGCTGAAGGCGTAATCGGTGTACGCGCCGAGCTCGACCTCGGGCCGGACGGGGACGGTGGCGGTGAACGTGATCGACTGGCCCTCGGCCAGCGAGGCGGGGTCGATGTCCACCTCAGGCTGGTCGATGGGAATGATCTTCGACTCGTCGAGCGCGCGGTCGTAGGCGTCGCTGACGAGGTGGTCGATCGCCTCCGCCAGCACGCTCCCCCGCCCCACGAAGCGGTCGATCACGTGGCGCGGCGCCTTCCCCGGACGGAAGCCCGGCACCTTCGTGCGCTCCGCGACGTGGCGGTAGGCGGTGGCGAAATGCCGGTCGACCTCGTCACTGGGAACCTCGATCTCGAGGACCATCTTCGAGCCCGGTTCGGGTCGTGTCGAGACGGTGACCAAGTCAGCTCCTGCTGCGGCGTGGTGGGCGAGGCGAGATTCGAACTCGCACGTCTTGCGACACCGGCTCCTAAAGCCGGCGCGTCTGCCGTTCCGCCACTCGCCCGGATCGGTGGTTCGGTCGGCGAATTGTCGGCGCTGAGTCTACCAATGCACCGATGCCGCCGCTGCGGGCGTCGGCCCGCCGCCGAAGTTGCCATCCACCGATGGGGTCGACGTTAGGCGGCCCGGAAGTAGCGTGGCGACTGCGAATTCTCCGGATATCTATGTCGCAGACTTGAGCGGTGACCGTCGCCGCTGCCTAGCACCGATGCGGTCGATGAATGGCAACTTGCCCAGGGGCCGTAGCCGAGACCCCTCAGCCGCGTCCCCGGCTACTCATGCCCGAATAGTCCTTGCGTTCGTCGGCGGCCGCGGCCGCGGCGCGCTGCTCCGGCGGCTTGGTGATGTCATCCTTGGCGTGTTTCGGGTCCGGCTCCGCGGCGCCACCCGCGGTGCCGACTGCGTCGAGCGCCGGGATCCCCGACGGCGGCTCGCCCGACAGGAAGCGCTCGACCGCCTTTCGCGCGAGGGCCGCGGTCAGGATGGCGGCTCCGGCCTCGAACGCGCTCCAGGCCGTACGCCCGGGACCGGGCGGCCCCTCGGCCACCTGCTTCGCGAGCTTCTTGCTGATCTTGCCGTGCTTGCGCGGGTTGTGCCGCCAGCGCAGAAGCTCCTCGGAGAGCGATTGTCGCGCCTCGTTCGCACGCGGCCCGACGGCACCGGCCATGTGATCGACCCACGACTGCATGGTCTTCGGCAGGGCGTCGTACGCCTTCTCCGGCTCGGATCGGAAGACGCGGCGCCGAACGAGCTTCGCGACCCGCCCGGGGCCTCCGGCGACCAGGAACACGGCGCCGGCCCCGAGTCCCACGAAGAGCGCGGGATTCTCGCTGAACCGCTTCTTCAGGTTCAGCGCCTCACGCAGCTCGTCGGCGGTGCGCTCGAGCTCGGTGCGCTTGGCGCTGATGGCTAGTCGCGTCTCAGCAAGCGGTTCTTCGCCCACTCGAGGTCCTCCTTGACTGATGCAATCGTCTCTTCCGGCGTAAAGCTCGTGCTCGTCACCTGCTTGATCCCGCGCCAGCCCAGGAAACCCGCTACGGCGAGCAGGACCACGACACCGATGAGCGCCACCCACCACAGGCCGATGACCACCAGCACCGCGATGATGAACGCGACCAGCGCGATGAGGAAGGTGACCACCAGCGCGGCCGCAATGGCGAGCTTGATGATGCCGCCCTTCAGGTGCCCAAGGTTGCGCGCCATCTCCTGGCGCCCCCGCTGAACCTCGAGCTTGGCCAGGCCAATTCCGCCCGCGGCGAGTCGCTTCACGAGCGTGAAGGCGTTTTGGCGGCGTCGCGGTGTATCGCCAGTGGTCAATGGAACCTCCGTGGGCGGGCGGAATCTCGACGATTCTACCAATGAGCACATCGGGTGCCACCGCACCGATCCGGATCGTCCGCTATCCTTCCGCGCCAATGGCCAAAAGACGAACCTCCGGCATCCAGCGGCGCGAACGCGCTTCGGCGGACGCTCTCAACCGACGGATCGACGAGCGCACCGGGCCAGCCCTGCCCGACTGGCGCCTGCTCGCCATCGGTGGCGTGCTCGTCATCGGTGTTCTGATCGTGGTGCTCGTGCTCATCTTCGGTTCCGGAACCAACCCGAATGTCGGCGTGGTACAGCCCGACGACGGTGGCGGGCACGTGACCGATGGCGCGGAGTGCCGGACCGATCCGGCATCCTGCCAGTTGAACGCCGTCCCCTACTCCTCGCTGCCGGGAACGTCGGGTCCCCACTGGGAGACGACGCCGGCCAACTGGGGCGTGTACTCGACGCCGCAGAGCGAGTCGCAGGTGATCCACAACCTCGAGCACGGCGGCATCATCATCTGGTACGACCCAGCCGCGCTCGACGCCACGGCCGTCGACTCGGTGAGTCAATACGTGGCGACCCAGACGGCAAGCGGCAGCAGCGGCCGCTTCAAGTTCATCCTCAGTCCGTGGGGTGGCGAGGAGCCGCTCGGCGCGCCGATCGTCGTCACCGCCTGGCGCTACCTGCTCCAGTTGGACGCAGCCGATACCGACGCGATCGACGCGTTCGCGCGCGAGCACTACGGAGCCTCGCCCGAGCCGAACGGAGGCCCCGGACCGCCCGGGACCTAGAGCGCCGCAGTGTTGACCCGACCTGCCGGCTGCGGCATCATCTCAGCGGGCGCCTAGCTCAACGGCAGAGCAAGTGACTCTTAATCACTAGGTTCGGGGTTCGAATCCCCGGGCGCTCACCAATCACGACTTCAGAGCGAGCGGGCCCGTGCGGTGCGGAGCCCGTTTTCCATATCAAGTCGGACGCGGCGCGTCCGCATCGGTCCCTCAGGCGGAGACAGACAAGTGCCCCAGGTTCCCATCGAACGGCATGCCCTCGAGAACGGGCTGCGCGTCATCCTGTCGCGCGATCCGCGCGCGCCGGTGGTGGCCGTCAACCTGTGGTACGACGTCGGCAGCAAGCACGAGAAGGCGGGCAAGACTGGCTTCGCCCACCTGTTCGAGCACATGATGTTCCAGGGCTCGTCGAACGTGGAGAAGGGCCAGCATTTCAGCCTGGTCCAGGCGGCCGGCGGCACATGCAATGCGTCGACCTGGCTGGACCGCACGAACTACTTCGAGACCCTCCCCGGCCATGAGCTGGAGCTGGGGCTGTGGTTGGAAGCTGACCGTATGGCGTCCCTGCTACCGGCCATGACCCAGGAGAAGCTCGACAACCAGCGCGACGTGGTGAAGAACGAGCGCCGCTGGAGTGTCGACAACCAACCGTACGGCGACTGGGACGAGCGGATCCAGGAGCTCGTCTATCCCGACGGCCACCCCTATCACCACTCGACGATCGGCTCGATGGAGGACCTCTCGGCCGCCTCGCTCACGGATGTGGGCGACTTCTTCGCCACCTGGTACGCACCGAACAATGCGGTCCTGACCATTGCCGGCGACTTCGAGACCGATGCGGCCCTCGAGATGGTGCGCCGCCACTTCGGGCCGATCCCGCCCAACGCGGCGCTGCCGGCGCCGCCCGACATGCGGGTCGATCCACGCATCGGCAGCAATGTGCGCGAGACAAAGGCCGACCAGGTGCCGCTGGCGCGGGTGTACCTGGCCCATCGCAGTCCGCCGTTCGGCACCGATGCGTTCGACGCCCTCGACGTCTCGGCCGACATCCTCGGCTCGGGCCGCGCTTCGCGGCTGTACGCGAGCCTGGTGCGCGAGCAGCGCCTGGCGCAGGACGCCGGTGTGTTCGTCTTTCCCATCGTCGGCGGCGCGAGCATATTCACGCTGTGGGTCACCGCACGCCCGGGCGTGACGCAAGAGACGATCGAAACCGCGACACTGGCCGAGATCGATCGTCTCGCCAGCGACGGACCCAGCGATGCGGACCTGGAGCGCGTCCGAAACCTGCACGCGGCCCATGCAGCCGGCGCACTCGAGCGCATCAGCGAGCGTGCGGATCGGCTCTCCATGTATGCCTGCCTCTTCGACGAGCCCGAGCGGATTAACCGCGAGGTCGCGCGCTACGCCGCCGTGGATGGCGCGCGCGTTAGTGCCGCCCTGCGCGACTCCGTCCGTGCCGACAACCGCGTGACGCTGACCTACGTGCCCGCGGAGGGGGCCTCATGATCGCGCGACCGCCAGGCACCGCCCCACGCCCGTATCGGTTCCCCGACTTCGTCCGGCACGAGCTGCCGAATGGCCTGGGCGTGTGGCTGGTCCCGCTGCCGGAGCGCGAACTTGTGAGCGTGCACCTCATGACCGATGCCGGAGCGGCAACCGAGGACGAGGCTCAGGCGGGTATCGCGGCGCTGACGGCCCAGTTGCTGGTGACCGGGACCCAGCGCCTGGACGCGGCGGCGTTCGCCGAGACGACGGAGCGGCTGGGGATCGAGGTCGGCAGCGAGTCGTCGTGGGACAGCGCTCGCGCGGGATTCACTGCCCTCGGCAGCAAGCTGCCCGATGGGTTGGCGCTGCTGGCCGAGATGATCCGAAGCCCGCGCCTCGACGAGCGAGAGTTCGAGCGTATGAAGGCGGAGCGCCTCAACGACATTCTCCAGGCACGCGCCGACCCCGGCCGCCTTGCCGACGAGAGCTTCCTGCGCGAGGTGTACGCCGCCGACGTGCCGTACGGGCGCCTGTCGGCCGGAACGCCCGAGAGCGTGGGCGCGCTCGAGGTGGCCGCGGCGCGGGAGTTCCACGCCAGCCGATACGCACCGAACGTCGCCGATATCGTCATCGCCGGCGCCATCGAGCCCGACACCGCGCTGGCCGCGGTCGAACGCCACCTCGGCAACTGGAGCGGCGACGGCACAGGTCATCGGACCTTCAAGCCTCGCCAGCGCGGCGGGCGGCGAGTGGTACTGGTGGACCGGCCCGGCTCGGTCCAGAGCGAGCTGCGGGTGGGCCATCTCGGCATCGATCGCCATCACCCGCGCTACTTTGCGGCGCTCGTGATGGCGGCGCTGCTGGGCGGAGTCTTCGGCAGCCGCCTCAACCTGCGGCTGCGGGAGGAGCTCGGATACACGTACTCGGCGCGGTGCTCGTTCGATCCGCGGCGTGCCATGGGACCATTCATCGCCTCCGCGGCGGTGCAGACCGAGGTCACCGTCGATGCCATTCGCGAACTGCTGGGCCAATTGGATCGGATGCGCGCCGACGCGCCCGGGCCCAAAGAGCTGGCCGAGGTCCGTGACTTCCTGGTCGGCGTCTTCCCGCTGCGCTTCGAGACGACCGCCGGCATCGCGACGGCCATCGAGCCGCTGGCGGTGTACGACCTGCCCGACGACCACTGGCACACCTACCGCTCGCGGCTGGAGGCGGTGACCGACGACGACGTTCTGGTCGCGGCGCGCGAGCTGGTCCGTCCCGACGAGGCACTCATCCTTGTCACCGGCGATGCCGGGAGCCTTCGCGACAACCTTGCCTCAGCGGGGCTGGGGCCGCTCGAGGTCGTCACGCCGGCCTGACGCGCCGTCCGGGCGTCACGGGGGCGCGGCCGGCCAGCGCAGTGTGAAGACGGCCCCCGGACGTCGACGCTCCAGGTGGACCGACCCACCCATCGCATTCATCGACGCGCTGACCAGGTAGAGCCCCAGGCCCAGCCCTCGCCCGACGGCGACGCGGTCGAGGAAGAGGCGGTCGGCGAGCTCATTGGGGATACCGGGACCCTCGTCGATGACGCGGAGCTTCACCATATCGCCGGCCTCCACCTCCACGTGAATCGGTGCGCCCGGCTTCGAGTAGCGGTCGGCGTTGGTGAGCAGGTTGGTGATGGCCTGCTCCGACAGCGCCCTGTCGCCGACGACGGCGACGCGTGACGGCATCGCGACGATGATCTCGCGCTCAGAGCCGCGCGTGCGAAGCCGCTCGATGGCCTTGCCGAACGCCGGGGCCAGGTCGAACGGCTCTCGCGTGGCCTCGACATGGCCCATATCGGCGCGCGAGTAGAGGTCGAGCCGCTCCAGGATGCCGATGGCGGCATCCACCGATTCCAGCGCCCGCGCCGCATGGCTTGCGGCGCGCTTCGGTAAGAGAGGGTCACGCTGCGCCAGCTCGGTGCGCGCCTTCGCCACGGCAAGCGGGTTGCGCAGCTCGTGCGCCACGAAGCTGGCGAATCGGGACAGGCGCCGGCGCTCGTCCTCCTCCTTGCCGACGTCACGCAGCAGGAGCACCGCGCCGCCGCCCGGGATCGGGGTGCCCTGGACGTCGACCATCACGTCACGTCCGGACATCGGGATACGCAGGATGAGTCGCCGCCGGATCGCCTCCGACTGCGCAAGGACCTGCGGCCATTGCTCCCGCTCGAGGGCGAGCCCGTGCTCGTCGCGCGGCTCGGTCGTGCGTCCCCACTCCTCCAGTGGCCGCTCCACGAAGCTGCGCCCGAAGAGACGCAGCGCCGCGCGGTTGCCGTAGGTTCCCTGGAGTCCGTCGTCGTACACGATCAACGGCTCCTGGATGGCCTCGGCCACCTCCTCCAGCCTGGCCCGCTCCCGTTCGGCCGTGGCCAGCGCGAGCGTCACCTCATGACGCGCGAGCTCCAGGCTGGCCCGTTCGCCGTCAGCCTCCCGGTGGGCCAGCCGGGCGCTGTCGCGCGCCTCGATGGCAATGGCGCCAAGCCGCTCCGAGCGCCGCAGCAGGAAGATGATGACGGGCGCGGCCAACGCGAACGAGACCAGGCGCAGGAGATCTCCCGCCTGCGGGCCGGGAATGGCTCCGAGTGCCGCCAGGCCGATGAGAGCTCCCAGTGCCAGGACGAACGCGACGGCCGCCGCGAACCCCCCCATGAGCAGCCCGACCACGCTGACGGTGAGCAGCGGCAGGTTGCTGATGAAGAGCTGCTCCTCGCCGAAGGCGGCAGCCAGCACCGCGCTGAGGAGGGCGCCCGCCAGGCCGATGATGCCGCCCAGCACGGCGCGCGCATATCGAGGCAGCACCACGATCCGGCGGGCAAGCTGCAGCCGTCGTCCGGGCTTCTGCTCCATGCTCCTACGCTAGCAGGTCCGCCTCGAGCGGCTCCTTTCGGCGACCGCGGCGTCGGGCGCGCGCCAGCCGCTCTCGGGCGGCCGAGATGCGGCGCCACGGACCGTGCACCCGGCGAGGGTCGAGCGCCGCGGGACGATCGCCGCGCGCGATCTCGGCCAGGAGGATCGAGGCGCGATCGAGCTCCCCGGCTTCGGTCAGCACCTGGACGAGGCTGAACCAGCGGCCGGGCTCCGTAACGGGCACGGCCATGACGCGCTCCACCAGCTCGACCGCGCGCCCCATGTTCTTGGCGCGCCGATGCGCCACGATGGCGGCACGGTAGTCGGTGAAGCTCGGCTCGAGGCCGAGCGACTCGAGGAAGTTCAGGAGCAGCTCGGCGTTCTCGGCACGCTGCGCCGCAGGCCCACGCCGCACATGCTGGTCACGGTACTCGCCGAGCAGGACGCGCAGCTCTCGCTCGGCCCAGCGCCCCTGCGGACTGCCGGGCCCGTGACGCTCACCGATGCCGGCCACGATCATGGCGCCCCGCAACTCCTCGCCGGCAGTGATGTAGGCCTCGCGCAGGCCGGCATCCACAATCTCGGCCAGCGGCGGGTCCTGGGCGACCATGCGCTCGATGGTGCCCAGCCAATCGTCGATCCGACCATGCTCCGCATAGTGGCGGGCGGCGTATCGCAGCCAGTACCGCTCGGTGTGCTCGCGCCAGTCCTTCCCGGCGATGTGGTTCTCCACGATCCAGCGCTCCTGTGCCACCGGTCCTGCCATGAAGATCTCGGCAGGCACCCGGAAGCCGGCCACGGATCGCCACTGCGGCTGGTGCCAGGGGCTCGGCTCGCCCGGGTTGACCCGCGTGCGCGCTCGCCGGCGCGTGGCCCGCTTCGCCTCTCCCTCATCCAACGGCCAGTCGAGCGTCGCGGCCCGGCCGGCCTCCAGGGCATGGTCGTAGTGAAGGCGCCGAACCGGGTCGCGCAGCTCGGCCCAGGCGCGATTGAGGATCGAGGTGCGCCGCGTCGCCACCTCCGACGAGGGCGCGCGGTCGGGGTGATGGCGCAGGACGGCCTCGCGAAAGGCGGCGCGCAGACGGTCACCCGAGGCGGACGGCTCGGTGCCGAGGACCTCGTAATAGTCGCGCGCCTCGCTGCGGGTCACACTGATGGCAGGCATCCGATCGAGTCTAGCGTCGCGCTCCCGCGGTCCATCGGTTCGCTATGCTGCGCCTCATGCCTGCAACGCCCACGGCCGGGCAGGCCCGGGCCGGCCATCTCCTGATCATCGGTGGGGCGGAGGACAAGCTCCGCCAGCGCCAGATCCTGGCGCGCTTCGTTTCGCTGGCCGGCGGCACCAAGGCGCGTGTCGTGGTCATCTCGACCGCCTCCTCCCTCGGCGACGAGGCAACGGACCTGTACAAGTCCCTCTTCCGCCAGATGGGCATCGCCGACGTGCGCGGCATGCGTCCTCTCGTGCGCGAGGATGCGAACGATCGGCGCCTCGTCGGCGCGCTCGACGACGCCACCGCCATCTTCATGACCGGTGGCAACCAGTTGCGCCTGTCCAGCGTGATCGGCGGGACCCTCCTCGGCAGGGAACTCATCGAACGCCATCGCCATGGAGCAATCGTCGCCGGCACCAGCGCCGGCGCGTCCGCCATCGCCAGCCACATGGTCACCTTCGGCACCAGCGGCGCCACTCCAAAGCAGCGCATGACGCAGATGAGC
>JBDSGF010000087.1:0-11450 GCA_039919135.1 Candidatus Limnocylindria bacterium | reverse complement strand
ATGCCGCGGCTGAGTCGCCGGACACTCCTTCCAGCCTGAGGAGATAGACACACTCCCTACAGCGGTCGAGCACGACCGGGCCCAGCCGCCAACAGTTGACGTGGCCGGCCGATACAGGCTCACGCCGTGTACCGACCTCACGTACCGGGTTTGAACTGGTCATGCTGTGATACTCGAGCTCCAGGCGGGAGACCGAAGGGGCCTATTGGATCCTTCGCGGGGGTCATGCGGCCCCTGTTCCAGGAGCGCGGCGCGCCCGGTCCGATCGGGCCGAGCGCCCTGCCACCACCGGACATTCGACCCTGCCAAGAAGCCAACGCCAGCGAGCATCCCGGTTAGGGTGGTCACGACGGACACGCACCCCACGGTCACCAAGGCGCGAACTTCATGGCAGAGCAGCAGCGCAACGGGGTCGAGATTCTCCTGGCGGCGCGGGTGAACGAGGCCTTTCGCCGGGAAGTCTTGACCGGCAATCACGAACAGGTGGTGGTCATGACCATTCCGCCCGGGGGCGAGATCGGCGAGGAGGTCCACGACGCCACCGACCAGGTCCTCCTCTTCGTCGAAGGGCGCGGCGAGGCGCAGCTCGGCGGCGACGTTTCCCTGATCGGCCCCAACGACCTGGTCTTCGTCAGGGCCGGTACGCGTCACAACTTCATCAATACCGGCGATGCGCCCCTTCGTCTGATCACGATCTACGCACCCCCAGGGCATGGTCCGGGGACTGTCCACCAGACCAAGGCCGATGCCGACGCCGCTGAGCATTGAGGCCGCGGTGGGCTATTCCGCCGGGCATTCCATCGATACATGCGACGTGTCTCAGCCCTCCGCGGCGAGCGCCACGAAGTCCATCGCCGAGATGACGCCGATGGGCCGGCCGTCAGCGTTCACGGCCACCAGTCGATGCAGCCGATCCTCGTGCATGAGCCGAGCTGCCTCGCGGAGGGTCGCGGTGCTCTCGATCGTCACCGGCGGCGTGCTCATCACCTCGCCGACCCGGATCCCGCGTTCGTGATGGCGGATAAGCGCCTGGACGCTCGGAACCGCGAGATAGAGAAGGTCCGTCAGGCTGATCACGCCGACGAGGCGACCGTCCGCATCCACGACGGGCAAGCCGCTGATGCGGTGGTGGCGGAGGAGCTCCTCCGCGTCCTCGATCGAAGCGTCGACCGAGGTTACGATCGGATCGATGGTCATGAGATCCGCAACGCGCAGATCGGTGGCGGTGGCCGGCATATCAGTTCTCCTTTTGGGTCGGGGCGACAGCCGCGCCGCTCCGTACGATGAGCACGGAGCAGTGGGCGTGGGTGAGGACGTTGCGCGCCACGCTGCCGAGCAGCATGCTCTCAAGGCCGGCGAGGCCGCGCGACCCGGTCACGATGAGGTCGGCGCCACGCTCCTGGGCGGCCTCGAGGATCTCGGCCGCCGGATCACCGGAGCGAACGTGTGGCGTGCTCGGGATGCCGACATCGGCGAGGCGGGCCGCCATCTCGTCGGCGTCGCGGCCGGCCCGCACCTGGCGCTCGCGGCGCTGGTTCGCCAGGCGTTCGTCGCCGAGCGTGTAGATGCTCACCATCAGCTCGAAGGCCGGACTGTCGGGAACCGCCACCGCAACGACATCGGCAGGGACGCCTCGGAAGATGCCCCAGCCACCGAGCCGCTCGGGAATCAATCCCGCGTTCAAGGACCCGTCCGCGGCGACCAGGAGCCGTGAGACGTGCGCGCTGCGCGCGACCAGCATCGGACATGGCGCGAGGGTGGCCACCTCGGCCGCCACGGAGCCGAGCAGCATCGAACGCAGCTGCCCACGGCCACGAGAGCCCGTGACTATGAGATCCACCCCGAGCGTGACGGCCGCATCGGTTATGGCGTCTGCCGCCCGGCCACGGACCACGTGGTGCTCGACCGCCAGGCCCTCCTCGGCGAGCGGGGCGGCCAGCGCTCGCAGATCGTCTTCGAGCTGATCGTGGATTGCGTCCTCGACGTTTCCGACCCAGACCATGGTAGAGCCGACCCCGTCGGTCCAGTCGATCGGCACCTGATATGCGGCTATCAGGTGGATGACGGTTCCCTCGGGCCAGCTGAGGGTGCCGACCAGGTCGCGGGCGACGAGCGATGGCGGCGAGCCGTCGAGCGCGAGCAGGACTCTCATCTACGCACCTCCTGGTTGTTGACGGCGACTGATCTCGGTCATCTCCACCATGCCGGATATCGGGGGCCACCCACGATGGCCGTCCGGCCCGCTAACGGGTGCCGAAGGTCCCGTTCCGCGTTCGTCGCCAAGCGACCGTTCGGGCCCGTGAGTCCTCGCCCTCAGCGGTCTCCGCCCGGCGTTTCGCCGCGTGCCGCGCGCACGAGCAGCTTCCTGAGCTCGTCGGCCCACAGGACGGAGCTGGCGATGGCCAGACACAACGCCCATTCCATGACCGAGAGCGGCACCGTTCCGAAGGCCTGATTCAGGATCGGGACATGAACGACCAGAAGTTGGAGCACAAGCGACAGGCCGAGCGCGGCGAACAGCCGGTAGTTCGTGAACAGGCCACGGAAGGCGGACTCCCGATCTGATCTGGAGTTGAAGGCGTTGAAGAGCTGGGCGAACACCAGCACCGTGAAGCCCATCGTTCGCGCCTGCTCCAATCCGCCCGAGCCGCCGATGAGCCCGCCGGGCAGCTTCAGATCGATCGTCAGCAGCGTGGCAACCGCCATGACGATGCCAACGAAGACCACGCCGACCTGCATCTCGCGGTCGATGACGCGGTCGGTGAGCCTGCGCGGCGGATGGCGCATCACATCGGTGGAAGGAGGTTCGAAGCCAAGCGCAAGCGCCGGGGCGGAGTCGGTCAAGAGGTTGATCCATAGGATCTGGGTGGCCAGCAGGGGTGTCACCACGCCCTCACCGGCGACGTCGAGCCCGATGATTGAGGCGCCGAGAACGCCGAAGAACATCGTGAGCACCTCGCCGGCGTTCGACGACAACAGGAACCGAAGGAACTTGCGGATATTGGCGAAGATCGCGCGACCCTCGCGCACGGCCGACACGATCGTGGCGAAGTTGTCGTCGGCCAGGATCATCTTCGCCGCCTCTTTGCTGACGTCCGTGCCCGTGATCCCCATCGCCACGCCGATGTCCGCCGACTTGAGCGCCGGAGCGTCGTTCACGCCGTCACCGGTCATGGCGACGATGTTGCCGTCGGCCCGAAGCGCGTCGATGATGCGCAGCTTGTGCTCCGGAGCGACGCGGGCGTAGACCGATACGGAGCGTCCCTGGTCGAGCAGCGCCGCATCATCGAGGCCGTCGAGCTCCACGCCGGTGAGGGCGGTGAGAGCGGAGTGAGGCTCCACCCGCGCGCCGATCCCCAGGTCGGCCGCGATCCGGGCCGCCGTCCGCGCGTGGTCGCCGGTGACCATGATCACCCGCAGCCCGGCGCCGTGCGCCTCCGCGATCGAGGCCGCGACCTCGGGTCGCGGCGGGTCGATCATCCCCACCACGCCCGCGAACACGAGGTCCTGCTCGAGCGACTCATGCGCCTCCGGTGGCTGCGCCGTGTCGAGCGGGCGATAGGCGACGGCCAGCGTGCGGAGCGCGTCGCCGGCCAAGCGGTCGATGTCGGCCAGGATCTGCGCCCGTCGCTCCTCGGTCAGAGCCTCCTCGGCGGTCCCGGTCCGTTCGCGCGTGCACCGGGCGAGCAGCACGTCGGGGGCGCCCTTGGTCATCAGCGCGATGCTGCCCGCGCGGGTTGCATCGGCTTCGAGCGTGCTCATGAGCTTGCGCTCCGAGCTGAACGGGATCTCGCCGCGGCGGGTGAAGCGCGCCGACCGCTGCTCGGACGTTCCCAGCTTTCGCTCCGCCACCAGGAAGGCCGCCTCGGTCGGGTCGCCATGCACACGCCACTCGCCGCCCTCCTGGCGCAGGATCGCGTCGTTGGCGAGGCTGCCGCCGCCCAGCACCGCGCGCACCTCCGAGCGCAGCGGTCCGCGCTCGAGCGGCCGCCCGTCGACGGTCACCGACCCCTCCGGGCGATAGCCGATGCCAGAGACCGTCACCTCGCCCGAGCGCGTGACGATGCGCTGGATCGTCATCTCGTTCCTGGTCAGCGTCCCGGTCTTGTCCGAGCAGATGACCGAGGCGGATCCGAGCGTCTCGACCGATGACAGTTTCTTGACGATGGCGCGCTGGCGTGCCATGCGCTGCACGCCGATGGCGAGAATGACCGACAGGATCGCGGGCAGGCCCTCCGGGACGGCGGCCACGGCCAGCGAGACGCCGAGCAGGAGTACCTCGACCAGCGCGGCGGGGCCCTCGATGTCCGAGGTCAGCAGGATCGCGCCGACCACGACGAGCGCGATCACCACGATGGCGATGCCGAGCGCGCGACCGACGAGGTCGATCTCCCGCTGGAGCGGCGTGCGCTCCTCCCTGATGCGACTGAGCAGCGCGGCAATCCGACCCATCTCGGTGCCCATGCCGGTCGCCGTCACGACCGCCCGCCCGCGGCCCCTCGTCACGGAGGTGCCGCTGAACACCATGTTCAGTCGATCCCCAAGCGCAGCCGGTCCCGCCAGGCTGGCGGCGTCCTTGAGCACGGGCTCGCTCTCGCCGGTCAGTGATGCCTCGGCCACGGTCAGTGACGCGCTGCGCAAGAGGCGTCCATCGGCGCTCACGGCGTCACCCTCACGCAGGATGAGGATGTCACCCGGGACGACCGCCTCGGCAAGGATGCGCTGCTCCTGTCCGTCGCGCACCACGCGCGCGCCAGGCGCCGCCATGCGCTGGAGTGCCGCCACCGCCTGCTCCGCCTGGCGTTCCTGCACGAACCCGAGCACGCCGTTGGCCAGGACGATGAGCGCGATGACGGTCGCCTCGATCGGGATGCCCTCCGCGCCTTCGAGCGCCCAGGCGACGACCGAGACGACGATCGCGGCCAGCAGCAGGTAGATGAGCGGGTCGGCGAACTGGGCGAGGAACTTGCGCCACGCCGGCGTCTGGGCCTCGGCGTCGAGGCGGTTGGGCCCGACCTGCATGAGACGCTCACGGGCGTCGGCGGCAGAGAGGCCAGCCTCCGTGTCGCTGCCGAGCTTACGGACGACCTCAGATCCGTCGACGAGTGAACAGTCCCTGAGAGGTGCCATCGTTTGGTCCATCGGCGAGGGTTGGTGGTTGGTCGGTCACGTACCTCGACCCGAGTCGTGCTGGGACGACCGACGGGCGAGTGCCCCCGTTTCGGTGGGGTTCAGTTCTCGGGGCGCCACTTCGCCGGGCGACTCGGAGAGGTCGGGGTCAGTTCTCGCGGCGCAATCCATGATCGAAGCGCCTGCATGTAGTTGGCCCGCTCGAAGGCGGACGGGTCCGCGGCCGTGGCCTGGCTGGCACTTCCTCGGAGCTGCTCGACCGATTCGTACTCGCGATCAGCCATCCACGCTCGCAGCTCGGCCTCCACGGTGGCGACGTGCTTGGGGCCGTGGCGCAGCAGGGCCGACGTCATCATCACGACATTGGCGCCGACCATGAGGCCCTTGACCACGTCGGTCCCCGTGTGGACGCCGGAACTCACCGCGAGGGACACGTCGGGCCCGAGCTGGGGTCGCAGGATCGCGATCCACCGCAGCGGCAGCCGCATCTCCCAGGGCTGGCTCAGCTCGAGCCGCGGTACGACGTCCAGAGTGTCGAGGTCGACGTCCGGCTGGTAGAACCGATTGAACAGCACCAAGCCATCGGCGCCGCCTTCGACGGCCGCGCGGGAAAAATTCGCGAATGCGGAGTAGTACGGGCTCAGCTTGATCGCAAGCGGGATCGTGACCGATGCCCGGACGGCTGCGATCAATTCGAGGTCGGCCGCATCCATCTCGCCAGCCGTCCGGCGCGGGTCGGCAGCGACGTGATACAGGTTAAGCTCGAGCGCATCCGCCCCTGCGTCTTGGATGAGTCGCGCATAGCGGACCCATCCACCCGCACTGGTTGCATTCAGGCTGGCGATGACCGGCACCGTGGACTGGGCCGTGATCCGCTCGAGCCCGTCCAGGTAGCGCTCGGCCGCGCCCACGAACGCATCGACGGCCGGGAAGTAGTCGAGCGCCTCGGCAAAATGCTCCGTGCCCTGCTCGAGCGCCCGGTTGAGCTCGATCTCCTCGGCCAGGATCTCTTCTTCGAACAGCGACGGGAGCACGATCGCCGCAGCACCCGCGCGCTCCACGAGTTTGGCCGTGACTGGGTCGCCGTTGAGCGGAGAGGCAGAGGCGACGATAGGGGAGCGGAGCTGCAGGCCGAGGTAGCGGGTGCTGAGGTCGACGGTCATGCCCCGTCCTGCTCGCTGTCGTAGCGGTACCCCGCGTCGCTTTCGACATCGGGCAGGATCGCCGGGTCCGGCCGATGGACATGCGGAACGGTGCGTTCGATGTTTGCGAGCTGTTCGTAGTAGCGCCAGCGCTCGTCGGCGTCGGCCTGTGCCAGAGCAGCGAGCTCGACGGCCCGTTCCGGATGCGTTCGCTGGAGGACGGCGAAGCGTGTCTCGGTCGCCACGAAGTCAGCGATCGGGATCGACGGCGCAGGCGAGTCCAGCCTGAATGGCCGGCCGTCTTCGATCTCGCTCGGCTGGAAGCGGTACAGCGGCCAGTAGCCGCTCTTGACCGCGTCCTTCTGGTGGGTCATCGACTTTGACATGTCGATCCCGTGCGCGATGCAGGAGCTGTATGCGATGACCAGCGACGGTCCGGGCCACGCATCGGCCTCAAGGAGTGCTTTGGTGGTCTGTAGGTCGTTTGCGCCCATCGAGACCTGGGCGACGTAGACGTTGCCGTAGGCGCGCGCGATCGCGCCGAGGTCCTTCTTGGCGGTCCCTTTACCGGCGGCCGCGAACTTGGCCACGGCACCTCGCGGCGTGGCCTTCGAGGCCTGGCCGCCGGTGTTCGAGTAGACCTCGGTGTCGAGGACCAGGATGTTCACGTTTCGACCGGAGCTCAGGACCTGGTCCAGGCCACCGAACCCGATGTCGTAGGCCCAGCCGTCGCCGCCGATGATCCACACGCCCTGGCGGACGAGGTCGCCGGCCAGCGCAAGCAGGTGTCGCGCGTCCGAGCTCGACGGACCCTCGAGGTGGGCGAGCGCCTCGCGCAGGCGACGCACCCGCTCGCGCTGGAGCGCGATCTCCGGTTCGGTGTCCTGGACGGCTCCGAGGAGCCCGCCGGCAAGCTCGTCGCCCAAGGCCGGCGCGAGGCGTTCGAGCAGCCGGCGCGCATGATCGGTCTGCGCGTCGAGTGCGAGACGCATCCCGAGTCCGAATTCCGCGTTGTCCTCGAAGAGCGAGTTGCTCCATGCTGGACCGCGGCCGGCCGCGTTGACCGTCCACGGCGTGGTCGGCAGGTTGGCGCCGTAGATCGACGAGCAGCCCGTGGCGTTTGCCACGATGATGCGGTCGCCGAAGAGCTGACTGACCAGCCTGATGTACGGAGTCTCGCCGCAGCCGCCGCACGCGCCCGAGAACTCGAAGAGCGGCTCGAGGACTTGCGAGCCCTTGACCGAATCGTGCGGCAGCAGGCTACGGTCGAGCATGGGGATCGACTGGAAGAAGTCCCAGCGGCCCCGCTCGACATCGCGATGGGGGGCGACGGGCTCCATGTTGATCGCCTTGTGGCGAACCTCGGTCTTGCTCTTCGCGGGGCAGACGTCGACGCAGACGCCGCACCCGGTGCAGTCGTCCGGGGCGACCTGGATCGTGAGTCGGTGATCGAGCAGCTCCCTGGAGCGGAACTCCTTGTGGAGGAAGCCGGCGGGTGCCGCGTCGATGGCGGATGTCGGGAACACCTTCATCCGGATCGTCGCGTGCGGGCAGACCATCACGCACTTGCCGCAGTCGATGCAGATCGCCGGGTCCCAGATCGGGATCATCTGGGCGATGGCCCGCTTCTCGTATTTCGTCGTGCCCATCGGGAAGGTGCCGTCGACCGGGAGCGCGCTCACGGGCAGCTGGTCGCCCTCGCCGGCCATCAGCCGCGACGTGATGCGCGCGACGAAATCCGGCGCGTCGTCGGGGACTGGCGGGGTCGTCGGGACACTGTTGGTGACGCCGCGGAGCGGGACGTGCGCGAGCCGCTCGAGCGACCGGTCGATCGCAGCGAAGTTGCGGGCGATGATGGCCTCACCGCGCTTCGCATAGGTCGTCTCAACGAAGCCTTTGATCCGGGTGATCGCCTCGTCCGCCGGCAGGATGCCCGCAAGCTGGAAGAAGCACGGCTGCATGACGGTGTTGATCCGGCTGCCCATGCCTGCCTCGTCGGCGACGGCGAGCGCATCGATCACCCAGAAGTCGATTGCCTTATCGACCAGCAGTTGCTGTACGCCACCGGGCAGGTGCTTCCAGACGTCGTCGGGCCCGAACGGGGAGTTGAGCAGGAAGGTCGCACCGTGCTTTGCGTACTCAAGCACCTTGGTCTTCCCGAGCAGCCCGAACTGGTGGCAGGCCACGAAGTCCGCGGCCTCGACTAGGTAGGTGGAACGGATGGGCTCGGGCCCGAACCTCAGGTGGGACACCGTGACCGATCCCGACTTCTTGGAGTCGTACACGAAGTAGCCCTGCGCGAACAGGTCGGTACTCTCGCCGATGATCTTCACCGACGCCTTGTTCGCGCCGACAGTGCCATCCGAGCCGAGTCCGAAGAAAATGGCCTGGACCTCTCCGACCGGACGCGGTGGCCGGAATTCGGTGTCGATCGGCAGGCTGAGATGCGTTACATCGTCGTAGATGCCGATCGTGAAGTGCCGCTTGGGCCGCGTCGCGGCGAGCTCCTCGAAGATCGGCTTGATCATCGAGGGTGTCATCTCCTTCGAGGAGAGGCCGTATCGCCCCCCGATCACCCTCGGCACTGCGGCGAAAGGTGGCTCCTCGCGGTCCATCGCCTCGGCGAAGGCCGCCACCACCTCGAGGTAGAGCGGCTCGCCCACCGCGCCGGGCTCCTTTGTGCGATCGAGGACAGCGACGGCACGCACCGTCGACGGCAGGGCGGCGACGATCTGATCCGCGGGAAAGGGCTGGAAGAGGCGCACACGCAGCATCCCGACCCGCTCGCCCTCGGCGACAAGCGTGTCCACCGTCTCCTCCACTGCGCCGTTGGCGGAGCCCATCACGATGACCACGCGGTCCGCGTCGGGTGCGCCGTGGTAATCCACCAGCCCGTACTGCCGGCCGGTCCGTGCCGCGAGCTCGTCCATGACCTGTTGGACGATCCCGGCGACAGCCAGGTGGAACGGATTCGAAGCCTCGCGAGCCTGGAAGAAGACATCGGGGTTCTGCGCGGTGCCCCGCACGACCGGGGCGTCGGGCGTCATGGCCCGGCCGCGGAAGGCCACGACGTCGTCGTCGCGGATCAACGCCCGAAGGTCGTCCTCTTCCAGCACCAAGATCTTGTTGATCTCGTGCGAGGTGCGGAAGCCGTCAAAGAAGTGGACGAACGGCACACGGGCACGCAACGTCGCGGCATGCGCCACGAGCGCGAAGTCGTGCGCCTCTTGGACCGAGCCGGCCGCGAGCATCGCCCAACCGGTCGTGCGTGCGTGCATCACATCGCTGTGGTCGCCGAAGATCGACAAGGCGTGGGTCGCCACGGTGCGGGCAGCGACATGAATCACCGTCGGCGTCAGCTCGCCGCAGATCTTGAACATGTTGGGGACCATCAGCAGGAGTCCCTGGGACGAGGTGAACGTCGTCCCGAGCGCGCCCTTCTGGAGCGCGCCGTGCAGCGCGCCAGCAACGCCGGCCTCGGACTGCATCTCGACGACGTCCGGTACCTTTCCCCAGAGGTTCGGTCGCTGGGCAGCCGCCCAGTCGTCGCAGTGCTCCGCCATGGGGGACGCCGGGGTGATCGGGTAGATCGGAATCACCTCGCTGACAGCGAAGGCGACGCGGGCGGCCGCCTCGTTGCCGTCCAGACACTCGTATCGCCGGTCCACGTGCAGGGCCTCCCTTCGGGGATCCAGTTGGTGGCGTTCGTGGTCGATGTCGGCGACCCACCACCCTCACCGTATGGCCGAACCGCTGACCGCCCATGTGCCGCGCGGCCTCTTTCGAAGGGACCGATGGCTCTCTAATGCCCTGCAGGTCCAGGCTCATCCGCCTCCAGGGTCGTCGGACTGCGGGCGGTCATCACCTCGCCGGTCGGCCCTTCGAGTTGCGCCTCGCCCTGACGTCGATGATGCCGGCCTTCGCCGACGTGCGGATGCTGCTCACCTTCGTGAGTCTTCGCCGAAAACGCCCGTTTGACGCGCAGGGTCCAATCCCCCGCTCGAGGCACTACGATCAATCCATGTCATTCGCCCGATTCCAGCGCCTGGTGCCCCGGCGGGAGCTTCCCGACGCGAGGAGTCCCCATGAGACCCGGGCGAGCAGCCTGCTGCGGCCGATCGTCTTTGGCGCGAACGACGGCCTCGTGTCGAATCTGGCCCTCGTCATGGGCGTTGCGGGAGCGAACCCCGCGCCCGGGATCATCGTGCTGGCCGGGATCGCAGGCCTGCTGGCCGGCGCGTTCAGCATGGGCGTCGGGGAGTATATTTCGGTCCAGAGCCAACGGGAGCTGCTCGACTATCAGCTCGCTTTCCAGCGCCGCCAGCTGCGCGAGGCGCCGGCGCAGGAGCGACGCATCCTGGCCGACATCTATCGCGGTCGCGGGTTCACCGAGGATGAGGCCGCACACTTCGTCGACCGCGTGTTCGCGGATCCCGAGATCGCAACGCGGCTGTTGATCTTCGAGGAAGTCGGCCTCGATGAACGGTCGATTGGGTCGCCGTGGTCTGCGGGCATCAGCTCATTTCTGGCATTCACCCTGGGCGCGCTCGTCCCGCTGGTCCCGTATCTCCTTGTGGCGGGCGTGGCTGCGTTCACGTCGAGCCTGCTCGTAAGCCTTGGGGCGCTCTTCGTCCTGGGACTCTCGATCAGCCGGCTGACCCGGCGTAACCCGTTGCGGACTGCGCTCCGCCAGCTCCTGCTGGGTGGGATCGCCGCCGCGGTGACGTTTGCCGTCGGCGCATTCATCGGAGTTCGGGTTTAGCGATCGTGGTCGTGTTCGGCAGCGCGCAATTCGGCACGTCCCGCGCCGACGAGCGCGAAGGTGACGGCTGGCAGGTTGCGAACGGGCCGTTTGGCTCAGCCCGCCGCGCTGGTCAATCGGTACTGTGGCATCGAAGCACCGGCTCGATCGAAAGGTTCACACGTCACTCACCGACCGATGCACTGAAGCGGAGGCAACGAAATGATGAACGGCGCCGGATGGGCCATGGGCCCCGGTGACTGGCTCTGGATGATCCTGGTGATTGCAGCATGCGTCGCGGTCCTCGTGGCTCTCGTGTGGCTGGTCGTGTCGGCCGCCTCCGGTCGGCAGTCCTCGACGACCGGGGACGCTGGCAACATCCTGAAGGCGCGCTTCGCGCGTGGCGAGATCTCCCCGGACGAATACGAACAGGCGCG
>JBDSGF010000086.1:0-15969 GCA_039919135.1 Candidatus Limnocylindria bacterium | reverse complement strand
GGTGGCGACGCCACCCGGCGCGCGCGCGAATCGGCCGATGCGACCGACCTGGAGCCCGGCCGCTACGAGGTCGTGCTGTCGCCGTCGTGCGTGGTGAACATTCTCGGATTCCTGGCCATCTATGGCTTCAACGGCCGCGCCGTGGAGGAGGGCCGGTCATTCGCCCGCGTTGGCGACGCCCAGTTCGACACCTCCATCACCCTGGCCGATGACGTGACGCATCCGATGGCGGTCGGCATCGGGTTCGATGCCGAGGGGACGCCGAAGCGGCGCGTCGAGCTGGTGCGCGAGGGCGTGACGAGCGGCCTCATCCACGACCGCCGCACCGCCAAAGCGCTCGGCGCCGAGTCCACCGGCAACGCGGTGGCCGGCGCAGGGCCGTGGGGTGCGCTCCCCGCGAACCTCGTGCTGGAGGCGGGCTCCTCCGCCCCGGACGGGCTCATCGCCGCCGTGGGCCGAGGCCTGCTGGTGACCGACTTCTGGTACACCCGCATCCTGGATCCGCGCACGCAGGTCGTGACCGGACTTACCCGCAACGGCGTGTGGCTGATCGAGGATGGCCGCATCGTTCGGCCGGTGACGAACCTGCGCTTCACCCAGGCGTTCCTCGACGCGCTTGGGCCGGGCCAGGTGCGCGGCGTGGGCTCGGATCTGACGCTGGTCGGCGGTGCCACCTTCGGCCTCGGCGCCTACGTGGTGCCGTCCCTCCACCTTGCGTCGTGGAACTTCACCGGCGGCGCGAAGGGGTAGAAGCGATGCTCCCAACCGATAGATCGGCCTAACCCACCCCGAACCGGCCGCGGGGCGCGCAGTTAGACCGATCGATCGGTCCGCGGCGGGCCGGAGGTCAGCTGCTCCCGGGCTTGTGGAGGGGCATGCCGGCAGCGCAGAGGTCGCAGGCATTGGGCTCCCACGAGGGGATCTCGATCCGGCCCAGCGAATGGAGCGGGAAGCCGAGATCCACCGGCTCCACCGACCGGTCGACCATGACCGCCGCCGCGACCGGCTCGACGCCTGCCGCCCTCACCGCCTGAACGGTCTCGACCAGGGAGGCGCCGGTCGTGAGGATGTCGTCCACCAGCACGACCCGCTCGGACCCCGAGACCGTCCATCCGCGCCGCAGGGTGCGTCCTCCACCGGCAACCGGCTCGGCGAAGGCTGCCCTCACCGAGCCACCCGATTGCCGCGCCGTCTCGAAGGACAACAGCACGCCACCGGTCGTGGGCCCCACGACCATCGTGGGGGAATACACAGCCAGCAGTTCCGCAAAACGCCGGCAGAGTTCCACGCCATACCGCGGATGCTGGAGGACCAGGAACTTCTCGAGGTATCGGCCGGCATGTCGACCGGACTTCAGGATGAAATGGCCGTCCAGCAGGGCGCCGGCATCGGCGAAGAGGGATTCGACGGATGCGACGCGGAGGGACGCATCGGTCATTCGTAGACGGCGGAGAAGTCGACCGCCGGATAGCGCTCGGCCAGCGCATCGGTCACCCAGTGGAGCACGTCGGCAGGGTCGTAGAAGGCGGCGATCGTCTTCGCCTCGGTCACGGCCAGCCCGGCCCGTCGCGCCTCAGCCGACACGACCACCTCCTCCGGCCGGTCCGAGAGGTCCAGCGAGGTCTCGTAGCGGCCGTCGGCGCGCAGGATGAGCATGTCCTCGGGCTCGTCGAGCAGGGTCAGGTCGCCGGTGCGACGCAGAACCTCCTCCGCGTTGGCGCTGAACTCGCGTAGATGCTGCGCCTGGGCCGTGGACAGTTGCGTGCGGTACGCATCGGCCAGTTGCCAGAGGCGTTGGGCGGCCAGGGTCTCCTGCTGCGATGGCGGCAGGCCGGCCTCCCAGTCCTCTCCGACCTCCACCAGCTCCTCCTGGCCCGCCAGCTCATCGGCCGCGATCAGGTGCGCCGGCGCGTCGCGCGCGGCCTCGATCAGCCAGGCGAAGATGTCGGCCGGGTTGTAAAGCTCGACGAGCTCACTGATGGTGTCAACGACCTGCTCCTGGTCGTACCACTCGCTGTCGGCGGGATCCTGATAGGTGAGGCGGGTGGTCCAGATCTCGTCGACGGGGTGATACAGGAGGTAATCCTGCTCGTCATCCACGAGCTTGATGGGACCGATCTCGCGCAGCCGCTCCTTGTTCTGCTCAACGAAGCGGCGGAGCTGCTCGGTCGCCTCGTACAGGAAGTCGCGACGCTCCAGCTCGGCCTCGGCGGCCAGCTCCCGCAGCGCCACGATCCGCGGCGAGCCGACGGGGGATTTGCTCACGGCTTGAACACGAAGTCCGCGCCCATCCGCTCGCGCAGGAAGATGGTGTGCTTCTTCTCGAACACCGATTCGGCCACCCGATGTCCGAAGCCGCGCATGGACGGATCGGCGTAGAGCGCGTCCAGGACGGCGTAGTTCGGCAGGTCCAGGATGATGACGTTGTTCCAGGTCGATCCCTCCGTCACGTTGAACCAGCCGACGAACCGGATCCCGTATTTCTCCTCCGTCTCGCGCGCCCGCTTGGGGAACAGGTGACGCATGCCGCGCTTGAAGACCATGTCGCGCCCCTTGCGGACGTTGAAGAAGGTCATCATCAGTGGCATTCAGCCATCTCCTCGCTCATCGGTCGGTTCATTGTCGGTTGTGATGACCCGAGTCTGCGGTTTTGCGACGCCGGTCTGTCGGCCACGCCCGCGCCGGCGATCGGCGAAGAAGACGCGCAGCAGGAAGACGCTGGTCATGCTCACGAAGAAGAGCAGGATGAGCGAGATGACGAGGAGCACGACGAGCAGCCAGACCGGCCAGTGGAATGTGAAGAGGCCGATCGGGATGAGGAACAGGATGACGGCGAACAGGATCGCCTGGGTGATGAAGCATCCGAATCCCGGGCCCTCGTTCGGGTCGAGGTCCTCGTTGTAGCGAACTGACAAGCCATGCCTCGTCTGTGCTGGGCGGCGAGTGGCGCGCCTGATGGTCCCACATCCCGCTCGGGGTCGCTCAGGACCGATACGTGACGCGGCCGTCCGCCACGGTCAGGCGCACGACACCGAGCAGCTCCATTCCCAGCAGCGGCGTATTGGCCGATGCGGATGCCAGCACCGATGCCTCCACGCGCCAACGCGCGCTCGGGTCGAAGACGACGAGGTCCGCCCGAGCACCGGCGCGCAGTCCGCGCTGCTCACCGATGATCGCCGCGGGCCGCGTCGACAGGGCGGCGACCAGCGTCGGAAGGTCCAGGCGGCCCGCCTCAACGGCAGCCAGCCCCAGCGAGAGCGCGGTCTCCAGGCCGATGAGCCCGGGAGCTGCCTCGTCGAACGGGACGAGCTTGCGCTCCGGCGGGTGCGGCGCGTGGTCCGTGGCGATGGCGTCGACCGTGCCGTCGGCCACGCCCGCCAGAAGGGCCAGCGCATCCTCGCGCGATGCGAGGGGCGGGTTCACCCTGCACCGGCCGTCGTAGGCGAGCTCCTCCCGAGGCTCCGGCTCCTCCCAGGAGAAGCGGCGCGAGCCTGCGACCCATGCGTCGGTGAGCGCGATGTGATGTGGGGTCACGTCGCACGTCACGCGCTCTCCTCGCGCCTTGGCCCGGCGAACCGCCTCGAGCGATGCTGCCGTAGAGAGGTGGGTGAGATGCAGGCGCGCGCCGGTCTCGGCCGCCAACCCGATGTCGCGCTCCACGATCGAGACCTCCGCCTCGGGCGGCCAGCCGGCAAGGCCGAGCTGCGTGGCGATCGAGCCGGCGCGCATGACGCTCCCATCGGCCAGCACGGCGTCCTCGGCGTGCTCGATGAGCGGCAGGCCGAGCTTCGCCAGCGCGCGCAGGATCTCGCCCGTGAGATCCGCGTTAGGGATCGACGCGCCGTCGTCGGAGAAGCCGACGGCACCGGCATCGGCCATGGCGGCAAGATCGGCCGCAACATCGCCACGCCGGCCTAGCGTCGCGGCGCCGATCACGCGCACGCGGCAGGAGCCGTCGGAACGCATGCCCCGGACTGCGGAAGGGCTGTCGAGCGGGGGATCGGTGTTCGGCATTGCGCACACGGTGGTGAACCCTCCGCGCGCGGCGGCGCGGGAACCGCTCTCGATCGTCTCGGCACCGCCGCCCGGCTCGCGCAGGTGCGTGTGCAGGTCGCAGAAGCCGGGCGTGACCACCAGGCCATGGCCCTCCATGCGCTCGGCACCATCGGACAATGCATCAACGATCACGCCCTCGCGGACGGCGAGGTCGCGGACCGCATCGGTCCCGTCAGACGGGTCGATCACTCGTGCGCCGACCAGGATGAAGGAGGCAGCCTGGGTCATGCCACCCCGGCGAGGAGTGCCAGCACCGCCATGCGAACCGGCACGCCGTTCTCCACCTGGCGGCCGATGAGGCTCCGCAGGCCATTGGCCAGGTCCGCCGTGATCTCGACGCCTTCGTTCGTCGGCCCCGGATGGAGGATCGGGGCATCCGGCCGGGCCAGGCGCATGCGCTCCTCATCCAGCCGCCACGCCGCGATGTGATTCGCCGGCTGCGCTCCTCGCTCGAGCTGGACGCGCAGGGTCATGACCGCATCGGCCCCGCGTAGAGCTTCCTCGACCGTCGTGGCAACCTCGACGCCGGGCCAGGCATCGAAGCCCTCCACCCAGGCCGGGGGCCCCGCAACGCGGACCCGCGCGCCGAGGGTGCCCAGGGCGTGGATGTTCGACCGGGCCACCCGTGAGTGGGCCACGTCCCCGACGATGGCCACCGTCCTGCCGGCGAGCGAGCCGAACGCGTCGCGCAGGGTGAGCGCGTCGGCCAGGGCCTGGGTCGGGTGGGCATGCGTGCCATCCCCGGCGTTGATCACCCGGAGTCGCGTGGTCCGGGCCGCGAGGTGCGGCGCGCCGGACGATCCATGACGCAGAATGATCATCGTCACGCCCGACCGTTCGAGCGTCCGCAGCGTGTCGACCAGGGATTCCCCCTTGTTCACGCTGCTGCCGGCGATGCCCAGGTCCACCACCGTCGCGCCCAGCGCCTTTGCCGCCAGCTCGAAGCTGACCCGCGTTCGGGTGGATGCCTCGTAGAAGGCCAGACCGACGATCTCGTTCTCGAGCATGGACTGATGCGCGCGTGCCGCGCGTGCCTCCCGCATATCGACCGCCAGGTCGAGAATCCGCTCCAGCTCCTCGCGACTGAGCCCCTCGACGTCGAGAAAGTGCCGATGCGCCCAGGTTGCGGCCGCGACGCCCACCGTCACGCGGCCTGCTCCGGTCGCTCAATCACGACCTCGTCGACGTCATCGGTCTCGGTCAGGCGAACGTGAACGATCTCCTCCACGCTGGTCGGCAGGTTCTTGCCAACGAAGTCGGGTCGGATGGGGAGTTCACGGTGCCCGCGATCGACCAGGGCCGCCAGGCGAACGGCCTGCGGACGCCCATGATCGGTCAGCGCATCCAGCGCAGCGCGGACGGTGCGCCCGGTGAACAGGACGTCGTCGACCAGGACCACGGTGCGGCCGCTCACCTCGGTCTCGAGGTCGGAGCGCTTGACGATCGGTGCATGCGCCATGCGCGACAGGTCGTCGCGGTAGTAGGTGATGTCGAGCGAGCCGACGGGGATCGATGTGCCCTCGTGCTCCTCGATGAGCGCGGCCAGGCGCTGCGCGATCGGCACGCCACGGCTTCGGATGCCCACCAGCACCAGGTTGTCCACGCCGCCATTGCGCTCCACGATCTCGTGGGCGATGCGGGTCAGGGCGCGACGCAGGTCATCGGCGTCGAGGATGCGGCGTTCGCTCATGCGATCTCTCCTTGGCGGCCTCTCCGGACCGCGTTAAAGGGCTCGCTGCGAGTATACCGATGGGCTACGGCGCTTCGGCCTCCGAGATGGCATCGAAGTCGGCCGGTCCGAACCAGCCGTTGTCCGCCGAGCCGATAACGAACACTTCATCGGCCACGTCGCCGGTGTTGCGCCTGACGAGCAGCAGATCCGCGGCCGGCGCCTCCAGGACGCCGCCACGCGGCCGAGCCGCGCTGATGACGAGGTGCTCACCGGTCGGCGAGACCTTGACGTCCACGATCGTCGCGCCCTCGGGGACGTCTCCCTCGTCGATGGCGTGAGACTCGGTGAGGCCGCGCGGATCGGTGGCATGGCCGAAGTAGACGCGGTTGACGTTGGGATATTCGCCGCCAGACCCCTGGGGAATCCCGGTCCACATGGCATCCCACACGGCGTAGGCGTCGCCGTCGGAGCCCCAGGCGATGGCCGCCGAGGTGAAGGCGTCACGACCGATGGTCAGGTCGCTGAACAGCTCCCGCTCGTCGGTGAACTCGAAACCCTCCGAATGCTCCGACAGATATGGCTGGCCGCCCTCGATGAAGACCCACTCGGCGCCGGACGGCTCCATCCGTCCCGTCCAGTAGATGGCCAGGCTGCCGTTCGGGCTCAGCAGCGGCTGGAAGACGCCATTGGCAACGGCCGTCGGATCATCGGCCGGATCTCCCGGGCCGAGGTTCGCGCCAGCGGAGTCGTGGAAGCCAAGCAGGTAGCTCATCGGCACATCACTGGCGGTGCTCACCCACAGGAGTGAGGATCCCCCGCTACTCGGAACCCAACTGCCGGCGTAGGCGTTGCCGACGTTGGTGATCTGCTGCGGCTGGGCGATGCTTGGCTGGAACAGCCACACGTCAGTGGCATTGGCCTCAGGATCGGCGAGGGTGAAGGTCAAGTATTGGCTGTTGGACGCCCACGCCAGGTGTTCCAGGAAGGGGCTGCCGGCGACGCTCTCGCCCAGGATCACGGTTTCGCCAACCACGACCGGCGAGCTGACAGGCGGCAACGCCTCTGGGTCATCCGAAGGGATTCCCTGGGCGATGCGGGTGGCGCGCACTTCGTTGAGGCCGCTCTCGCCGAGCTGGGTGATGTAGGCCAGCCACTGACCGTCCGGCGACAGCTCGGCAGCGATGGGCGGACCGGAGGGCGTATCGATCTCGGCGATCGTCTCGCCGGTCGGGCCATGGCGCACGGTGAGGGCCTGGTTGTCGAACGGCCCGGTGAGGGCGAGATAGACGTCCGGCTCGGGAGAGGCCGTGATGGGTGCCACCGACGGGGTCGCGTCGGAGGAAGGAGCCGATGCCGACTCGGCCGGCGACGCAGATGGAGGAGGCACAGAGGGAATTGGCGACGCGCTCTCGGCGACGACGGAGTCCGATGGCGTCGGAGACGATTCGCCGACACGCGGCCCGTCGGGCGAGCCGTTGAGGAGCACGATCGCCAGGAGTGCGCCGGCCACCACCGCCAGGCCGCCACCGACGCCGGCGAAGATGGTTGCCGGGCGGCGCCACCACGGCAGACCCACGCGCGAGCCACCCTCGATCCCCGTTCGCACGCGCGCGCCCAGGTCACGCGGGACCGGGAGATGGCGCAGTCCGGCCAGGATCCGACGCTGATCCGCGAACGCGGCAAGCGTGGAGCGGCACTCGGCGCAGGTGTCAAGGTGGGCGTCCAGGCGCCGGCGTTCGTCCGCGCTCAGGTCGCCGGTCAGCGAGGCGCTGACGAGCTCGTCCCACGGCTCGTGACGGTTCATGGTCATCGCGCAAAGCCCTGCGCGCTGAGCGCGCGTCGCATCTCGCCGCGAGCTCGGCACAGGAGCGTGCGCACCGCGCCATAGGAAAGGCCCATCACCTCGCCGATCTGCTGCGCGCTCATGTCCTCCAGGTCGGACAGGAGCAGGCACTGCCGGTGGTTCGGTCGCAGTGCCATGAGCGCGCGCTGCACGCGCTCATCGAGCGTCGAGGCCATGACCTGCGCCTCCGGGCCTGGGCGATGATCGGGACGGTTGGCCAAGGCGGGTTCATCGGTGCCCATCGGTGTCACGTTGCGCCGGCGGCGCATGTCATCGATGGCGGTGTTGGTCGCGATCCGGTAGAGCCAGGATCGCGTCGAGGTTGCATCGGTCACGGTGTCAAGCTTGCGGTAGGCCTTGATGAAGGTGTCCTGGGTGATGTCGGCGGCGCGGTCCGCGTCGGTCACCATGCGGAGCACGTAGTTGAAGATGGGAGCCGAGAACTCCTCGAAGAGCTGCGTGAACTCGGCCTCGCGAGCGTCGACGGCGCGGCGGCTCACCGGGGGTGCATCCCACGCGATCCTGCCGGGTACCACCATCGACTGCACCTCGTCCTCCGCACACACCGCCCCCCGCCTGTTCGGCCCTGACGCATCGAACGGCGCATCTGTTACCGATTCAGGTGCTGGCGCAGCACCGCGGCGGCGTATTCGGGAGCGGCGGGGTTCACGGCCAGCGCGGTCGCGCGCTCGAGGCCGGCGATCACCCGCAGGCGCGGATGGATCTCCCAGTGCCAATGGAAGGTCTGGTCCAGCCGCTCGCCGGCTGGCGCGGTATGCAGGAAGAGGTTATACGGCGGGTCACCCAGGACATCCAGCGCGTGAAGCGCGCGCTGGAGGGTGGCGGTCGCATCGGTGATGGCGTCGTCGTCGAGCGCCGTGAAGTCGGCGGCGTGCTGGCGGGGGACGACCATCATCTCAAAGGCCGATCGGCTGGCCGCGGGGCTGAAGACAACCGCGTGGTGGTCTGCCAGCACCAGGCGCTCGCCGTTCTCCTCCTCCGCCTCAGATAGCGCGCACCACACGCAGCGCCGCGTCTTGATCACCTGTCGCGCCCCGCCGCCGATCTCCTCCGCGACCCAGTGCGGCACCTGCGGGATGGCGTACAGCTCCAGGTTGAGGTGGGAGCTGCGCGAGCCGGCCTGCATCCCGTAGCTCTGCACCAGTTGGATGTAGAGCGGCTCCGTTCTACCGTCCTCGATCTCCTCTCGCGGTTGCGCGGCGATCTCGCGCATGGCGTCCCGCGCGGCGCGGAGGAGGGCGCCGGCCAACTGGGGTGATGCATCGGCCATGCGCTCGTGGTGGTCGCGCGGGCCGACCAGGATCTCCCACGAGCCTGTTGCGCGCTCGACCTCGCTCATGCTCAATTGCGCGGCGCTGGGCTTGGTCGAGTCGATGCGGTGGAATGCCTGTGACCGCAGAGCAATGCGCCGCACGAGGTTCGGCGGCTCGTTCTCGGGCGCCTCGTCGCAATGGCGGCAGTGGCTGCCCTCGATCGGCTGCGCCTGGACCTCGAAGGCCTCGCGCTCGAAGGCCCGGTCGGCGACGATGGCCGACCACCACCCGGTGACCGGGTCGCGACGCAGCTCGAACACGGGCGCATCGTACCCGATGCCTCGTGTCTGGCCGCACCTCCGTGGGTGGGTGGGGCCGATATATCGGCCGAATCGCGCCTGGCACCCGGATTGGGCTACGCATGACCGATACGTCGGTTCGCGCCACGCCGGAACCCGCCCATCGGCCGCCCTTGTGCGCGATCCTGACCGATATATCGGCCGTACATGGCCTGGCAGCGCGTTTGGGCGTCGTTCGGACGATTTATCGGCTCAGGCTCAGCCCAAGGCGCGGATCACGTCGTACGGGTCGGAGCCCACGATCGGGGTGCCATAGAGCTCCATGGCGCCGATGTCGGACGGGCGCACGAAGAGATCCCCACGGTCGACCAGGCGCACGATGGGCTGAAATTCGCTCCAGCGCCCGTCCAGGGGACCGCGCCACAGGGCGAGGTTGAACGATCGGACGCCGATGCGGTCGCGGTAGGCCAGGAGTGCGCGCGCGACGGCATCGGTGAAGGCAGAGTCGCGCTCGTCCATGCCGGGAGTGCCGATGATCAGGAGCTCGCGCTCCTTGACTGGGGTGATGTGGGCGAGCAGCGCGACGTCGCCCCGGAGGTCAACGGTCAACCCGAGATCGCGGTGCACTGCGACCAGGTCGCGGACGAGGTCGCTCCGGTGGGCGGCGCGATAGGTTTCCGCGTCACGGCGGAAGCGCTCGAGTCGCGCATAGTGCGGCCCGGCGCCCAGGAGCGCCTGCGCGTGGCCGTGGATGATCGATCCGCCGGCACGCCACAGGCAGTTCCAGATGAGCAGGTAGTTGGCGGCGTCCGGATCGGTCTCACGGGCGAGATCAGCCCAGGTTCGGGCGGTGGTGAAGAGGTCACCCACGAGGTCGGCGTCGAAGGCGAGCGGGTCATGCTCGTCGAAGACGAGGATGGCGTGATGCGCATCGGCCGCGGCGGCGTTGGCGCCGGTGACCATGCAAGCGCCTCGCACCCGGCCGAACGGGTGGGCCGGGGTGGCGGTCTCGGGTGCGCAGAAGGGGTCACCCTCCGTCGCGGCGATCTCCTCCGCCAGGTCGGAGGTGTGGCCGGGGCCGTCGACAGGGCGGCGGTCGCGCAACGGCGCGAAGAGGGTTGCCTCGAGCGTCGCGAGGTTCGTGACCTTGACCACCGTCTGCTCCCGCACGGCATCAACCGACCCGAACGTCTCCGCCAGCCACGGCGCAAGCTCATCGGGAGGATCGCTTCGGGCGACCGCGACTCGGACATCCAGCAGCCGGTCCGCGCGAGCACGAGCCTCGCCGCTGAGGCTGGCGATGCGCGCCACCAGGTCGAGCAGGCTCGTCAGTCGAGCTCCCAGCTGCGCCGATGCGGCATGGCCAGCCACTCGTCGCGCAGCAGGCTCATGACATGGACGTCGTCATGCTCGCCGCGCGCGAAACGCGCACGACGCATGGTGCCCTCATGGGTGAAGCCCGACTTCTCGTATGACCGGCGGGCGCGATCATTGCCGGCGTAGACACACAGACCGATGCGCTCCAGCCGGAGCTGACCGAAGCCGAAGTCGCAGATGGCGCGCAGCGCATCGGTCCCAAATCCCTTATTCCACTCGGACTTCTCGCCGATGGCGATGCCGAACTCGGCATGTCCATCCTCGAAACTGATGTCTTCGAGGCCGATGGTGCCGATGGGCCGGTCATCGGCGCGAACATGGCGAGATTGCGGAGGACCTCGGCGTCGTTGAACCAGCGCACGAAGGTCGGAACGTCGTCGCGCTCCGGAGCGCGGAGGTAGACCTGCTCTCCGCGGATGATCGGTCGGGGTTCGGGTAGGCTGGTCATCTGTCCCCCGAGTCTAGCGAAGGAGAATGCACCGATGGCCGCCACCCGAACCGCCACCGTGACCTGGACCGGGACGCTCGCCGAGGGTTCCGGCACCGTCAGCGCCGGCACGAGCGAGCTCTTCACCGACCTTCCCGTCTCCTGGTCCTCCCGCACCGAATCACCCTCCGGTCAGACCTCGCCCGAGGAGCTGCTGGCTGCCGCACATGCCTCCTGCTTCTCGATGGCCCTGTCCGGCGCGCTTGCCCGCGCCGGGACGCCGCCGGACCACGTTCACGTTTCCGCCACCGTCACCTTCGACAAGGTCGGCGATGCATGGACCGTCACGCGCTCCGAGCTCGACGTGATCGGCACGGTGCCGGGCATTGACGAGGCGGCCTTCGATGCCGCGGCTCAGGACGCCAAGGACCACTGCCCCGTGTCGCGCGCCCTTGCCGGCAACGTGGAGCTCTCGGTGTCCGCCACCCTCGAGGACAGCCACTCGTAGGCCAGTGCGACAACAGCGGGCGGGGAGGCGGTGGGTCCGGCGGCGGCGGTTAGATGCCGTCGCGCATCTGCGGATAGCCAGATCAGTCCCCGAGCGGTGCGCCACTCAGTTCCCAGAGGTCGGCGTGCGCACCGCCGCCGTCCCGGCCTCCGAAGAGCAGGACCCGTTCGCCGGCAGCGTCGCGAATCAGCTCGGCTCCGGCCCGGCCTGACGGCGGGCCACCGTCCGTCGCGAGGGAGATGGCATCGGCCTCGCTGTCTCGGAGCAACCAGAGGTCGGCCAGATACGACCCGTCGAGCGCCTGCCCGCCGAACACTAAGGTGGCGCCCGACAGCCGGGTCCGCGCGTACAGGTTCCGATCCGGCGGAAGCGACCCCTCGACGCTTGCCCAGGCCCCATCCGCGAAGGTCCATCGGTCGCCGAGCGCCGTGACGCCGGTCGTCTGGCCGGCGTAAAGGGCGAGCTCGCCCGCATCGGTCCACCAGCAGCCGTGGAGGCAGCGTTCGACCGGCCGGCCGCCATCGGCCGGTGTCTCATCGGTCCATGCGCCGGATTCGAAGTTGTAGGAGCGGGTGTCCGAGAAGCGCGCCCCGTCCGAGGTGAAGCCGTGGCTGATCCACAGGCGCCCGTCGGGGCTGACTGCGGCGCAGGTGCCGTAGCGGGAGACTGGCACCGCGCCGCTCGAAGGTAGCCGCGCCCATGACCCAGCCGTGGGCTCGAAGGCCCACAGGTCGTTGAAGAACGTGGGGCCCGCCTGGCCGGCGAAGACCACAAGACCGATGTCATCCACCCAGACCGCCTCGTGCCCGAAGCGCGCCGCCGGACCGGGGCCGGGGTTCAGCTCGGTCCATGTGTCGGTCTCCAGGTCGAACGCCCAAAGGTCGCCGAAGACGGTGGCGCCGTCGCGCCCGCCGAACAGGTATGCGCTGCGGCCATCGCCGCCGACCGTCCAGGTGTGATCCTCGCGGGCGGCCGGTCCGGTCAGGTCCAGGTCGCGCCAGGCGAGCGGCTTCGACGAAGGCTGCGGCGTTGGCTCACTGCTCGGGGGCGTGCTCGGCTCTGCGCTGTGGGACGGCCGGGAACTCTCCGATCTCATTGGGACCGAGGCGGTGCCGTTGCTGGGCGTGGTCGATGCCGGGCTGGAACACGCGGCGAGGATGACCACCAAGACGAGTACCGGAAATCGGTCGAGCATCGGCAAAGCGTACTGGGGGAATGTGAAGAGTTGGTGACGGGCGATCTCAGCGGGTGAAGCGCGCCAACAGGTCGGCCGGAACGCGCATCGGCCGGCCGTCGCCCGAAGGCCTTCTCTGCCGGGTGGAGGAACGTGGAGCGGGAGACGAGATTCGAACTCGCGACATCCACCTTGGGAAGGTGGCGCTCTGCCAACTGAGCTACTCCCGCCCGACCGGGCGGCGATGATACAACGGCCAGGAGGGATGCAGCAGGACAGCGCCGACGCCGCGGGCTAAGGGTTCCGGCGTCGGTCGGTCGCGTGCGGGTGAGAGGGTCAGCGGATGGGGGTGGCCACTCAGCCGGCAGCGAGGCGACGGGCGGTGATCAGCCGATGCCCGTCAGCGTGAAACGGGCGAGTCCCGTCGTGGCGGTCCTTCTGGACCATCCGGATCCGCGCCGCGTGGGTGAGCCGCCCGCCGAACTTCTGGTTGGCCAGCTGAGAGGTGTGGTGGTTCGGGCCAAGCATCGGATCCTCCTTCAAGCTTGCTGTCGTTGCCGATATGCTCCGCCCGCCCGAAACGCAACGGTGAGCAGCGCTGCGACACCCGCGGGGTCAACCTCGCGATTGGCCGGGTGTCCGGCGGTTGGCCGCATGGGTGTCGTCCAGCCGACGCACGCGCCACCCCTTGACGCGCGTGGCGCAGCGGGCGACAGTCTGCGTGTCCATTGGCCTTCCCGGCCCAAGGAGGGAGACGGAGCGTGATCGACCAGTCCCTGGCGACCGACAACCTTCGCCAGTGCGCGCTCTTCGCGCATGTGGCCGATGATGGGCTGCGCTTGATCGCGGGTCAGATGCGCCGCCGCCGCTTCCGTCGCAACGAGGTCATCTTTCACCAGGGCGACATCGGTGACTCGCTCCAGGTGGTGGCCAGCGGCGCGGTGAAGATCGTCCTGCCCTCAGCAGAGGGCGATGAGGCGATCATTGCCACCCTTCACCCCGGCGAATTCTTCGGAGAGCTGGCATTGCTCGATAGCTCGCCGCGCTCGACGACCGCCGCGGCCATGGAGCCGACTGAGACGCTGGCTCTGCCACGGGAGGAGTTCCTTCGCCTGTTGAACGACGACCCGCAGATCGTCCAGGCCCTGCTGCACGCGCTGGCGGAGGAGCTCCGCCGCCTCACGGGCCATGTCGAGGAGCTGCACTTCCTGGATCTCGCCGGGCGTCTCTCCATGCGACTCGTGCGCCTTGCGCGTGACGCCGATCCGAAGGCGCGCGGACGTGCGGAGCTCGACTGGCCCTTCACACAATCCGACCTTGCCGCCATGATTGGCGGGACGCGCCAGAGCGTGAACAAGCTGCTCAGCGGACTCGTCGACGACGGTCTGATCAGCATCGAGCGCGAGACACTCGTGATCAACGACCTGGATACACTCGAGAGGCATGGCAGCCGATGAGCTGTCGGGAAGCCGACACCGAATCTGTCGGGCCCACGCTTCGGAAGGGTCGGCCGCCACCGTAGGATGAGGCGCATTGCGGGTCCAGCTGCCAGCTAGGAGGCAAGATACGCATGGACAGGTTACGGCGACAACCGCCGATGGAAGGGTTCTCACGGCCGGGCTCACTCGGCGGCGAGGCCTATGACGACGATTCAGTGGAGGGTCACATCATGGACGACGATCGCACTCAGGACCTCGACAGCAAGGGCCAAGGCTTCAGGTTCAAGGCCACCGATGACGACGACACCGAGGGTCACGGCCTCAAGCGCCAGGCCACCGATGACGACGACACCGAGGGCCACAGCGCCAAGCTCCAGTAGTCACCTGAATGGCTGAACCGCCAGCGGATGCTGCGATCGCCGCGCTTGTCGCGGCGTCGCGGCGTTCCGCCGTCGGACGGCGGCTCCAGGGCGAGGTGGAGACGCGTCTCCTCCAGAGCATCGTGGACGCCACCGTTCGGCTGTTTGACGCCGAGGCCGCTTCGATCGCCCTCTTCGAGCACGACCCTGATCGGCTCGAGTTCCGTGTCGCCGCGGGCGACAAGGGAGCCGGGGCGGTGGGCCTTGCCGTGCCGCCGACGCAGGGCATCGTCGGCTACGTGTACTCCACCGGGCAGGCGCTGGCCCTCTCGGACGTGGGGAACGATCCGCGCTTCAACCGCGATGCGGCGGAACAGACCGGCTATGTCCCGCGCTCCATTGCCGCCGCCCCGCTGTTCGACGAGCACGGCACGCTCGGTGTGCTCCAGGTGCTGGACAAGCGCTCCTCGCCGACCTTCTCTCTGCGGGACATGGAGCTGCTCGGCGTCTTCGCCGGCCAGGCCACGGTTGCCATCGCTGCGGCGAAGGTGCAGCGAGACACCACGCGCCTGCTGGCAAGCGTCCTCGCCGAGATCGGTCCGGAACTCTCGACCGACCAGGTCGACGCCCTGGTCGCATCGGCGACTGCCAATCTCGACACCGATGACGAGGCGCCCTTCTGGCGCATGGTTGACCAGATCGCACGCTTGCGGGGCATGAGCGACCGCGAGATGTCGCTTGTCGCCGATATTTTGGAGGTGGTGGCCGGCCACGCGGAGCGCACGCGGCGCGGCCGCATCGGTCGATGACCTCGTCCGAGCTGCCCGCCTGGTCCGGTCCGTTCGCCGATCCGAAGCGCGAGCTGCGCAGGAGCCTGCGCCTGCGTGGCGTGACGCGGAAATGGGCCTGGGGCGACGCCACCGGTGCCGGCGTTCGCGTCGGGATCATCGACTCGGGATTGGAGAACGACCATCCCGGGCTGCACGGTCGCGTGGTCGAGAACGTCACCGTCGAGCTGACCGATGAAGGGCCGAAGGTTGTCCCGGACGGCACGGCCGACATGTTCGGCCACGCCACGGCGTGCGGCGCCATCATCCTGTCGATGGCCCCCGAGGTGGAGCTCGTCTCCATCCGCGTCCTGGGCGCCGACCTGCGCGGGAAGGGGACCGCCTTCGCCGCCGGGCTGGAATGGGCGATTGAGCAGGGCCTCCAGGTCTGCAACCTGAGCCTCTCATCCAAGAGCGAGTCGCTCTACCCGATCTTCCACGATCTTGCCGATCGCGCCTACTTCCAGTCGACAGTGCTGGTCAGTGCGGCCAACAACGTGCCGGCGCCCAGCTACCCGTCGCTCTTCTCATCGGTCTTTTCTGTCGCGGCCCATCCCGAGCCTGACCCGTGGCGCGTGTACTACAACCCTGCTCCGCCGGTCGAGTTCGGCGCCTGGGGCGTGGATGTGCCCATCGCATGGAAGGACGGCGGCAGCACGGTGGCGACCGGCAACAGCTTCGCGGCGCCGCATATCGCCGGCCTGGTGGCGCTGA